>NZ_JBSWYJ010000015.1:0-134204 GCF_056161045.1 Flammeovirga sp. AWQ4_249
AAAATAAAGACCTTTGTATCATCAAACGTAGTAAACTTGATACTTAGAATTTTGTAGATGAATAGAATACAACTTAAAGTAACTATTTAGTGTTATATCGTTATCACAAAACTGTAGATGTGTTGAACTCAAACTTATTACCTTATTTCAGAGGCTCTTCAATGTAAATAAACATTGGGAGCCTTTTTTATTAATCATCCAATCTAAGTGAATCACATAATTTTCAATAATAGGTGAAATTGATATATAATTAGGCAAAAAAATAAAGACCTTTGTATCATCAAACGAAGCAAACATGAAGGAAATTTTGTAGATGAATAGATTAAAATTTAAAGAAACTATTTAGTGTTAGATTGTTATCACAAAACTGTAGATGTGTTGAACTCAAACTTATTACCTTATTCCAAAGGCTCTTCAATGTAAATAATCATTGAGAGCCTTTTTTATTTACCCTTCAATCTAAGTGAATCACATAATTAGCAATAATAGGTGAAATTGATATATGATTAGGCAAAAAAATAAAGACCTTTGTATCATCAAACGAAGCAAACATGAAGAAAATTTTGTAGATGAATAGATTAAAATTTAAAGAAACTATTTAGTGTTATATTGTTATCACGAAACTGTAGATGTGTAGAACTCAAACTTATCACCTTATTCCAGAGGCTCTTCAATGTAAATACTCATTGGGAGCCTTTTTTATTTACTCTTCAATCTAAGTGAATCACATAATTTGCAATAATAGGTGAAATTGATATATAATTAGTCTAAAAAATAAAGACCTTTGTATTATCAAACGAAGCAAACATGAAGAAAATTTTGTAGATGAATAGAATACAACTTAAAGTAACTATTTAGTGTTAGATTGTTATCACAAAACTGTAGATGTGTTGAACTCAAACTTATTACCTTATTCCAAAGGCTCTTCAATGTAAATAATCATTGAGAGCCTTTTTTAATTGAATATTGTCTAAGTGAAACACTTAATTGAATTACGTAAAAACCGTATTTTTTATTTCTAGTGTTTTAACCTAAAATATTGAAAGACAGAATGTAGATCTTTGTATTATAATAATTTCAATATCAAAAAATCATAAAATTATGTTTACATTTTTAATTTCAACAACAACGTTTTTAATGGTCGGATTTTTCATATTTCTTATTCTTAAAAAATAAAAATATGCAAACTCAGAAATTTTATTTTTATTTAAGAATTATGGTGTTGATTATTTTATGTAGTGTATTTCTGTTTTCTTGTAAAACAAAAAAAAATGATTCTAAATCATCTGATTTAGAAGTTGATGAAAACATAGAATGTATAGCTTCAGACCTTAAATTCAATGAAACGACTTATGTTCCCACTTATTCAAGGTTGTATTATATGAAAAACTATAAATATATTTATTTAACCATAACTTTAAATATCAGAAATGTGAGTCTCAAGGATAAATTGTTTCTTACAGAAGTAGCTTATTATGATATAAAGGGGAAGCTAATAAAAAATTACCTTGACCATCCACTCGAATTAAATCCATTGGAGACTAAAGAATTTTCAGTTTTATATGATGAACTAGATAATGAAACAGGAGCCAATTTTATTGTAAGTTATGGAGCAAATAAAATTATAAAAAATCAGCCTATAATAGAAGCAATAAATATTGGACATGTTGGCTGTAAAGGTTTTGCAATAACTACTGATTCTAAAATTATTAATGAATAAAAAAGGCTTTAAGTATATATCAAATACTTAAAGCCTTTTCCATATGTGTATTGAAGTTATCTACTTTACAAGATCATAAGTGTCTCTAGCTATCATAACTTCTTCGTTGGTAGGGATAACACAAACTCTTACTTTAGAATTGTCTGTAGAGATAACAGCTTCTTCACCCATTACTTTACTATTTTTTTCTAAGTCGACTTCAATACCTAAACCTTCAAGATTTTTCAAAATTTCTTTACGAGCATTGATAGCATTTTCTCCAATACCACCTGTAAAGATTATTGTATCTAAACCTCCTAAAGTTGCCAAGTAAGTACCGATGTATTTCTTCACATCATAGTGATACATTTTAAGGGCTAATTGTGCGTCTTCATTACCTTTTTCTGCAGCCATTGATACATCTCTGTAATCAGATGAGATACCTGATACGCCATATAAACCAGATTCTTTATTAATTAGATTAGAAATCCCAGAAATATCTAAATGTTCATGATCAGCAATAAAAGGTATTACACCCGGATCAATTGCTCCACAACGAGTACCCATCATTAGTCCATCGGTAGGAGAGAAGCCCATTGAAGTTTCGATAGATCTACCATTCTCAATAGCAGCAAGTGAACTACCATTACCCAAGTGACAAGTGATCATTTTTTCCGTTTTGTCATTGCCAAATAATTCTTTAGCACGCATAGAAACGTATTGATGACTTGTACCGTGGAAACCATATTTTCTTAAGCCGTATTTTTTATAAAAACTAATAGGCAATGCATATACAGCTCTTTGTTCAGGAATTGTATGGTGAAATGCAGTATCAAAAACAGCAACTTGAGGAATGTCACCTATAGCTTTTTCGATTGCTTCAACACCTTTAATATTGGCAGGGTTATGTAATGGTGCTAATTCAATGCAAGATTCAATACCATGCATTACATCTTCGTCAATTCTAACACTTTTGGCAAAAGTAGAACCTCCATGTACCATTCTATGACCAACTGCTGATAACTCATCTAAAGATGAAATAATATTTAATTTTTCATCAGTTAATATGCTTAATAAGAATTCAATACCTTTTACATGGTCTGGAATCTGTAAGCGGATAATTTCTTTTAATCCTTCACTGTTTTTTACTGTTATGGATGCATCTGGAAGTCCTATTTTTTCTATTAAGCCTTTACCGATAACACGTTCAGATGGCATTTCAATAAGCTGGAACTTGATAGAAGAACTACCAGAATTTAATATGAGAATTTTCACTTTATTGAGTAGTAAATGATATAAAATTTTTCGTTGTTCCAATATCCTAACATTAACCTACAATTAAAGCGATAAAAATCACCCTTTTGCATATGTTAAAAGTAACATGCACAA
This sequence comes from Flammeovirga sp. AWQ4_249, assembly GCF_056161045.1. Lineage (NCBI taxonomy): Bacteria > Pseudomonadati > Bacteroidota > Cytophagia > Cytophagales > Flammeovirgaceae > Flammeovirga > Flammeovirga sp. AWQ4_249. The sequence continues at coordinate 3,089 of NZ_JBSWYJ010000015.1, forward strand.
AAGGGTGATAATATTTCTCATTTGCCTAATATTATTATGGACGAACCTTAACACCCATTAATAAAATATCGTCAATTTGCTTACCTTTAGTTATATCATTTGGATTAAGCCAAGTTTCATAGAAATTGTTTAAAGCAGCCTTTTGTTGATCCATTGGCTTTTGTGAAACCATAAGGATAAGCTCTCTTAAACGTTTACTAGAAATCTTACGATCATCTTCACCACCAAATTGATCTTGATATCCATCAGAGAAGAGGTAGAAAGTAGTTTCTGAATTTAGAGGAACAATATGTTCTTTGATCTTCATTTGTTGATCAGAAGCCCCTAGACTTAAACGTTCACCTTTGATATTATAAATTTTGTTGTTCTGAACAAAAACTAAAGGTGTATGTGCTCCCGCAAAGTGAACATTATTTTGATTTTTATCCCAAACAATTACACCCATGTCCATCCCATCACGAATAGTTGTACTTTCATGATTAAGCATGTTATGAAGACTAGCATTCATCTCTAATAGAATTCTAGCAGGAGAAGTAATGCCTCTTAATTTTACAATTTGTTGTAAGAAGCCATCCCCAATCATTGACATCATTGCTCCAGGAACACCATGCCCTGTACAGTCTGCAACAATTAATATTGACTTATTTTCTTTTTCATTATGATAAGTCCAGTAGAAGTCTCCAGAAACGGTATCTTTTGGTTTGTACATTAAAAAGTACTCATTCCAAACTTTATCTAAAGTTTCCTCAGCAGGAAGAATAGCCGTTTGAATGCGTTGGGCATAGTTGATACTGTCTTTTAAGTTTTTATTGACCTTTTCGATCTCTAAATTCTTCTCAGCGACCATGTCTCTTTGCGCTGCAATTTCTTCATTTTGCTGCTCTAACTCATCGTTTTTATCATTCATAGCATCATTTAAACCTTTCAGCTTTTCTGATTGTGCCATGATTTCTTCATTTTTTGAAGCCAATTGATTGGCTTGAGCTTCTAATTCTTCTTTTTGCTCCTCTAATTCAGTCGTAGCGTTTTGAAGTTCTAATGTTCTTTCTTGAACCTTGATCTCCAGGTTTGCTTTTGCTTCCGCCTCAACTTGTAACATTTGCTTTACAGCAATATTCTTTTCTTCTCTGTAAATCGCATACTTTTTACTCAATGCAGTGAAAAGTAAGGTAACCATTACAATATCACCATATTCTAAGATTCTAGATGTAAATAAGTTATCTGGAACCCAACCTTTCATACGTCCAACAAAGAATAATAATGCAGTTAAATAAAGTGCAAAAGAAGCAATATAATAACTAGCAAAACGATTCCCTTTTACATAGGATGTAATACCAATTCCTAATGCTAACATTGTAAATGGAATCGAAGTACCTGTTACAATTTGAATAGCCGTTGAATATGGAAGGAATAAAGCACCAAACATTGCTGTAAAACCAATACCCAAACCAGCAAAATTTAAATTATGTACCAGAGGAGAGATTCTACGAGTTCTCAAGAAGAATAAGTTGAAAGTAGAAACGCCAACCATCCATAAACCAATGGATAATGGCGTTATTTTATTTGCTAAATAAGTATTCTCTGGGAATAAAAACTGGAAAGTATGTCCTGATAAAGAGAAAGTGAAAAGTATTTTAGCAATAATTGGAATAGGGAAAATTAGGTAACTTATATCTTTAGTAGGTAGATATGTAATGACACCCAAAACAGCCATCATCAATAGAATACCAAAGAAAAGACCAAATCCTACTTCATATTTAGAGTTTACTTCCGCAAACTTCCAAGGTCTGTATACACGCATTGGAATTTTGATAGATCCATCTGTCTTCACTTTAAAATACATACTTGTTACCCCAGAACCTTGCACAGTTAATGGAAAAACATAGTTATGATGTTGAATTGGTCGATTTTTGAAATTAACATGATCACCTGTAGATACATGGTCAATTAGTTTTCCATCTTTCATGAGGAAATAATCAACATAATCTAGAGGAGCATAATTGATTTCAACCAACCAATCAGGCTTCATGCTAGGATTTTCGTTTTCAATATCCACTCTAACCCAATAGGTCGAATGACCATATTCAAAACTTACGTTTGATGTCTTGTTCCAAGGAGAAAACTTAGTAAACCTTGGACTTGAAATTTGAGCAAAATCTAATTCATTTGTAGGGTCTACGAAATAATAGGCTTTACTTGCTGCGTTTACATAGGGTTTATTTTCTTCTAATGTGAGTGTATATTCATTAATACGCGCTGACACATTGTGAGAGAGTATTAACCCAATTATCAGATAGAATAATTTATTCATGTACTTTTGTTTGTCACTTCAAAAAATGGAAGTTTGATAGTGTTCCTTATTTACTTTCGTTGACAATATGATAATATCATTAAACAATACCAATAAATAATTAGATTATTTTAACTTTAGCTTTGATATTAACATTTTAAATAAAATTATTTGATCTTAAAGAATTTGATCAAAATGAAAAAGAAACCTTCCTTATTGGTCTTTAATCCTCATTGTGAGTTATCTATCTTAAAAAATCAAAGACATTATACACCTCCTAAGATGATAAAAAAGCTAGAACATGATTTAACCGTTCTTATGCTTTGGTTAGGGGAGAATAATGATCTTTTATTAGTTGATAAATTACCAGATAATGAAATTTGGCTGAAACAATTGTATAGTGTTATCGGTAAAAATATTTCATTTATAAAAAGATCTGATTTTTATACCCAAAAGAAAGTAACCGAACATGTAAAGCCATGGGGGAAATCACCAAGTTTAAGTACAGAACTTTCTATTAAAAATATAGACCTTTGGGAGGTTCAACTCAAAAAATATTTTCATCGAGAAAGTGGTTATAAAGTACTAAAAGCTTTAATAAATGAGAATATAAATGGAATTATTAGTAAGGAAGAAATTGGGGATTTCTATAGCGATTACTCACAATTAGTAAAGGTAATTCAAAATACGTTTGAAAAGAATCCATTTGGTGTGATTTTAAAACATCCTTTTAGTTCATCTGGAAGAGGAATTCTAGTTTTGAAACGAGAAGAAATAACACCTAGTGTCCAAAAGTGGATCGAAAGTGGACTAAAACAACAGGGTAGTATATTATTAGAACCCTTATTAGAGAAGAGAGTAGATTTTTCTCTCTTATTTGAAAAAAATGGAACTGAAGTTCAGTTTTTAGGTGGAACACATTTTCTAGCAGGACTTACTGGGCAATATTTTGGGGCAAAATTAAATGAGTTTGAGATTTTATTTGATCATGATCAACTGGAAGTAATTCACTCATCAATAGAAATTATAAAAAGAGAAATTATTTCTTGGGACAGATTTGATGGACCTTTTGGTGTAGATGCAATAATATATAAGGATAGTCTAGGAAAAACGAAGATACAACCTTGTATTGAAATAAATCCACGACTTACGATGGGGCATATCACATTGAAACTACAAGAACATATACTTGGAAAAGGTGAATGGAGAATTATTACTAAACATGAGGTAGATGATTTTGAAATTTATGAGAAAGAAAAGCAGGGAAAATATCCTTTGAAAATAAAAAATGGTAAAGTTGAGAAGGGTTTTTTACCTTTGGTGGATGTTAAGCAAGTGACAAACTATTATGCTTACTTATTAGTAACGAATGAAGAAGTATAGACTAAAATTATCGACAATCGAATTCAGGTTTTTGCAAAGTATTTTACAGAGAGTAGCTGAAGCATATAAAGAGCAATTACCAGAAAATATTGCCCATCAAATTATCTTAGAATTATATGAAAGTAAGTTTAACCTTTCATTAGTTGAACACGATAAAGAGAAAACCTTAATTTTGAATAGATCTATTGTGATGGCATTACATGAATTGTTGAATGAAATTCCATTATCAGGAGATGCAGATTTATTGAGAAATCAAATGTTTAATCAACTCGATAGATTTTTACAAGGCTAATAATCTTTTTCCACTTTCAATAATGCTGTTTTTTAATTCTTTATGTTCTAATGAATGTCCACTATCTTTTAAGATATTGATATGAGCTTGGGGAAATAATTCTTTAAGTTTTAATGCACTTCCTGCAGGAGTAACCAAGTCATTTCTACCGTGTGATATATAAATAGGGAAGTCAAAAGTAGCTATTTTAAGTTTGTCTTCTAAAGGAATAGAGTGTAACCTTAGTGGATTTTGTAAGAAGTAATGATTTTCAATTTTAGCACAAGCCATCGCCTGAGGAGATGCTTGCCATTGATTAAAATCTTCAAAAATAGGTTCAGGGTGTTCTGAGATAAATGCTTCCCATAATAACCATTTCGTTGCAAACTTTTCAGCAACAGAATTATCAGAAAGTCTTTTTTGATATTCAGCTAAAATTTGAAGGCTTGATTTTGAATTTTTCACTTCAAGAATTTCGTTGTAGATATCAGAATACATTAGTGGGGCAGTATCTTTGAAAAGCCAATTGATTTCTTGTTCATTACAAAAAAAGATACCCCAAAGGTTTAATCCTCTAATATTATTTGGATGAAAGGAAGCATAGGCTAAAGCTAAAGTAGAACCCCAACTTCCACCGAAAATAAACCAAGAAGAAATATGTAATTGTTCTCTAAGTTGCTCTAAATCCTTAATTAAAAATTCAATTTCGTTGTTTTCTAAAGTTCCTAAAGGTTTACTTTTACCGGAACCACGCTGGTCAAGGCCAATTAATCGAATATTTTGTAGCGTAGGAAGTAGTTGGTGGTAATGATTATCCAAACCAGCACCAGGACCACCATGCAGATACAAAACAGGCACCCCTAAAGGATGCCCGCTTTGTTCATAATATATAGAATGTCCATCATCGGTTTCAAAATAACCTACATCATATGGATTCATACTGTTTATTCAGGCTTGAGTTCTTCCAATTCATCAACTTCCATGGTCCATTCTTCCCAAGTTTCAGTCACTTCTTCTAGTTCCCTTTTCACTTGGTCATAAGACGCATTTACATCTGCTAATTTATCAGGATTTCCGAAGATTTCAGGATCAGCTAAAGAAGTTTCTATATCTTCCTTCTTTTCTTCCAATTCCATCAGCTTTTCTTCGGCTTTTTCCATCTCATTTTTCGCCTTCTTATATTTCTTTTGCCATTCCTTTAGTTCGGAATTGGTCATTTTTTTCTTTTGTTTTTCCTTTTTTACAGGTGCATTTCCTTCTGCTTCATCCAATTGTGTAAGAAGTGTCTTTTCTTCTTCCATCTTTTTCATCCAATCTTGCCACTCTGCATACGTTCCAGGGTATTCTTTTAATTTACCTTCATCAATGTACCAGATTTTATTGGCCACACGAGCAATAAAGTGACGGTCGTGGGAAACGACTAAATAAGTGCCTAAGTATTGTTGAAGTGCTTGGATTAAGATATTAACTGAAGGGATATCCAAGTGGTTGGTTGGTTCGTCAAGCATTAAAAAGTTTGCTTCAGAAATCAGTGTTTTTGCTAAGGCAACTCTTGATTTTTCACCACCAGATAGTACTTTAATTTTTTTGAAAATTTCATCCCCTTGAAACAAGAAACATCCTAATACAGATCTTAATTCCTGTTCTGTTTTGTCAGAACCTGCTTGTTTTAGCTCGTCAAGAATTTCATTTTCAATATTTAAATCTTCTAGCTGATGTTGAGCATAAAATGCTGTGATTACATTGTGGCCACCTTTTCTTTCTCCTTTATCAACACCTTCACGACCACTGATTAGACGAAGTAGGGTAGATTTACCTTTACCATTGGCACCAATTAATGCGATTTTATCACCACGCATTAAAGTAAGGTCTGCATTTTTGAAGATGACTTTATTACCATATGCCTTGTCAAAGTCCATGATTTCACTGATTACTTTTCCAGGCTGTTGTGTAAATTTAAAGTCCATATTGATTTCTGGATTATCGTCTCTTACATCTTCTATAAGATCCATTTTATCCAGCATCTTTACTCTTGATTGAACTTGTTTTGCTTTAGTAGCTTTCGATCTAAAACGTTCAATAAAGCGTTCTGTTTCTTTTATCTTTTGTTGCTGATTTTCATACGCATTTTTCTGCAATTCAGCTCTTTCTTTCTTTGCTTCTAAGTAATAAGAATAGTTACCAGGGTAAGAAGTTAATCGTCCACTAGATACTTCCACTGTAGTATTGATTGCTCTATCGAGGAATTCTCTATCGTGAGAAACAATTATTACAGCACCTTCATAAGTCGATAAATAATTTTCTATCCATTGAATTGAAGGAAGGTCCAAGTGGTTGGTAGGTTCATCAAGCATCAATACGTCAGGCTTCATCAAAAGAAGCTTACCTAACATCACACGCATTCTCCATCCACCAGAAAAACTATGTAAAGGTTGATCCATTTCCTCATCTTTAAAGCCCAATCCAGCTAAGATTGTTTCCGCTTTAGATTTGATTGTGTAACCTTCCATAGACTCAAACTTTTCTTGAAGATTAGCCAATTTTTCAACCAATTCTTCTTTGTAATCAGTTTCCATTTCATGAAGAATTTTTTCCATGTCTTCTTGGATCTTCAAAACAGGGCCAAAAGCTTCCATGGCAACATGTAGGATTGATTCTTCAGTTTGATAGGAGAGTAGGTCTTGGTTTAAGAAACCTATTGTACACCCCTTTGGCATAGAGATTTGCCCTTCATCAGGAGTGAAATCACCATTTATAAGTTTTAGAAGCGTGGTTTTTCCAGCGCCATTATGTCCAACAATACCGATTCTATTTTTAGGGTACACCGTTAAGGAAGCATTTTGATACATCGTACGGCTTCCAAAGTGAAAAGAAACATTGCTGATCGATAACATATTCTTATGAGGTAATTTTTAATGTGGATATAAAATGCATTGAATCTATTGGTAAATTAAGCCTTTTCAATGCCAAAAAATGATGTGGCTATAATAGAAAAAAAGACCTACAACACAAAGGTTATAGGTCTCTTTTGTCTTACAAGATTGTTAATTACTTAACTTTCTCGATTACTGCTTTGAATGCTTCAGGGTGGTTCATAGCAAGGTCAGCAAGAACTTTACGGTTCAATTCGACACCTGATTTGTTTACTTTACCCATGAATGCAGAGTAAGACATATCACCATACATACGAGTAGCAGCGTTGATACGCTGAATCCATAGTGCACGGAAGTTTCTTTTCTTTTGTTTACGACCAACGTAAGCGTAGCTCCATCCTTTTTCAACGGCATTTTTAGCTACTGTCCAAACGTTTTTACGAGCACCATAATATCCTTTTGAGAATTTTAAGATGTTCTTTCTTCTAGCGCGAGACGCGACGTGGTTGACCGATCTAGGCATTTTTTTCTAAATTTAATAAGTTTTGTAATACAATTTGGTTGATTTGAGTAATGTGAAGTGTTTGGCTTATAACCAAAGCATTTTCTTCACGTTTACAGTATCAGCCTTGTCTACCTCACCCATTAAAGTTAGGTTACGCTTTTGCTTAGTAGTCTTTTTCGTTAAGATGTGAGACTTGTAAGCGTGCTTTCTTCTGATTTTGCCAGTACCTGACAACTTGAAACGTTTTTTCGCTCCAGATTTTGTTTTAACCTTTGGCATTTTACCTTTCAGTTATTTAGAGCCTGAACCCTAAAGGTGAAACATTGATTTAATTACCTGGTTACCTACGGCAGCCAATCGCCTCGGTATGCCAGAGCATTCTTTAAATTTTACAATAAAAAATGCATGCCTGAATAATTTCAAGCATGCAAATGTATAAATAATTATCGTAAGATAAAACTTAGATAACTTATATTTACTTTTTCGGTTGGTTTGGAGAGATGAACATGATCATTCTTCTTCCTTCAACACGCATTCCACCTTCAATTTTACCATATTCTCTAATATTTTCGGCAAAGTCTTTTAGAAGTTGCTTACCTCTATCTTTATAGATAATAGTACGACCATGGAAGTGAACGTAAGCCTTCACCTTATTCCCTTCATTCAGGAATTTGATGGCGTGCTTAGTTTTGAAGTCTAAATCGTGTTTGTCAGTATTAGGACCAAAACGGATTTCTTTTACTACAGTCTTAGAAGCTTTAGCTTTTAATTCCTTCTCACGTTTCTTTTGCTCATACTTAAATTTCGAATAATCGATAATTTTACAAACTGGGGGATTCGCATTAGGAGAGATCTCAACTAAATCTAATCCTAATCCATCTGCTTTACGAAGTGCTTCATCTCTTGAGAATACTCCGTTTTCTACATTGTCACCCACTAATCGTACTTCTTTGACTCTGATTTGGTGGTTTGTTCTGTGCGAGTCTTTTGCCATCTAGGTCTGAATTATGTTAAAATTTTACCAAAATATAAGTTAATTAATGTACATTTGTACTTAATAACCTTATTCTTTAATGAGAAAATATTTTCTCGACGCTAAGGTAACAACTTTATTACTTCTATGTTATATATTTTTATAGAAAAGTAAGAAAACATCGATTTTTTCTACAAACACACAAACATTAACATTTATGACAGCCAATTCAATGCTAAAAAAGCTTCTTATTGGGGCTTTCCTATTTTCAATTATCAGCTGTACTGAAGACGATGGGATAAATCCTGGGAATTTTGATTCTAATGCTTACAACAAATCTTATTTAAAGAATTTAATGGAGCAATGGTATCTTTGGTCTGATGAATTACCTACAATAGATGTAGATAGTTATGGAACTCAAGACGAGATGTTGGTTTCTCTAAGAAATGAACAAGACAAATGGAGTCATATTCAATCTAAGGCTGAATATGATGCATATTACAACTCTGGTCAAGTAACAGATGGAGACGAGGGAGCTCATGGTATCTATTTATTGTATGAAACAGAATCAGATTTATATGTTCGGTTCTCTTATCCAGGTTCTGCTGCTCATACAGCAGGTTTGATCAGAGGTGCTAAAATTAATGCTATTAATGGTCTGAGTGTGGCAACAGCAACTTCAGATGATATAAATAATTCATTAGGCGAAAATAAAAAAGGAGTAGAAAATACTTTTGATATTACTGTTCCTGCTATAACTAAATATGTTGATGGTGTTCAAACACTTGTGTCCCCTCAGAGAGATACCGTTATCACTATTGCAAAAGAAGAATTGATTATCAATCCTTTATTGCTATCAGAAGTGATTGATTTACCAAATGGCAAAAAAGTAGGACACTTGGTATTTAAATCTTTTATTGTTACAGCAGAAGAAGCTTTAGCACAAGCGTTTGCTGAGTTTAAAGCAGCTGGAGTAACAGAAGTTGTGCTTGATATGCGATACAATGGTGGTGGTCGTGTTAATATTGCACAGCAAATTGCAGGTTACCTTGCACCTGTATCAGCAGAAGGTCAAGAGTTATTTTTATATCAACATAATAGAATTCAAGCAGGAGAACATAATGAGAGCCAAACATTGGAAATCATGAATGAAAATCTAGATTTAGATAGAGTATTCATTATTGCTGACGGTGGCACTGCATCTTCTTCAGAATTAGTAATCAATTGTTTAAAACCTTATATGGATGTTCAATTAATAGGACAAAATACATATGGAAAGCCTGTAGGTAGTTATGGTTTTGAAAATGGAGGTTTTATTTATTCAGTGATATCATTAAGAATTTTAAATTCTGCAGGAGAAGGTAACTACTTTGAAGGTATTCCTGTAGATAGAGAAGTAGAGGATAACGTTAGATATAACTGGGGTGATATTCATGAACCAATGTTACATCAAGCTTTATATAAGATTCAAAATGGTTCATTTGATAATTCTGATGTGTCAGCTGCTCGATTTAAATCAGCTGATTTAGAGTATAAAAACAGAGCTTTTAAAACTCAAGAACCAAAAGAATTACAATTTGGTCAAATCTTGATGATGAAGAAATAAGAATTAATTCTTGTAAAATAATAAAGGGTGTAACACTAAATAATGTGTTACACCCTTTTTTCATTTCCTGAACTAATAGTGAAATGAAATAATTTTTTTAAGCTAATGAGGAAATAGTAAAGCGTATTAATTCATCTTTATATTCCATATAATTATTGGCCAATTCGTCTAATTTTTCTTTGAAGTAGTGATACTTGTCAAAAGTCTCATCATTTAATTCTGAATTATTTCTACTTGCTAAAGAATCATCAAAAACATCTATCTCATTATATAAGTTAGTCGCTTCTAATTTTAGTTTCGAATTGATTTCTTGAAACTTAGTAAGTTTATTTTTTTGATATTCGTTAATATCCCTTTCTAAATAATTGTCTAATCTAATGTGTAATAATTTGATCTCATTTAGGTAAAAGTTTATCTCGTTTTCCCAAAACTGTATTTCATTTTTCACATCAGAAATGTATTGTAGCAAACTAATGGTCATCTCTTTCTGAAGGTTATCTTATTTAATTATTTCTGATTGATATAACGCTATTGTGTAATTTTGGTTACACGTATTAATTTTTATTGTTTTATATAGGTCCGGATAAGGGTTGAAACGTCCGAATAAAAACACATTTTAGTATAAATTAGTCCTAATTTACTGCTTTTCTTTTAGTTAGACGATTAAGTGTTGTGTTAACACTAAGATTGTTTATATAGTATTTTTTCAAGAATGAATTATACTCCAACTCAGAAGCATTCTTTCTGATTTCATGATTTTTTAATTAACTAATCAATATGCAACTTAAAAATACGCTAGCAAAAGTACTTCTTGCCACTTCTCTTTTGGCATCCTATTCATGTGACTCTGAAGAAGAAGTAGTAATGAATGATATTCCTGATGGGCCAGTAGCCGTTCATGTAAAACATTCATTTTCTCCTGATCAAGCAAATCTACAAGATGAAGTTCAAGGAGCTTTAATTAGTATGAATGATGGAGACACTCTTTATTTTGCTGAGGGTGTATATAGCTTTACGAATACTTTGTCTGTTCAAAATAAAAAGAATATTGTTTTATTAGGAGACGGTAAAGATTTATCTATCTTATCTTTTGCAGAACAAGCAGCAGGAGCACAAGGGATCATCGCTCAGTATACAGATAATATTAAATTTGAAAACTTAGCAGTTGAAGATGCTATTGGTGATAACATAAAAGTAGAAGATTCTAATGGAGTAATTTTTAGTGGAATCAGATCAGAATACACTGGAGATCCTTCAGAAGACAACGGCGCTTATGCATTATATCCTGTAAAATCTAAAAATGTTTTAGTAGAAAACTCTTATATCAGAGGAGCTTCTGATGCAGGTGTATATGTGGGGCAGTCTGAGAATGTAAAAGTGATCAATAATACTGTAGTTGAAAATGTTGCAGGAATTGAAATTGAAAATTGTAAATATTCAGAAGTATCAGAAAACCTTGCTGAAAATAACACTGCTGGTATCTTGATTTTTGATTTACCAGGATTACCCGTAATTACAAATGGTACAAATTGTAAAATTAATAATAATACAGTTTTAAATAATAACCTTACAAACTTTGCTCCTGCAGGAAATATTGTAGGAATTGTACCAGCAGGTACAGGTGTAATGGTTTTATCAGGAAGACATTTAGAAATTGTAGACAATACAATTACTAATAATAATGTAATGAGTATCTGTATGTTTAGTTACTTAGTTACAATGGCTTCTGCTGAAGATCCAGTTTCTGATATGATTGATTTTGGAATTAATTACCCAAGTTTTAACCCTTATTGTCATAATGTAAGAATCAGTGGTAATGCAATTGCTTCTGAAGGGTGGAGTGGTATTAATCCGGTACAATCGGAGTTAGGTCAAGTATTATTAGGTGCATACCAATTAGCTGGATTCCAACAACAAGGAATTGTACCTGAAATGATCACGGATGGTATCTTCCAAATTCCGGGATTATTCCCTGATTATGCACAATCAAGTGCAACAAACAATATCTGTTCGACAAACAACGGAAATGCAATGTTAGTCAACTTAGACGTTATAAATTCTTTTGCTGGCATGAGAGAAGCTAGCGCTGAACATGATTGTGAAGGTGTGTCACTACCTGCTGTTTATTTTGATAATTAATTCTTAATAAACAATGATCGCCACCTAATGTATTGGGTGGTGATCTTTTTTCATTTACTCCACAGAGAGAATTATCTCTATTTTTTTAATTAAGCCTATGTTATTTAATAAACTAAGAAAAATACTACTAGCAACAGCAATTTTTGGAACAGCCACTTTTATTGCTTGTACTGAGGAGGACAAGCTAGGAGATGATAATATTATTGTTGAGGTTGAAGAGGAAGTACAACCTATTGACCTAAGTGCAGTTCCTTATGCTTCACTATCAGAATATGGTTTTTTCAAAGGAGAAATGAACGCTCTAAATCCCAAAAATGGAGTAATGCCTTTTGATTTGGCAACGCCATTATTTTCTGACTATGCCCATAAAAAGAGATTTGTAGTTGTACCTAAAGGACAAAAAATAGAGTACAACAGGGAAGAAGCTTTCAATTTTCCTATAGGGTCGGTATTGGTGAAAAACTTTTTCTACATGAATGATGAAAGAGATGCTTCTCAAGGAAATAGAATTATTGAAACTAGATTATTAATTCACGAAGAGACAGGATGGATGTCTTATGCTTATGCTTGGAATGAAGAGCAAACAGAAGCAGCACTTTCTTTAGTTGGAGGGTTAAGACAAGTTGAATTTACGAACATGGAAGGAGAGTTGGTGAATGTTAATTACATGATTCCAAATCAAAATGATTGTAACGGTTGTCACAACGTAAGTGGAACTTTTACGCCAATTGGTCCAAAAGCAAGACATTTAAATACATTAGTACAATATGAAGATGGTTTACAAAATCAACTTCAGAAATGGGAAGATGAAGGTTTAATAGTTTTACCAGACGAAAATTCAATACCTAAGGCAGTGGTTTGGACAGATCAAAATGAAGATTTAGACGCAAGAGCAAAATCGTATTTAGATATCAACTGTGGTCATTGTCATCGTCCTGAGGGATCGGCTAATAATTCTGGACTTTTCCTTTATGGTTTAGAAAAAGATCCATCAAAATTTGGTTTCTGTAAGAAACCTGTAGCAGCAGGAAAAGGTTCAGGAGGATTACTTTATGACATTGTCCCTGGAGATGCTGATGCTTCAATTTTACATTTCAGAATGAACTCAGATCAGCCGGATATTATGATGCCTGAGTTGGGCAGAACAATGATCCATGAAGAAGGAGTTGTCTTGATCAAAGAATGGATCAATAGCATGGATGCGAAGGCATGTAACTAAACATAATGATTCCTCATTTTAATGGGGAATGATTAACTATTGAAGTATGAATAGGGGATTATTTCTTGGTGTTGAAATATTTTTTATCAATATTATTAAATAATTCCCTTAACTTGTGTGTCCTAATATCAAAGAACTATCAGACACACATGAACTTTAATATATATAATTTCTTGAGTATCATGGGCGTAGCTCAAGGGTTAATTTTTTCAATACTACTGGTTTTCGTTAACAAAGGCAGAAAAACTTCCAATTACCTTTTAGCTGGTTTAGTTGCCTGTATTGCGGTCACTATGGGCAGGCATATTCTAAGAGATATGCACGTTTTAAAGCAGGTGCCAATTTTACAAACTGTTCCTCTCACATTTTTATTAATGATTGGCCCTTTATTATATCTTTATACAAAATCTGTTTGTACCTCAAATTATAAATTTAATTTTCGTGCATTTAGACATTTATTACCCGCTGTATTCTATTTTACGATTAGAATTCTACATCTTTTTGATCAGTTATTTTTTAATACAAATACCTTAAGCTTTTTAGATGGGTATGGTAAAATTGAAGTAATAATAGGAGTACTGTCCATGAGTATTTATGCTATTATTACATTTAAATCAATAAATGAAGATGCTGAAATTTCGGATTCCGATGTTCAAAATAGAATATGGATGAAGAAAATTCTTGTAGGATGGGGAATTGGTTGGCTAATGTTTGCTACACTTACTTTTGTCGATATGGTGTTTTTTGATTACAAAAGACCTTATTCTGATTATTATATCTTATTTCTCTACCTTGCTTTTGTAATTTATTGGTTAGGACTGAAAGGTTTTTATGAAATGATCATGCATTCTCATATAGAAGTGCAGACACGAGAAGCGAGCATTGAAATTCAAGAAGAAGTAATTGCTAACGAATCATTGTTATCAGACAAGTCCGCTATACTTAAGAATGAGATGCATTTTATGACAAAATTGATGGAAGAAGAAAAACCCTACCTTGATCCAGAATTAAGCTTAGAAAAGTTATCTGAGAAATTAGGATTTTCAACTAAAAAGGTCTCATCAATATTAAATCAAGGCTTTAAAAAGTCCTTTTATCAATACATAAATACCTATAGAGTAGAAGAATTTAAAGAAAGGTTAGCAAAACCTGAAAACCAAAATCTTACATTATTAGCTATTGCTTTTGATAGTGGATTCAATTCTAAATCTACCTTTAATTATATTTTCAAGAAAGAAACAGGTCTCACTCCATTACAATTAAAAAAGAAGTTGCTATTACAAACTGTCTAAGTCTCTATTTAGACCTAATTCAAGATTAATTTTCAAAATAGATTTAAATTTATGATTAATAACGTATGATTTTTTAGAATTACGTTATTCTTACAAATAAATCTATTATTTTCGCCCTTTGAAATTGTGCAGTAATGTATAAGTAGTCGAAGGGGTTTCGGTTACTCATTATTGACGTTGAGCAAAAAACAATCAAAATGCAAATTCTTAGCGAACAAGAAGTACTCCGTAGAGAAAAGAGACAACAGTTAATGGACTTGGGCATTGATCCATATCCAGCGGAAAAATTTGATGTAAACGTTTCAGCAGCACATATTCATAAGAATTTCGATCGTCGTCCTAATGATTATGGAACAGTGTCTATTGCTGGTCGTATTATGAGTGTTCGTGCGATGGGTAAGGCAGCTTTTGTTGAATTACAAGATGCCTCAGGTCGTATCCAAGTTTATGTAAATAGAGATGAAATCTGTCCTGGTGAGGATAAGACATTATATAATACGGTTTTCAAAAAGTTATTAGATAGAGGTGACTTTATTGGTATCACAGGTTTTGTTTTCAAAACTGAAGTAGGGGAAACTACAGTTCATGCCAAGACACTTAAAGTTTTATCTAAATCTTTAAAACCACTTCCTGCAGTTAAGGTAACAAAAGACGAAGAGGGTAATGAAACTATGCACGATGCATTTTCTGATCCTGAATTAAGATACCGTCAACGTTACGTTGATTTAGTAGTGAATAAAGAAGTGAAAGAGACTTTCGTTAAAAGAACGAAGATCATTAACGCTATGCGTAACTTCTTTAACGATCATGGACATTTAGAAGTAGATACTCCAGTATTACAAAGTATCCCTGGTGGTGCAGCGGCTAGCCCGTTCATTACTCATCACAATGCCTTAGATACTCCTTTATATTTAAGAATTGCCAACGAATTATACTTAAAAAGATTAATCGTGGGTGGTTTTGATGGTGTATATGAATTCTCTCGTAACTTCAGAAATGAAGGTATGGATAGAACGCATAACCCTGAATTTACTGCAGTTGAAATCTATGTAGCTTACAAAGATTACAACTGGATGATGGAGTTTACTGAACAATGTTTAGAGACTGTTGCAATGGCTGCAAACGGTACTACAGATGCTAAAGTAGGAGAGAATGAAATCTCTTTCAAAGCACCTTACCGTCGTGTTACTATGGCAGAAGCAATTATGGAACATACAGGTAAAGACATCAATGGTAAATCTGTTGAAGAATTACGTGTTTTCTGTGATGAGTTAGGCATTGAGCATGACGAAACAATGGGTAAAGGTAAGTTGATCGATGAGATCTTCGGTGAAAAATGTGAGGGCAATTATATTCAGCCAACATTCATCACTGACTATCCTGTAGAGATGTCACCTTTATGTAAGCGTCACAGAGATAATCCTGAATTGACAGAGCGTTTTGAGTTAATGGTAAATGGTAAAGAGGTAGCGAATGCTTACTCAGAGCTTAATGACCCAATCGATCAAAGAGAGCGTTTTGAAGAGCAAATGAAGTTAATGGAAGCAGGTGATGACGAAGCAATGTTCATCGATCAGGACTTCTTAAGAGCATTAGAATATGGTATGCCTCCTACATCTGGTTTAGGTATCGGTATTGACCGTCTTGTAATGATGTTAACTGATAATGCATCAATCCAAGAAGTATTATTCTTCCCTCAAATGCGTCCTGAAAAATGGCCTGTAGCTTCTTCTGAAGCAGAGTGGGAAGCAATTGGTGTAGGTACAGACCTTATTAATGTAATGCACAAACTTGGTTTCTATATGACTTCTGATCTTGCAGATAAAGCTGTAGGTAAATTAATGAATGACTTCATCGGTATGAAGAAGAAACTGAAATTAAAGCAAATCCCTAATCCATCGAAAGATACGGTTCAAGGGTGGATTGATAAAGCTGTAGAAGCGAATAACTAAAATTACACTATTAATTAAGTAGTAATTCTAAATAGATTAAGCTATCTCCATTTATGGGGATAGCTTTTTTGTTGAATTCTAAATAGTTGATTATCAACATGTAGTAGTAAATGTCATAAGAATGACGTAATTATGACATTAGAAATATTACCATTTTTAGATTTACTTTGTGACCAAACAAAAAATAATTTTATTATATGGTAACTATTGGATCAAAAATTAAGGAAATAAGAAAGAATAAAGGTTTAACCCAAGAAGAATTAGCAGAAAATGCTAAAGTAAGTTTAAGAACTATTCAAAGAATTGAGAAAGGAGAAACAGAACCCAGAGGAAAAACCCTTGTATTAATATGTGAAGCTCTGGGTATTGACGTGAAGGAACTATTGAACTATGATAAGATAGAAGATAAAAGTGTTTTTATTTTAATGCATCTTTCTGTTCTCGCTTTTCTAGCTATTCCTGTAGGAAATATATTATTACCTTTTATTGTTTGGCAAAATAAGAAAGACAAAGTTATTGACTTAGAAGAAATGGGAGAAAATCTTATTAATTTTCAAATTTCATGGAGTATAATTACATATTCTATATTAATTGTCGGTGGTATATTAATATTTACTTGTGAAGAATGTCAACAAATATTTAGCTTTTTTTTCATAGCTATTACCTATTTGATATTATCATTGTTAAATATTATTCTACCAATCGTATTTTCTATTTTAGCAGCTAAAGGTAAAACACAATACAAATATCCAAAAATAATCCAATTGGTGTAAAAGGTAAATACATTGTATCTTTAACTTGAATTTTCAACAGAATTATAAATGAAATGAATTATTCAAGTACTGCTAAAGGTTTTTTGATATATAACTACAGACATCTCTTCCTTTTTTTACTCTTCACTATTTTCAATAGTGGGACCTTTGTAAATGCTCAGAATGCTATTTTTGAATTTGAAAAAGCATTTTGTGAATGTCATGGTGAATTTGACTCCACTAAGTTTACTAGAGTGGAATTAGAAAATACAATTCATTATTTATGGGATACAGACTATTTCAGGACTAACCCTACAATCTGGAGGTTAGAAGAGGCTCATAAATTTGATGCTCAAGATGTAATTAATGAATCAGAAAAATTTATTGAACTGTATGAAAATTTAGATTACACAAAGAATGATTTCTGGACGAAAGTCATGGAAGAAAAACTTCAATATTACAAAGAAGTTGCTAGGTTAAGAGAAGTAACTGCTTTGGCTTATGAAACCCCAAAAGAACTACTTAGTTTTCCAGTTAAAAATAAAAGAACTTTGTATTATAGAGATGCTATAATTAAAGGAGGAGACCTTTTGATAGTAGCTTGGAAAAAAATTAATGAAGAAAATAAAAAAAACAATGCTGAACCAATGAAACTTCAATTACAGTTTAATGAAGAATATCAATCGAAAGATAAGATGAAATATGCTTTTATTACTGTCATGGAATTTGGTTGGTGGAATAGTGCAAATGAAGAAATCTCACATTTTTCTACAGATTACTCATTTGATAAAGAGTTTGAAAAGCTTCTCATCAAAGTGGATTGTCATTGTGATGATTATGAATTAAACCATGAACATTAAGCCCATGAAGATTTATCATCAAGTAATTATTAACGCCTCAATTGAATCCGTTTTTAAAGCTATAACTGAAAAGGAAGGTTTGTCAAAGTGGTGGTTAGAGGATTGTACAGTAAAGCCTGAACTAGGTTTTGTGAATATTTTTAGATATAAAGGTTTTCCGGACAATGAAATGGAAATAATAGATATTCAACAAAACAAAAAAATAGAATGGAAGTGCTTAAATAGTCATGAGGAATGGATTGGTACTAATATTAGCTTTGAAGTTTCAAATCAAAATGGAATGACAAAACTTGATTTTAAACATTCGAATTGGAAAGAACAATCTGATTTTTTTGGTATATGTAGCTATCATTGGGCAAGACATCTAACTATTTTAAAAGATTATTGTGAAACAGGAATTTTTACATTAAATCCTGAAAAAGAAAAAGAAGAAGTAAGGAAGGTGAAAGTAAATAAGTGATTAATTATTCATTTAAAAAAATATAAAATATCAAACAAAAATATAAAATCCATCATTATTTGTTAATGGTGGATTTTTATTTTTAATGTTAACTATTGATTATCAGTGTCTTTATTATTCTTTATTTATTGTTTGAATTCATAATGTTTGAAATATAACTAAATTTACTTTCAAGCAAAACAATCAAAACAAAAATGAGAAATAATTACTTCACGTTACTATTTTTACTATTCATTACTACTTCCTATGCTCAAGAAAAAGCTGTATTAATTTCAGAGGATACAACTTCATCTTTATACCCTTATACTTTTCCAATATGGGGGCAGGAAGTACAAGATAAAGGTATTGATTTCCCACTTCCAGCAGGTATATCTGTGCATTATGTCTATAATGAAATGTACTTAGGAATTTCTGAATTTGGAATGGGTATTAATGGACAAGATCTTTCTTCCGTATTTAATGAAGAAACTCTTGGTTTTCAAACAACACGAGCCTATTCTAATGGAATTAATTTAAGAGGAGATCTCTTTACACTTCCTTTTTTAAATGTTTATGGACTATTTTCATATGTTGAAGGGGGAACAGAAGTGGTTTTACAACCTGATTTTGGAATGGGGCAAATGCCTGTTATCAGTTCTAATGTGATATTTCAAGCCATCTCATATGGTGGAGGAGCAACTTTTAATTATGGATATAAGGATTTCTTTATATCAGGTGATGTAAACTATTCAGGTACAAGAACTGACCTTTTAGAAAATGATGTTACCGTGATTGTTTCTTCTGTTCGTTTTGGCAAGAAGTTTAAACTCAAAAAAGATAGGTTTGTCAATTTCTATGTTGGTGCAATGTATCGCAATTTTAGAACTAGTGATGTCAATGCCGGTAGTATTCAATTTAGTGAAGCAATGCCAAATCTAGATGATGAGTATTACAAATGGTATGATCAATTGAGTAAACCACAACAAGTAATGATTGATAGAGGAATAAATAACCTCAATGAAAGATACGATTTAATGATAGGAGAAGGGGGAGTAATGAGCTCAACTGTTGACTACCATATAAAAAAGGATTTAATTAAAAAATGGACTTTTCAATTCGGAGGTCAGTTTCAAGTAAGTAAAAGACTATGGATAAGAGGTGAATATGGAATCTCAGATTATTCAAAGTTTATAATGACCGGGATTAATTATAGATTTGGTATTTAGTAAGCAAAAGAGTAGCATTTTTTATGTTACTCTTTTTTTTATGCATACTATTTTACTGATTTTAGGATACTATCTTACAATCTCTGGAGAGTACTTTTTCTACTTTTGTATTCAATAATTTAAAAAAAAGTGAATTGAATTTACTGATATCCTTGACGAATTTACTGATACTTTTTATGTGAGTACGGTACTTTTGCATCGTTCATTTATTCATCAAAAAATATTCTATGACTTCCATTAACATCAAAGAAGCTATTAAAACAGCTCTTGCACTTGTAATTGCATATGCCATTGCACTTAGTCAAGATTGGTATGATCCTGCTTGGTCAGGTTTTGCAGTGGCTATGGTTGCCATGCCAATGTTTAATGTAGAACAGTCATTCAAAAAGGCTCTTCTTCGTTTAAGTGGTACAATCCCAGGTAGTATCGGTGGTTTACTGATGATTTCAATAGCACCTCAAAGTAGATTTTTATTTATTACATGTGTACTTATTTGGCTATTCATTTCAACCTATTTGATGTTGTCTGATACCAAAAGAAATTACTTTTGGAATGTAATTGGTTTCACAATGCTTATTATTTCAAGTACAGGTGCAGAATCTGCTTCTACAGCATTTGATCACGCATTATATAGAATATTAGAAAATGTAACAGGAATTAGTGTATATACGCTTGTTTCTCTTTTGATTTGGCCTAATTATAAGAATAATACCATTGCAGATTCTTTAAGGAAAGTCTTGGGTTCAATTAATGATTCATTGAATTATCTAGAGTTTTCAAGAAAATATAATGACTTTACCATTACATTTTATCAAAAGATATCCATTCTAGATGAAAATATTACAAGTTTTCAGAATGATATTGATGAGAATTTTTTTGATGAAAATATAAAGAGTTCAAATAAAGATATTTGGAATAATACTTCTCAAACTTTTCAAGATATTTCTTTGAGCATAACAAATATAAATATCCTGAAAAAAGATTTATATCATCAACACAGAGGATTACTAGAAGAGGATATAAAACTCCTCACAAAAGAAGTAATACACCGTGTAAAAGAGATAAAATTATTGATATATAATAAGGAAGTAGTAGCCAAAAAAGTAATGCCATCAATAGATTTTCAAAGATATAGTGATCAAGTTAATGAATTAGAAAAAAGGTTTTTAGATGCTTTAGATTTAGAATATAAAAGGCTATTTAATCAGCTTGATAAAATAGAAGATAACCTTTGTCAGATCTTAACATTAAAAGAAAAAACTAAACCAGAAACATCTAGATTTCGTTTTAATTTAGTCCTTGATAGAGATTATTTTCAAAAAACAATTTTTGCAGTAAGTGCCGTATTTTCTAGTTATTTAATCTGGTTATTTTTTGATCCACCAGGACATAATCAATGGTATGTAATGGCAGGTGTAAATGGAATGGCAATGGCGAATTTAACCAGTTTAAAAGCAAAGGATTTTTTGCCCCCAACATACATTATGTGTATTGTCATCACCGTTTTTTACACGATTCTGATGCCTTTAAGTAGCAACTTTGCTTACTTTGCTCTTTTGTTGTTTGTGTATACTTTTATACAACATTTTTACCTAAAAGGAATGGCTTATATTACTGCTTCTATTGGTCTTATGTCATTAGGGGTTGCAAGTCAGCAGCAATATGATTTCTCACAATTAGTAAATGGTTTCTTATTTGATATCATGTACATGATGTTTCTAATTGGTGCGGGTTATTTAATGAGCTCAACAAGACCAGAAAAGAAATTTTTAAAGTCCATTGAGAGGTTCTTTAAAAGTACGCAATATTTATATGGAAATAATAAAGGAAAACGCAATAAATTGTATAAAAATTTACTCCTGCAAGATGTGAAAACAATACCTCTTTTATTGAAAGAATACCTTAATGAAATTGATTATAGTTTTTTTAATCAAGTAGATAAAAAACAACTAGAAGACCTCTCATTAATGGTGTTTAGAATATCGAAGAGACTTCACTTAATATTGGAACATCAAAATGTGAATTCTTCAAATTTTGCAGTCAAAAGTGAAACAAAGTCCTTAATAGCTTCAGTAAATCAAGAGTTATTGAAAATCTCAAAAGGGAAAGAATGTGATACTGATTTTATTAATCAGAAAATAAAAGAAATTTATGAGGGAGTGAAAACAGAAAAAGTTGAAACAGTCTCAGAAACCTATAAATTTTTGAATAGTTTTAAAATCTTTTATGAAGCGATGCATGGATATCATGACATCAGGAAAAACATTCATCTCTTCTCACTTAAAGAAGAGCGTTTTTCATAGAATAGGAGAATTATACAAAGGCTAGACATTCAAATTTATTTGTCTAGTCTTTCTTACTTTTCCCATTTTTATTTTAATATAAATAAGAAAAAAATGTAGAGAAAATGGTAGTACAATTCACATTTGAAAAGTATAATCTTAATATAGAAAAGTACTATTTCAATAGAAATTAAAGAAAAAGTATTGTTGATTACATCTCCAAAATGTTAACTTTAAACTACATCTAACTGATAATTAAAAATGAGATATAAATTATTTGGCAAGTCAGGGTTAAAAGTCTCTGAACTATGCTTAGGCGCTATGACTTTTGGTGAAGAATGGGGCACAGGTGCTGATTTCGAAACATCTAAAAAAGTATTTGAAACATTTGCTGACGCTGGGGGTAATTTTATTGATACAGCTAATTTTTATACCAATGGAACTTCTGAAAAATATCTCGGAGATTTTGTGGGAAGTGAAAGAGATAAGTTTGTATTAGCTTCAAAATATACATTGATAGAAGATGAAACACATCCCAATGGAACGGGTAATTCTCGTAGAAATATGATGCGTACAGTTGAGGCTTCTCTGAAAAGAATGAATACCGATTATATGGATGTGCTTTGGGTACATATGTGGGATTTTACGACACGTGTTGATGAGGTCTTAAGAGCGATGAATGATCTTATTTCTCAAGGAAAAGTATGTTATATTGGTATTTCTGATACTCCAGCTTGGGTTGTTGCTAAAGCAAATATGATGGCAGAACTAAGAGGATGGGAAGAATTTGTAGGCTTACAGGTAGAATATAGTTTGATCACAAGAGATGTAGAACGGGAATTAATCCCAATGGCAGATGATTTTGGAATGTCAATCACAACTTGGTCACCTTTAGGGGCAGGGTTACTTACAGGAAAGTACAACAAAGGTATGATTGAAGGTGCACGTCTTTCTGAAAAGAGTGTGAAATTTAATCCTGAAAATATACAGATTGCCCAAGCAGTATCTGACATAGCAGATAAACTAGGCAAGTCACCTTCTCAAGTTGCACTCAATTGGTTAAGAGCACAAAACAAAAATATCATCCCAATTATTGGTTCTAGAAAACCTCATCAGGTGGAAGATAATTTGAAGTGCTTGGATTGGAAGTTATCTGCTGAAGATGAAGCGACATTATCAGAAATCAGTAAAATTGATTTAGGATTCCCCACAAAATTCTTGAAAGAAGACGCTCCTAAAAAATATTCGTATGGAGGTTGGTATGATAAGATTGATCATAGGAAATAATATAATAAACTAGAAAAAAGTAGGGTGTTGATAAGCAATAGCCCTATTTTTTTTGTATTTAATATTAATCCAATACTCGTAATAAGGTAGACGCCAATAATAGGTAATCCAATTTTAAAAGTTTGGAATAAAGAAGGGCAATTTTTATGCAAAGAAACAAAAAATACCATCCCAATCAACCCGGAAAATAGAGTAAAAGATTGACATTTACTTCCTTTTTTAAAAACATATTTAAGTCCTCTTTTTATCATTAATGTGATCCATTCACAACATAGAGCGACTAATAAACATATGCCAAAGAATATTATAAAATAGAGTACTTTTTGATAAGCTGCATTTGGTTCAAATACTTGAAGAAAAGGGATGCGTAGAAAACCATTAACCGCAAATAGATATAAGCTTTTTTTACCAAAATATACTAAAATAGTATTTGGTTTTGTGTTGATGCCAATCAGTTTATCATAACCCAAAAGGCAAATGAGAGTTACGCTTAAAAATGAAAAAGGGAAGACTTCAGTATAAAAATTACCTAAACCAAAAACAACCAAAGCAATAGCAAATAATGAAGTTTTAAAAGTAGTGTTTAATTGAAATTTTGTAAAATATATACCTAAATAGAAAATGGGTAAATGACCTATTGCTGTGAAATATACATTTTGATTTTCTGATAAAAAATAAGGTTGAATCACCCAATTGACCAAAATTATCCACCCAATAATGATAGAGAACTGTATCAGTGGTGTTTTTAGTTTTGTACCCAATGTATAGGTTACTGGAAAAATAAGGTACAGTTGAAAAATTAAACTATAAAACCACCAAGGTCCGTTGAGAGATAAAGCTTCTTCAGGTATTAAATTATTGAATAGTGTAAGTTTATATACACTTGAGAGGATAGTTTGACAACCAAAGTTGATTCGGTTGAAAAGTAGTTGGTAGCCCAAAAACAAAGCTAAAGCAGCTAATAAAGAGGGATAGAGGCTCCACCATCTTTTTTGGATGAAACTACTATAACTTTGTTTCGGATGATAACTTTTTGCTAA
Source organism: Flammeovirga sp. AWQ4_249 (assembly GCF_056161045.1). Lineage (NCBI taxonomy): Bacteria > Pseudomonadati > Bacteroidota > Cytophagia > Cytophagales > Flammeovirgaceae > Flammeovirga > Flammeovirga sp. AWQ4_249. The sequence continues at coordinate 27,478 of NZ_JBSWYJ010000015.1, forward strand.
TCCATATCCTGATAAAAAAACAAACATTTGAACTCCATAATGTCCCAAGAAGGAGAAAAGTAAGTTAATACCTTCTTCAGGAGAAGACATAAGCAAGTTCAAAAAATTATGTACTCTCTGAGCATCAAAATTAAATTCGTTTTCACCAGGATTAGGTCCGATAAAATGAAAATAATTATGAGCGATGATAAAGAGTATACTTAATCCTTTAAGCTGATTTGTTTGTTGTTTAGATATATTCATAGACTACTTTTTCCTTCGTACTCCACCTGTTCGCATTCTAGTTTTATAAGAACTATTTTTATTGAATGTCTTTTTTCGTGGAGGTGCACTTAAATCTTCCGGCTTAATTTTTAACAATGGAAGCAATTCATTTCTCTTTAATTCAATTACCCCTCCAATTTTTAATTTTTCAATTCTTAAATTTTGAATGGCAATTCGTTTTAAACGTAAACAAGGAAAACCAACGGAAGCAACCATTTTTCTTACTTGTCTATTTTTACCTTCATGAATACTTAATTCAATAAAAGAAGTAGGTATGTTTTTTCGGAAACGAACAGGTGGATCTCTATCCTCTAAGTTTATTGGTTTAGGGACACGTTTACACTGTGCTGGGAGCGTAGTATATTTCTTTTTGTCTACTGTAATTTCAGTGCCTTTACATAGTTTTTGAATGGCTTCATCTGTTATTTCTCCATCAACCTGAACGAGGTATGTTTTCTTATGTTCAAATTTAGGGTGCAATAATTGATGATTCAAAGCCTTATCATTTGTAATGATCAATAAGCCTTCAGAATCCATATCTAAACGTCCCACCGGATAAACATCGGTAGGGAATTTCCCTAAAGATTTCAACGTTTTTCTTCCCTCTTGATCTGAAAATTGTGGCAAAACGCCATAAGGCTTATTGATGATATAATATCTATGTAAAGTATTCATATTTTATTTAAAACTCGGTATTCCTGTAATTTCTGCCCCTAAAATTAATAAATGTATGTCATGTGTACCCTCATAAGTGATCACAGATTCTAAATTCATCATATGACGCATGATCGGATAATCTCCAGTGATACCCATTCCACCCAAAACTTGTCTTGCTTCACGTGCGATTTTTAAGGCCATATCCACGTTATTACGCTTAGCCATAGATATTTGTGCAGTTGTTGCTTTTCCCTTATTTTTTAGCTGACCTAGTCTCAAAGCTAAAAGTTGAGCTTTTGTAATTTCAGTTAACATTTCTGAAAGCTTCTTTTGAGTAAGCTGAAAAGCACCAATTGGCTTATCAAACTGTTGTCTTTCCAATGCATAATCTCTTGCCGTTTCATAACAATCAATTGCAGCACCGATGGCACCCCAAGCAATTCCATAGCGGGCATTATCTAAACATTTTAGAGGAGCCCCTAAACCGTCTTTCATAGGAAGTATATTTTCTTCAGGTATTTTGACATTATCAAAAACCAACTCACCTGTAATACTTGCTCTTAATGACCATTTGTTATGAATTTCAGGCGCTGTGAACCCATCCATTCCTTTTTCAACAATTACCCCTTTTACTCTTCCTTCTTCATTTTTGGCCCAAACAATAGCGATATCAGCTACGGGTGAATTTGTAATCCACATTTTTGCACCATTCAGAATATAATGTTCACCTTCTTTTCTCAAGGTAGTTTCCATGCCCGAAGGATTTGACCCATGATTAGGTTCTGTTAAACCAAAACAGCCTAAAAATTCACCAGATGCTAATTGGGGGAGGTACTTTTGTTTTTGTTCTTCTGAGCCGAAAGCTTCAATAGGAAACATGACTAATGAACTTTGTACAGAGGCCATGGATCTTAATCCAGAATCACCTCTTTCTACTTCTTGCATGATCAATCCATAGGAGATATAATCCATTCCACCACCACCGTACTTTGTGGAAATTGCTGGACCAAATAATCCCATTTCACCAAATTGAGCTACTAAATAAGCTGGAAATGTCGCCTTTTGAGCATGTTCCTCGATGATTGGTTTTACATTTTGATGGATAAAATCTGCAGTGGAGTTTCTTGCTAGTTTTTGATCTTCAGTTAGTAGATCGTCTATTGCATAAAAATCTGTCATTTTGGTAATTTATGATGTGTTTATGGTTTTGTATTGTTCTTTATTAAAGGTACGATAACAAAAATTGAATTACAGATAAACAGAAGAAATTATTTTAAAATTGTAAGGAATATTTACGATGAAAATTGAAAAATCTGAAGTTGATTTTGTAATTTCGTGGTTTATAAAATATAGAAACAGACAAAAAATTTATAAATATGGCTTTTGAAGTAGTAGGCAAGGTCGAAAAGATCATGGATACACAGCAAGTGACAGCCACTTTTAAGAAAAGAGAATTCGTTCTTTTAATTCAAGAAGGTAGCTACCCACAGTACATTAAGTTCCAAGCAACTCAAGATCGTTGTAACTTATTAGATAGTTATAATGAAGGTGATGATATTGCAGTGACTTTCGATTTGAAAGGTAGACCATTTGACAAAGGTGGTGAAACAATTTATTTCACAAACCTTGAAGCTTGGAGAATTAATCCAGCAGCAAATGCTCAGCCAGCAGCAGCTCCACAACAAGCAAATTATGGTGGTGCTCCAGCTCCAGCTGCTTCGACAAATACACCTCCACCACCTCCACCACCAGTAGGAGGCGATGATATTGATGGTGATTTACCATTCTAATTAAAAAAAGAGAGTTACTTCAAAGTAGCTCTCTTTTTTTTTATCTGACTATTTACTTTTTTCATATACTTATAAGTCTTATTAATTATAACATTCTAATAATAAATTAACTACATATAGAGAAACAACTTCTTCTGTCGTATTTTATAAATAAATCAACCCAAAAAATATGACGCAATTGATAATTTCTCAATCGGTCTGTACATTTTCATTAAATGCTTATTGTAAACAAAGCAGTCGTTAACAAAAGTAAATATCAACAACGTAACAAAAAGTAATGACGTTACCACATCTAAAGAACAACGTTACAAAACATAATGATCTCTAAATTTTTTATCAATCGACCTATCTTTGCTTCAGTTTTAGCTATTATCATAGTGCTAACAGGTAGCATTGCTCTCGTTAATCTACCAATTGCAGAGTACCCGAACATAACACCGCCAACGGTAAACGTGACAGCTTCATACCCTGGGGCAAGTGCAGAAGTAATTGCGCAGACAGTAGGGGCACCCATTGAGCAATCAGTGAATGGTGTGGAAAACATGCTTTATATGAACTCAACTTCAAACAATGATGGTACATATACTTTGACCATTACTTTTGAGGTAGGTACAGACTTGGATATAGCCACTGTATTGGTTCAGAACAAGGTAGCTCAAGCATTACCTAAAATTCCAGACATCGTCCAAACATTGGGTGTGGTAACTGATAAATCATCATCAGGTGTCTCTGTACAAGCCGCAAATCTTGTTATGATTGCTGCAATTCAGTCCGATGATGATGTGGTTGACTCCTTATTCTTAAGTAATTATGCGAAAGTATACATTGCAGATGAATTAAAAAGGATTCCAGGTGTAAGTAACGTGAGTATATATGGGGTCAATGACTATAGTATTCGTGTTTGGATGGACCCATCAAAACTTAGAGATAGAGGGCTTTCTTCTGTGGATGTGAAGAATGCTATTATGTCACAAAACGTGCAGGTAGCCGCAGGACAGTTGGGCCAAACTCCTTCTAGCTCAACTCAAAAAAATCAATATGCATTAGTTGTTTCTCCAGGTCGTCTTGAAGATGTAAAACAGTTTGAAGACATTGTTGTAAAAACAGATAGTAAGGGACGTACCATCTTCTTAAAAGATGTTGCTAACATTGAATTGGGTAGTAAAGACTACAATATGTTTTTCCACTTAAAAGGAAAGCAAGCTGCAGGTATTGCTATTTATCAATTGCCTTCTGCCAATGCATTAGATATCCAAAAACAAGTTATAGAAAGACTCGGTATTCTAAAGGAGAAATTCCCTGAAGGGATGTCTTATTCTGTTCCTTTAGATACGACAAAATATGTGAAAGTTTCTATTGATGAAGTAGTAGAAACCTTAGTGATTGCCATTATTCTTGTATTCATAGTAATGTATATGTTCTTACAAGATTGGAGAGCAACATTAATTCCGGCAGTAACAATTCCAGTAGCACTAATTGGTACATTTGCGGTAATGAGTGCATTGGGCTTCTCAATCAATATATTATCCCTATTCGGTTTAGTTCTCGCCATCGGTATTGTGGTGGATGATGCCATTGTAGTAGTAGAAAATACGAGTAGGCATATGGAAGAAGGTCTTGAAAGAAAAGAGGCTGCCATTAAAGCCATGCAAGAGGTAACAGGGCCAATTATTGCCACAACTTTGGTATTAATGTCTGTATTCTTACCCGCCGCGTCAATGGGAGGTATTACAGGACAATTGTATAAACAATTTGCCTTAACGATTGCAGTATCAACATTATTTAGTGCTTTTAATGCCTTGACATTGTCACCGGCCTTGTGTGCTATTATCCTTCAACCAGAAGATAAGAATAAAAAACAAAATGTAGTCTTTAGGTACTTCAACAAAGGCTACGAGAAAGTATTCTCAAAGTATTCGTATGTACTGACACATGCTGTTAGAAAATTTGGTGTATCCTTAATGGTATTCTTAGGCATTACACTGTTTGCAGGGTGGGACTTTATGATGCTTCCAACATCATTTATTCCTCAAGAAGATCAAGGTTATGTAATGACTTCTGTAGAATTACCAAAATCTGCATCTATGAACAGAACAGCAGAAATTTCTACGCAGTTGGATTCTATTTATTCTCATGTACCAGGTGTGAAAACTTGGATGACTGTGGAAGGCTTCTCCATTATGGACGGTACAACAGCACCAAATAGAGCTACAATCTTTGTCATTTTTGAAGACTGGGATGAAAGAATTGATGAAGGACACGACATTGATCATATCATGAGGGATCTTGCAAAAAGGTATCAAGATATTCTTGGAGCAAATGTTACTTCATTTGTCCCTCCAGCCATAAGTGGTTTGGGTAATACAGGTGGATTCCAAATGGTTATCTTAGATAAAGGTGGAGAAGGATATGGTACAATTCAAAAAGTAGTGGACGAATTTGTTGAGGCAGGAAATCAACAAGAAACATTACAAGGAGTGGGTACTACTTTCGACTCTAGAATTCCTCAATTAAAACTTGATGTAAAAACAGAGCAAGCTCAAATGATGGGTGTTTCGGTTTCTACCATTTATGACGCCTTAAATGCTTTTACGGGTCAACAATATATTGATGACTTCTCAAGATGGAATAGAACGTATCAAGTTAATATTGAATCAAGATCTGACTATAGAACGAAGGTTGATGACCTTTGGAACTTGTATGTGAAATCCGAACAAGGTAAAATGATTTCGATTGGTTCGTTAGTCAACATTTCCTATGTTGAAGCACCAGAAATCGTCACAAGATATAATTTGTATAATGCAGCTTTTGTTCATGGTGATGCACAAATCGGACATAGTTCGGGTGATGCAATTCAAACTATGACAGAGATGAGTGATGCTAAATTGGATAAATCAATGACAGCAACATGGACAGGATTAGCATTCCAGCAAATCAAAGCCAATGGTAGTGTAATTTATGTATTCTTATTAGCTGTAGTCTTTGTATATCTAGTACTAGCGGCACAATATGAATCATGGATTGATCCACTGGGTGTAATCTTAGCCGTTCCTTTAGCCTTATTTGGAGCAGTAATATCCATTCAAATGAGAGGTTTAACCAATGATGTTTACATGCAAATTGGTATTGTACTCTTGGTCGCACTAGCCTCAAAAAATGCCATTCTAATCATTGAATTTGCAAGAGACAATATTGCAAAAGGAGAAAAGTTATTTGATGCAATTGTCGACGCAGGTAAAGTGAGGTTTAGACCAATTTTGATGACTTCTTTCGCTTTCATCTTAGGTGTTTATCCTCTAGTGATTGCCTCTGGAGCTGGAGCCAATTCAAGACACTCTTTAGGTACTACAGTATTTGGAGGAATGTTAGCGGCAACTTTCTTAGCGATCATTTTTGTTCCTTCTAATTATTATTTACTTCATAAATATTTCTCAAAAAAGAAACATGGAGAAGAAGGAAGTGAAGCGAAACCTTCCAAAGAAAATACAGAGGAAGTAAAGAAGGATGAAACGAAAGGACCAAAAAATGAAGATCAGAACTCTTCTAATACTGAAGAGAAAAAAGATGATAAAAAAGATAAAAATACTGATGATTCATCAGATGAAAATATAAAAGATAATTAAAATTTACATGTAACGTTGTATTTTGGGTGTGGCACAAGGACTTTCCAGGTGTCACCCTTTTTATTTTTAAAATAATTATTCAAAGTATAACGTTACTTTAACCATTTAAATGCAAACGAAAACGACATATTCACATCGATATATTGAAATAGTTCAGGTATTAGTCAAATACGGCTTTAAAGGCTGGTTGGCTAATTCCAATATTTCACATCTTATTCCCAATACAATTCTTGATAAAAACCATGAGCTTTCTAAATCTCCTCCTGAGGTAAGGCTTCGATTGGCTATTGAAGAATTAGGACCTACTTTTATCAAGTTAGGGCAGATGATGAGTAATCGTGCGGACTTGATTCCTTTAGAATATGTAAAGGAATTAAAGAAATTACAAGATGAAGTAAAGGAAGATGATTCTTTCGATGTCAAAGTAATTATTGAAGAAGAATTGGGTGAAAAAGCAGATGAAATTTTTAATAAAATTGATCCGACACCAATAGGAATTGCATCAATAGGACAGACATATGCTGTGGAAAGAGAAGGAAAACCAATGGTTTTAAAAGTAAGGAAACCTTCTGCAGAGGCCACTGTAAAGGAAGATCTAAGAATCATTCGATCCATTTTAAGAATTGTAGAACGATCAAGCAGAGCATTTGCGAGGATGGATCCTTTACGACTGTTTGATGAGTTTGAAATGACGTTGAAAAATGAATTGAACTATTCTATTGAAAGGAATAATCAAATACAATTTTGCCGTTTTTTTGAAGGCTCGAAAACAACAACTGCACCTCAAGTTTATCCAAATTTATCTACTGATAAACTCTTTTGTATGGAATATGCAGAAGGAGAGAAGTTGAATGATTTTTTAGAACACGCTACCGAAAAGGAAAAAGAAATTATTAGTAAAAATCTAGTTCAATCTTTCTTTCAACAAATCATTGAATATGGTTTTTACCATGCAGATCCTCATCCTGGAAATGTATTTATTACTAAAGATTTAAAACTATGTTTTATTGATTTTGGTGTGGTTGGTCACTTATTAAAAGAAGATACGACTGTTATTGGTGATTTTTTAGAAGCTTTTCTTTCAAAAAATACAGATAGAGTCATTCATTCTATCAAAAGAATTGCATTGACTCACGAAATAACGAAAGAAAATACCAAGAATCTTCAGTATCAATTGCATGATTTATTTCAGTATATAGATCAAGAAATGGATACAATTCCATGGGTTGATTTTTCTGAAAAAGTCATGACTATAATGTTTAGCTATAACATTACAATGCCTAATTATTTTGTGACTTTAGCGAGATCATTGGCCTTAGTATTAGGTTCAGCATTAGAAATGAATCCTACCATGAATCTTCTTCAAGAAGTTAAACCATTTATCTTGAAGTATCAATTCCATTTCTTTACACCAAAAGGTCAGAGGGAATTAATGATGGATATGATTCATGGATTAAAAGACTTGAGGAATTTCCCAACAGACATCAAGGACATTATTCAACTTATTAAAAAAGGAAAGATTGATGTTATGATCACATTAGAGGAAACTCAACCAATATTGGATTCCTTCAGAAATGGTGTCAATAAATTGACCATTGGTATTATTATCGGATGTTTATTGATAGCTTCATCTTCAATGGCTGTAGCTGAAAATGCTCCGTTTATAAGCCGATTTGCACTTGGAGGTTATGTGATTGCTGGGATTTTAGGTCTTGCTTTGACAATAGATGTTTTCAAAGATCTCTTTCGAAATAAAAAGAAAAAATAAAAATTAGAAAGGTTGTCCATGAGTACTTTGGATGACCTTTTTCATTACTGAAGGAGTGTTTTGCAATAAGGAAATCATTAAGTTCGTAATTCCTTTTTTACCAAAGCTCCTTTGCAATACCCTTCCCATTGTTAACCTGGTTTTGAAGGCTTCTTTCCAAAAGTTTTCATAAGCTTTTAGTGATTCTTCCCAAGTTTGTTTTCCTTCTAAAAATAGATGTAAGTTGGAAGCCATAAATGCACTAGCATGCATAGACATGCTCATACCGTTTCCACATAAAGGAGCAATTAATCCAGCAGCATCACCGATTAATGGGAGTCCATTTTCAATCGTATCTTTTTTGGAAAAATCAACTTGAGCTATACTTAATGGACGTTCCCAAAGCCTTTCGTACTGAAGGTATTTTTTTAAAAAAGGATTTTCTTGTAAAATGTTTTTCTCTAATCTATCGATGTTACCTTCCTTATTAAAAGTGGTACCACTGACCAAATAACACATACAAAGAATATCATTTTCTACTTTAGAAAGACCACAGTAACCTCCTTCGAAATTATGTAATTCAATTTGATTCAAGACAAAATCACCTTTTAAATGATACTTGACAGCAACAAAATTCTTTAATTTAGATTTGTCATTTTTTGACAAATAACTACGGTTCAATTGCTGATCTAGATTAGATCTTTTCCCGTAGGCACCAACTACTGCTTTTGCTTTGTAGGTTGATTTATTCGTTTTTATATCCCAATTATCGGTTGAGTAACTGGCAGATTGAACGGATGTTTTTGTTAGCACTTCAACTCCTTTTTCTTTGGCAATTGAAAATAATGTTTGATCAATAAGGTATCGACTAATGCCAATTCCTCCAGTGGTCAAGGACGATGTTAAATATTGACCATTGGGTGCACTTACTTTCAACTGATTGATAATAGGTAGGTTAAATTGTGAGGAATCAAATCCGATTCGAGATAAAAAATCCCATGATTCTTGAGCGATGTACTCACCACAAACACGGTGAAAAGGATAGTTTTTTTTCTCAATTAAAAGTACTTTCCATCCCAAATCAACCATCTGAATACTTAATGTTAAGCCACCTAATCCTCCTCCAATAATACAAATGTCATACATAGATTTAGAAAATTAAGAGCCAACGAAAAGCCCATTGCCAGTGTAAATTAAAATTGGTAATTCCTGAAGCATTCATCAATGTATGAATCTCTTTTTTAGAGAAACTTCTCGCTACAGAAAGGCAAGCATCGTTTTTTACCAAGTAAGATTTTGAAAAGGATGCTGTCAACCATTTTATACTATAGTAAGCAAGGTGATGACGATGTAAATCATTTATGATACATCCCATTTTTGCTGATTGATGTATGGTACTAAATAATTCAATTAAGCTATTATCGGGAAGGTGATGACAAAAAAGACTACAAACGATAATATCAAAATTCTCAACTTGGTCTAGATAATCTCTGTAGTCAGATTGTACAAATCGTATAGGTAAACCTTTACAATTTTCTTCCGCATATTGAATACAATCTAATTTTAAATCAACTCCAGTAAGTTCTAGAGGATGAGTATTACCAAATTTTCTATAAATCTCTTTTAAAGTGTCTCCGCCACCACTTCCAATATCTAAAATGCGTAGAGGACGAGTAATATCAGCAGAGATTAATTTTTTGATACCTTTAAAAACAACATCATATCCACCTAACGTTTTATTGATAAAATGAAGTTCTTTAAGGTTACGGTATAAATCATCTTTTGGTATATCAGGTTGGTCAAGAAGTTCTAATTCATTGGACCTCTCTTGTAATTGAATCATCTTATAACAAGTTTAAGGTCATTGCTTCCATTGTTAAACCAGGTCCAAAACCAGCCGAAAATATAGGTCCTTTTTTATAGGTTTTCGAAAGTTTTAATAATACAAAAAGAATAGTAACAGAAGACATATTTCCATTTTCTTTCAAGATATCATAAGAGACTTGTAAATCTTCTTTGGGTATTTCTAATGTCTTACTAATTGTATCCAAAATTCGAATTCCTCCGGGGTGAAAAGCCCATTGTAAATCTTTCTTATCGATAGAAGTTTCCTCTACAACATTATTCAACAAGCCTTCAATATCTCTTTCGATAATTTTAGGAATATAAGTACTTAGTTTCATTTGAAAACCTGTATTGCTTAACTGCCAAGCCATGTCTTCTTCTGAATTATCCAATAATCTTGAGAAAAAACTACCGACTTCAAAAAGTGAATTTTTTTCTTGATGGGCACTCATATGAACAGCAGCTGCACCGTCAGCAAAAATCGTATTGGCCATAATATTGTCTTCATCTCTTTCATTTTGAAAATGAATAGAACATAATTCAATATCTACAATTAAAACTTCAGCATTAGGAGTAGATTTACAAATTTGATCTCCCATTCTTAAAGCATGAAAAGCAGCATAACAGCCCATGAAATTGATAGAAGTTCTGATCAAATTTGGAGGTAAATTCAATGATTTCATTAAACTTATCTCCAAGCCTGGTGCTGATAATCCCGTACAAGAAACAGTGATCAAGTGGGTTACTTTAGCTAATTTTTCTGATGATAGACATTTTTTTACAGCCTCTAAGCCTAAGGGAAGTGCTTCTTTTTCAAATAAATCCATTCTATTACGAATATCAGGTACTTTTCCATTTAGGAAATAGTCGTAAAGATTATTGATAACAGAATTTCTTTGGTTGATACCACTTTTTTTAGATACAAGTGAGATCATTTTTCGCTCTCTATATTCTTCCTCTTTTGCTGTAGAAAGCATGAAATCCAAGATATCCTCTTGAGGATACTGGTGATTAGGGGATGCTGTAGCGATGGAATGGATGTAGGTCATAATGCGTTAAACTGATTGATTGATAATGTTGGTGTGGTTTTGAAGAATAAAAAATAAATAACACAAATTCATGCAAACTGCTGATAGGTTATTCATCTTCATTAGATTATGAAAATTAGCCTCTTTCTCATCTTTGAAAGTTTTAAACATCCAATATTGAAACCAAATTAATAATGGACTGAGAAAAAGTAAATATGTAAAAAATGAACCTTGTTCAATAATTTCGAAATAATAGAACAACACACTTCCTGCTAAAGTAAAGAGTAGGATGCCAAATACAAATGTACCTTTAATACCTAAAAGCATACTCATACTTTGGTCTCCACTTTCTGCATCTTGTTTGTGTTGATAAATCTGTGACATTGGATATGCTCCACCGATCATTAAAGATGAGGCAATGGCAGGATAAATAAGAATTGAATCAAAAAATAACATTACTTCTGAAGATACTCCTTCAAATACCATCCAGAAAGTCCAAAAACCTTGAAAAATAAATACTGTTAGGAACCCAGGAATTGCATACTTTTTTAAACGTATACCAGTGTAGCTATAGGCTCTAGACATTAATATGTAAACAACAACCAACACAAAAAAGTATTCATTGACAAATAAAAATGACAAACATGCAGCGACTAAATCCATACATAAAGTGACCCAATACAACAACTGTGGAGGTGGAGGAGGACTCTCAATTCCACCAATACTCTCTGTATCTTTATCCATAAAACTATTGTATCCGTTACTTGCAGGGTAAACTAAAACATGTAGAATAAAGAAAACGATTCCACATTTAGTCCAATCTAATGAAGGAGTTTGACTTACTGCAAAAAAGAAAATAGGCATCAAATAGATGGAAAATGGAAGTCGAAGTAATGTGAATGTATCTTTTAGGGTTTGTTGTTTGTCAAGATTCATAATGAAAAAATGCTTAATGTTGCCTTAAGTTATAAGATCTAAATCGATAAATAAACAATTTTATACTTTGAATTGTTTATTTTTGGCTCAAATATCAAATTAATGCTTCAATGCGCTATTTTTTAATCCCAATTTTATTCATTTCACTGAATGTATTCGGTCAGGAATCACCAAAAGATCATTTCCTTCAAAGAGGTGACACGATATTCCCAATTGAATTAAGAGACCTAAAAAACAAACCCTATGTTACTCCTGAAATAGGTGAAAAGGTACTGCTTATATTTTATCCTGATCCTGATAATCCAACACAAAATGATGAGTTTGTCACAGAAAGTAAACAATGGAAATTCCCTTTAGATGAATTTCTAGCATATGGTATTGTGAACCTAAAAGATACTCCTTTACCGAATCCGATTATTCGTTTTATGCTAAGAATGTTACGTAAAAGATCAAAAAGAGAAGCCAATGCATTGGTATTAACAGATCCTAAGGGTGTTTTACAAAAGGAATGGAATACAGGTCCATGCAATAATGCTATTTCAATATTATTGGTAGATAAAACAGGAGAAGTATTATTTTTTAAGGCAGGGAAGTTAACAAAAGAAGAGACAGATTTTGTAATACAAGAAATATGTAATCACCTAACTACGTGTCATAAAATGTCAGCAGAAGAAATGAAAGAATTTGAATTAGATAATTAAAAATGTTCTTCTTCTAAAACAATTCTACAATCAGTGTGTTTTCTTTAAGTTAGTCATCTTAATTAATTGCAATTTATTACACCTAATTAGGATGTTGATTTATTGATATCCACGATTATATTTTTATAAATGTTAAATGTCATTAACAATTTGTGATTTATATATAGTTATATCAAATTTAGCATGTTCAACTATAAATGTTTAAATCAACTAATGACTAACAATATGAATGCTGTTGATCATCTTACAGATTGGGTAAATTTGTATTCTGATGAATTGTTCGCTTGGGTTTTGAAAAGAACGCAGGATGTACAATTATCAGAAGATCTTGTACAAGAAACTTTTATTGCTGCCCATCAATCTTTAAATAATTTTAAAGGTGATAGTAGCCCTAAAACTTGGCTTAATTCGATTTTGAAATACAAAATGATTGATCACTTTCGTAAACAAAAAGTGAAAGATAAATACGAAAACGAAGAGCTTTTCTTCAATGCCAATGAATCTTGGAAAAATGATAATAATCCAGCGGTATGGAGCGATGTTGAAACACATTTATTAGACAATCCAATGTTCAATGATACATTAAGTAATTGTCTCGCTAATCTTCCAACAAATATGAAGATTGCGATATCGAGTAAATACTTAATGGAAAAGAAAGCAGAAGATATTTGTAAGGAAATGTCCATTACAACGTCCAATTATTGGCAAATCGTTCGAAGAGCGAAATTGAATCTTAGAAATTGCCTAGAGTTAAACTGGTTCGAAAAACTGTAGACCTAAAAATAATGATTACCTGTAAGAAAGCGACGGAATTAATCGAAAAGAAAGAAATATTTGGCCTAACGCCACTCGAAAACTTATCATTGAATATTCATACATTACTATGTTTTAAATGTAAAAAGTATCAATTGCTTACCCGTAAATTTGATGAAACATTATTTGACCTCTTCAAATGTGAAGATGCTAAAGATGATATTAAACTTTCTGAAATAAAGAAAGAAGAAATTAAAGATAATATTAAAAAATATAAAGATGATATATAAGGAATTAAAGAATATGACGACAAAAGATTAAAACAGAGAAATTAATCTTCAAAAACAATAACTTTTTGTTTTTGAAATACGTTATATCAATACCTAATTATCAATCAAAATAGGTTGCTTTCGCTTTTGAGGGCAACCTTATTTTTTTATACCTTCTAAAACAGTTTCAGGACTTTCTAAAGGAAGTAAATGCCCATAATCTGTAAATTCTTTAAAATTAATTGTTGGATTGATTTGTAACCAATTTTCCCTTATTTCCTTACTTAAAAAAAGAGAAGGTTTTCCTGCAATTACAGTTACAGGAACTTGTAAATCTTTGAAATAACGATTGAGATTAATGGGATATGAATAATTATAAGCTTCCCATTTAGCTGGGAAGACTAGATTATTATGAAGGTCAAGACTGTTTTGTGCAATATCGAAAAGGACATTATCATCCATCCTTTTGTATCCATTATTTCCCCTCATAAATTGATAATATTCTTCTGTGGTATTCCAATGTTCTTTTTTGTGTAGTGTTGAATTCATAGGTTTTAACCTTTTTTTGACAAAAAGAGGAAGAATTTTCATCATTAATTCAATTTTTGGAGTAACAGAAGCAGGTTCTATAAGAATCAATTCTTTGAATAAATCAGGTCGTAAGGAAGCCGCAATTAAAGTAGCTGTAGCACCCTGAGAATGTCCAATGCCTACAATTGGGGTAGTATATTGTTCTTCAATAAAGGGAATTAAATCGTCTGCATATGTTTTCCACTTTACTGGAGCGGAAGGAGATTTTAGACCCTCCCAACATGCTCTAAGAGCTAAACTTTTTAAGGCAAATTTCGAACTTAAACCTTCTAAAAGTGGAGTGTAAGTAAGTGTTGGAAAACCATTAGCACCGTAAAAATGAGCAGGCATTCCTTGATCTGAGATGGTGTAATAACTAGCTTTATGTTGATGTATTTGTGTTGTTTTAAGTTGCATGATAAACTATAAGTGAGTGTTTATTCACACAATGTAAAAGCTAAGTGTGACATTCGCAAGTAAACAAAAAAAGAGAGGGAAATCCTCTCTTCAATATTTTTAGCTTTTATCCTCTTTTGCTAGAAGGTAAGCACCAGCATGCAACATTTCATAGATAACATAATAATAACCTCCAAGTGGATGGTCCTCATCATATTTATCTGCTTCATTAAGCATTTCAAAAGCAGCTTCAATTACACGCTCTCTATATTTTCCTGAAATATATTCCTTTGCAATTTTGGCAGCGGCCTCATGTTCTGATTCCTTTGAAAGGTCTTTGTACTTTTTTAAAAGTACTGCGATTTGATCATTCATAGAGTAAAGGTAAGGGTATTGATTAGAGAATTCAAGTTTGAATGAATTAGATATAATATGAATCATAAAAGTTAATTTATTATGCTTAATGAATTTGAAAGTTGTTATTAAACCTGTTTATGTTGGTGTAAACTCTTCATTTTCCAAAGAATTTACCTCACATTCAGAAGTATTTATAACATCTCTTTGTACTACTAAAAACATTCTCCTACTTTTGCACCATAATTTAGAAATACTCATAACAATATAATGATTACAGTTTCAAACTTAGGAGTACAATTCGGTAAACGAGTACTTTTCCAAGACGTTAATCTTAAATTCACAGAAGGTAACTGCTACGGTATCATCGGAGCAAACGGTGCAGGTAAATCTACTTTCATGAAAACACTTTACGGTGCACAAGATCCTACAAGAGGTAGTGTATCTATTGGTAAAGGTGAAAGACTTTCTGTATTAAAGCAGGATCACCATGAATTTGACGAATGTACGGTTTTGGATACTGTAATGATGGGTCACGAAGAATTATGGGCGATCAAAAAAGAACAAGAAGAACTTTATGCAAAAGAGGACTTCAATGAAAAAGATGGTATCCGTATTTCTGAATTGACAGAGCGTTTCGAAGATTTAGACGGATGGAATGCAGAATCTGATGCAGCCAACTTATTAAGTGGTTTGCACATCTCTGAAGATTTGCATTACTCTGTAATGGCAGATTTAAGTGGTAAGCAAAAGGTACGTGTTTTATTAGCACAAGCTTTATTTGGTAAGCCAGATAACTTATTACTTGATGAGCCTACCAACGACTTGGACCAAGAGACAATCTCATGGTTAGAGGATTACTTAGCGAACTTCGATAGAACAGTATTAGTCATCTCTCACGACCGTCACTTCTTGGACTCAATTTGTACTCAGATTGTTGATATCGATTACCAAAAGATTTCATTATTCTCAGGTAACTACTCATTCTGGTACCAATCAAGTCAGTTAGCTTCACGTCAGCAAGCACAGCAAAACAAAAAAGCTGAAGAGAAAATCAAAGAATTAAAAGAATTCATTGCTCGTTTCTCTGCCAATGCTGCCAAGTCGAAGCAAACAACTTCACGTAAGAAAATGTTAGAGAAGTTGAATGTTGAAGAAATTCAACCATCTTCTAGAAAATATCCTGGTATCATCTTCACTCCAGAAAGACAAGCAGGTAACAACATTCTTGAAGTAGAAGGTTTATCGAAGTCAATTGCTGGTGAAACTATCTTCAAAAATGTTGAATTCAACATGCAGAAAGATGATAAAATCGTTTTCATTTCTAGAGACCCTAGAGCGATGACGGCTTTATTTGAAATCTTAAACGAAAAAGATACTGATTTTGAAGGTGAATTCAAGTGGGGTGTAACCATCACAACAGCTTATTTACCATTAGAGCATGGTGAATTCTTCCAAAACGACTTAAACTTAGTAGATTGGTTAGGACAGTACTCACACGATACTTCAGAAGCATTTATCAGAGGTTACTTAGGTAAAATGTTATTCTCTGGTGAAGAGATCTTCAAGAAGTCTTCGGTACTTTCAGGTGGTGAAAAAATGCGTTGTATGATGTCAAAAATGATGTTGTCTGATGCTAACTGCTTGATTTTAGATACACCTACAAACCACTTGGACTTAGAGTCAATTCAGTCATTGAACAACTCATTAATCAAGTTCCCAGGTAATATCTTAATGTCATCTCATGACCATGAGGTAATCCAAACGGTTTGTAACAGAGTAATTGAATTAACACCAAATGGTATCATCGATAGACATATGCCATATGATGAATACATCAATTCTGAGCAAATCAAAGAATTAAGAGAGAAATTATATGCTAAATAATTAGCAATCAATAATAAAGAGAAGGCTGTTTCATTTTGATGAAACAGCCTTTTTTATTTTGTGGTGACTTGGCTTATCAAAATCTTTGAAAATAACTATAAATACTGAAAAAAGGGTGAAGAGAAATCACCTAAATATTAACTAACTAGATCACTTTTCTACAACTTTCATTCACCTAATTTTGAAGTATTAAAAAGTGTGAGGCTCTTTTTAAGTAATGTTGAATGAGTAATGATATGTTGTTTTTATATCGGTGAAATAACTTATCTAATTGACTTAAAGAGGAGCTTATGTGAATTATTAACTATATTTTTTAAAGTTATTATTATGTCAAAGAAGTTATTAATTAGAGATTTAACTCTACGTGATGGTCAACAATCATTATTCGCCACAAGAATGACGCAGTGTCAAGTGGATCGTTTATTACCTGATTACCAAAATGCGAATTTTTATGCCATGGAAGTTTGGGGCGGTGCCGTTCCAGATTCTGTAATGCGTTATTTAGGTGAAAATCCTTGGACACGTTTAAAAACAATCCATGATGCTGTTGGAAATGTTAGTAAGTTAACTGCCTTATCACGTGGACGTAACTTATTTGGTTACACTCCATATACTGAAGATATTATTGAAGGTTTTTGTAAAACATCTATTAATAATGGCTTGGGTATCATGAGAATCTTTGATGCTTTAAATGATACTAATAATATCAAATCTACGATTAAGTATGTGAAAAAATATGGAGGTATTGCAGACTGTGCTGTTTGTTATACTATTGATCCACATTTCACTACAATGGAGAGAATTAAAGGTTTCCTAAAAGGCAAACCACTTCCTAAGCCAGTTTTCACGGATCAATATTTCTTAGATAAAGCAAAAGAAATGGAGAAACTTGGTGCTGATATGATCTCAATCAAAGATATGTCAGGCTTAATTCCTCCAATGCGTGTAGCCAAATTAGTGAAGCTATTTAAGTCGAACCTTTCTATTCCAGTTGATTTCCATACACACTGTACTCCAGGATATGGTTTAGCAGCCGTTTTATGTGCTGTGATGAATGGTGCTGATATTGTCGATACAAACATCTGGAATTTTGCCGGAGGATCAGCGGGTGTTGCATTAGAGTTAATCTATGTATTTGCTCAGAAATTAGGTATTGAGATTGACGTAAATATGGAAGCTGTAGTGAATATCAATCAGAAATTGATTGGTGTACGTCAAGAATTAAAAGAATTCGATGCTTATGATAGTTTCCCTAATCCTTTCAACCCATTGACAGATACTTTACCTGCTCATGTAGATAAATTATTTGATGAAGCAATCAATGCCGTAAATAGCGGTAATGAAGAAAAACTATTGGATATTTGTCATCAAATTGAGGATTACTTCAACTTCCCTAAACCAAATACAAAAGTAAAAGAAGCAGAAGTTCCAGGAGGTATGTACTCCAACATGGTCGCTCAATTAAAGGCTTTGGGATCTGATGAAATCTTGGATGAAGCGATGAAGCTGATTCCTCAAGTACGTATGGATGCTGGTCTTCCTCCATTAGTAACTCCTACAAGTCAGATTGTTGGTGCTCAAGCTGTTAATGCCGCGATGAGTTTGAAACAAGGAAAAGACATGTATGCTAATACATCCAACCAGTTTAAAAGCTTAGTGAAAGGTGATTATGGTAAAACACCAATACCTGTAAAACCTGAGTTTAGAGAGAAGATCTGTGGTTTCAAAGATGAAAGACCATTTGATACAAGTACTTACAAAGCTCAGAATAATCCAACATTACCAGAGTTTGGTAATGTAAAATTAGCTGAAAATTATGAAGAGGAATTATTATTAGAATTATTCCCACTAGTAGCGAAAGGTTACCTTAAAAACCTTAAGAAACAACAATGGGAAGCGAAAAAACCTGTTGAAGAAAAGGTAGAAAAAGTGGTAACAGCCATCAAAGAACCTGTGAAATTAGGGAAGAAAATGAATTCTCCTATGCCAGGTAAAGTCATTGATGTTCTTGTAAATACAGGAGATAAAATAAAAGTGGGAGACCCTGTGATTATTTTAGAATCAATGAAAATGGAAAATACCATTACTTCAGAATTCGGTGGATTTGTAAACACAATCGATGTGGTAGATGGTGACATCTTAGCATCAGGCCAAATGATTATTGATGTAGTAGCTTCTGAAGAAGAAATTACAGCGCAAGAATTGGCTTAAGCGTTTTTCTATATAAATTGTAAAAGGAGAGGCAAGGGAAACTTTGTCTCTTTTTTTATTTTCAAATCTTTGTTCTTAATTTCCTACTTAATTATTTCAGTTTTAAAAATCTATGTTTAATAATTCACTTAGTATCAAAGGAGATGAATACAATCCACTCCACTTTTTTTCTTTATTATCCAAAGAAATTGGAGGAGATTGGGATGGTGAAGCATATTCATTAAAAAGTGAATTAGGAAAAATTAATTCGATTACCTATCAGTATGTAAATCAGCTTTTTATTGGTATTACAGAATTAGAAGTAACTAAAGAAATTTCTTTTGAAAATGAGCCAACAAGTGATCAGCAATACATAAGTATTAGAATTGGGAAAATAGGAGATTTTAATGATAAGGACACAATACTACGAAAACGTGATAGCATTTATATCTACAATAATCAGCAAAAGTTTAAAATAGTTTATCCTCCAAAAATAAAAATGAAATGGTTATTTATCCGTTTCCCTAAGGAACTTTATGAATTATTGGGAACGGATAAAGATTCTGAATTTTATGAATTAATCTCTAATCTAAAACCTTGGTTTTATTACAGTCCTTTACTTCCTGAAATTGAACTTCTGATCAATGAACTGTATGAATACTCTAAAGATAAATCACTTAGAAGAGGAATGTTTTTATCTAAATCTATAGAAATTATTACGAAGCTAAGAGCTCATGGAAAAATTAATGAATTTAAAAATATAGCCTATAATATTCATCCTGAGGATTTAGAAATCATGTTGCAAATTAAAGATGAAATATTAGCTAATTTTACAAAAATCCCTAATGTACATGAAATTAGTATTGAAAAAGGGATGAGTAAATCTAAATTACAACGTTCTTTTAAAAGTATTTTTCAAATGCCCATTCTTCAGTTTTTTAATCATCAAAGAATACTTGAAGCTGAGAAATTAATCAAAACTACAGATAAAGATTTTACCACAATTGCTATGGAATTGGGATATGCAGATTTATCTCATTTCAGTAAAATTTATAAAAGATATCTAGGAAAAAGACCCTCTGAAGAAAAGAGAATTGAAAGCAATTTATTTTAAACAAAAAAAAGGATACGTTCCGATAACATACCCTTCAATTTTTCCCCAACTTATTTAGTATACTGATAGTGTTGATCTCGATCAACAGAATTACTGTCACATGAATTTAACAGTAACAATACTAAAGCGACTTTTGAAAATGTGATAGCATAAAAATGAAATCTTCTTAAGGATTCCTGAGAAAGAATGTTTTTGAACATCTGATTTATTTAGTTTTTTTTGAATGAAGTAGTAATAACGCATCTATTTTGAAGGATATAGATAAAATACGGTTATAAACGTTTATAATTTGGTTTTTGATTTAAAAATTGAAATGTAAAAATGATACTATAAAAATAACTCAAGATGTAACACCTTGAGTTATAGTATTCTAATTGAAAAATATATTTAGTTCGAAACTTTATTAAATTGTTCTAAAAGTTCTAATTTTACATGGTTTAAAAAGCCAGTATACTTTGAATCTTTGACTTTATAATTATCAGTAACAGCTGTTCCGGTATCTTTACCGATATCAAGTGTTTCATCTAGAGAATAAAGGTTAGGAACTGTTTTTTCAACTCTACCAGTACCGATTTTTTGTCCTTCAGCATATAAATAAATACTTGCAGGAGTATATGGTTTTTTCTCATCCATTATCACTTCAACCTTAATGGAAGTTGTTCCAGCTTTTACTTTTTGATTCGATTTAATGGTAAAACGCTCAACAGAATTACAGTATTCATAATATACATACCCTGCTTTATCAACTCTCAAAACATATCCAGCAAATCGACCACCTTGTGTAATAAGTACTCCTTGATCACCTTTTGTATAGCCTTTAAGATTGGCTTCTAAACTATGTGATTGAAACTTCGTGAATGGAGTTGCACCTTCTGGAATTCTTAAACCATTTGGATAAGTAAAAGAGGTTAATCCAGTGGTTAAAGAAGGTCTGAATGAAGATCTGAAACGTTCTGTACGTCTGTCATCAATTGGAAGAGCATTTGCTTTTGAAGCCTCAGCGAAGAACATATACTTCATATATTCTAATTTCTCTGGCATCTCCTCCGCTAAATTATTGTATTGAGAAAAATCGTTTCGCAAATCATATAATTCCCATTCCATTTCTGTTATTGGAACTTGTCCAGTTGACATTGATGTCCATGGGATCGATCGCATAGCACCAGCCCACCATCCATCATGATAAATACCAATGTTGCCTAAAATTTCAAAATATTGTGTCGTATGTTCTTCTGCTACATCCTTATTTTCAAAAGTATATGCAAGTGATGTTCCGTCGATAGGTTCTTGATAAGCACCATCAATTTCTTTTGGCATTTCAATTCCAGTTAGCTCAAAAATGGTTGGAGCAATATCCGTAACATGGGTAAATTGATCCCTTACCTCACCACCATTTTTAATTCCTTTAGGGTAGGCGATTGTCATTGCATTACGAACACCACCTAAGTGAGAAGCCACTTGTTTAGTCCATTGATATGGAGAGTTGACCGCCCAAGCCCAAGCGGCAGGCATATGATTGAAGTATTCTTCAGAACCTAATTTATTAGATGCAACAGCTTCTACTTTATCTTCCCATTTCTCTGGTATACCATTAAAGAAGGCCATTTCATTTAATAATCCTTCTATGCCACCTTCTGCAGAAGCACCATTATCACCTGCAATATAAATAAAGATAGTGTTGTCAAGTTTACCCATTTCATCAACAGCGTCATACAAACGTTTGATTTGTGTATCAGTATGTTCTGTAAAACCAGCAAATACTTCCATCATACGGGCATAAACCATTTTTTGTTCATCTGTCAAAGAGTCCCATGCGGGTAATGAAGCAGGGCGTGGTGTCAATTTTGCATCTGCAGGAATGATTCCTTTTGCTTTCATGTTTTCGAAAGCATGTTCACGATATACATCCCAACCTTCATCAAATTGACCTTTGTATTTTTCAATGTACTCAGCAGGTGCTTGGTGTGGAGCATGTGTAGCACCGGGTGAAAAATATAAGAAAAATGGTTTATCAGGAGCTACTGCATTGACAGATTGTAAATAATTAATGGCATGATCAGCCATATCAGTTGTTAAATGATATCTAGACCCATCCGCATTCGTAGCAGGAGCTTCAATTCTTTTTCTATCTTCCACTAAAGCGGGGTGGAACTGATCTGTATCACCTCCTAAAAAACCATAGAAGTAGTCAAACCCTAAATCATTTGGCCAGCGATCAAAAGGACCAGTGAAAGATGCTTCCCAATCAGGAACATTATGATTTTTACCAAACCATGAGGTAGAGTAACCTTTTTGTTGTAATACTCTTGCAAAAGAACCTGTTTCTTTTGGCATCATCATCGTATAGCCATCATTACCAGTTCCAATCTCCATAATAGCACCCGTTTCGGCTTTATGGTGATTTCTACCTGTCAATAATGCAGCACGTGTTGGTGAACAAAGTGCTGTGGTATGGAATCGTGTATACGTCAATCCTTTTTCAGCAATCTCATCAAATGCAGGCGTATTAATTTGTCCTCCCATATGCCCCATTTGAGCATATCCAATATCATCCAATAATATCAAAACAATATTAGGAGCATCTTGTAAATTGTTTGCTCTAAAATTTAATTGAGCAGGGTCAGAGTCTTCGGATTCATGAACCGTTAATCCTTTTACCTTTTGAGCTTTTGTACTAATTGATGCTAAGGATGTAATTAGCAGTAAAGCAAAAATTTTGAGTGATAATCTATCTGTAAACATATTATTTTTATTTGATGATATTACAAATGTAGCTGGTTAAACTTGAGGTATAGTGTTATGATTAATTCATTAATTGGTACAAAAACGTCAAATATGTAATTAATGAAAATGTTATAGTTTAGTAAACACTAGTGTTGTGTGGAGTTGTTTTAGTAGATTAAAATATTAATAATTATTATTTATTCCATTATGAAAACTGTACTCTTCTTCCTTTTAATTTCTTGCTTTTGTAGTTGTGATAAGTTTAATGATCAATCCGTTTTTGTCGTAAAAGAAAATACAAGTTTACCACATTTAGCAGATGATTATTCAGCATTACATAAAATCGGTAAGGATTATATCCTACATAATTATGCTGTTGATTTCTGTGAAGGTGATTTTAATTATACCATAAAATTAAGTTCTCTTGAAAAAATTAAATTGACATTTAAAGGTGAATGTTGCTGTGGAGGAAGGATAAGAAATAATCTTTCTATTCTAATAAATGAAGAAGGTAAGTATTTAGTTGATGTAGATTTTGTAAAAGGTAATTTATATGAAGTACTAGAAAAGAATTATAAGGATCAAAATCTAATTTTCATCACCTATGATTCACTAGCTGATGAAGAAAGATTAGTATATCTTTTGGAAGAATTAGACCATATGATTAAGCATAAAAAAGTGGAAGTTCCTAAAATTACTTTATTAGAAATGTCTCAGGATAAGAAGAGGATTTAGTATTCTTTTTAACTACATTTTTAACTAATTTACACTTCAATAATTTTCTCAAATTGACATGCTATATGAATTTTTTTACGCTCACATTCTTTCTATTTATACTTTCAAATTTAACTTGGAGTCAAACAAAAAAGCATTTTGACGCTATTGATTTACATAAAATAAAATCCACTTTTTTAGAAGAGGAAAGGGAATATTGGATCAGTTTGCCCCTGCATTATAATGATTCGTTACACTATCCTGTTATCTATGTTTTGGATGCTGAATGGCGATTTGATAAGATTCGGAATATGGTTTTCGATATGGGAGCCAATCAGAAAATTGAAAATTCTATTGTGGTGGGAATTCCTCATGTAGAAATGGATAATAAACGCGGTCAAGATCTAACTTTTAGTCAATCTAGAATTGAGTATGATGGTGAAGCGGTTGATTCTACATGGTATAATGCATCCAATTCTGGATCTGGAATGCAGTTTTATCAATATCTCACAAAAGAATTAATGCCTCATGTTGATGCTCATTATTCTACGAATGGAATAGAAACATTGATTGGACATTCCTATGGTGGATATTTTGGAGGTTATTTATTATCTCTAGAAAATCCATTTGAAAGGCTTCATATTTATGATCCATCTATGTGGTTTAGTAATGGAGAAGTGATTGAGCGTATAAAAAATAGTAAACCAAATAAAAAGGTGAAAATCTATTTAACTTATCAACCTAAACCTCAATTTCACAAAGAAAAAATAGAGGATTTTATTAAAGTAGTGCAAGAAAATAAAAATATAGAATTACAGGTTAAGTTTTATCCAAATGAGACCCACAACACTTTATTTTTAGATAGTTTTTATAAAGGAATAATTATAACAAACCAGAAAAGGAATATGAAATAATAAGAATACCAGCTTGCAGCAAAAGTATATATTCAGCTTGACGATATGGAAAAATCTGATGTACAAGCCATGAAACTTCATGCAAATTTAGGAGTATGTTATTTACAAACTAAAGAATATAAATTGGCTGAAGAATATTTTGAAAAAGCTTTAAAGATAAATAAAGAGGATGATATTACGCTAACAAATATAGGAATCCTTAATTCACTTCAAGGCAATAATAAGAAAGCGAAGAAGTATTTATTAAAAGCAAAAGAACATTGTCAAAGCCCAAATCAAATGAATGCTATCGAATCTTGGCTTAAAAAAGTAGATACTATCTAATTTTATAGTAAAGTCAAAGAATCTAAAGGTGGAGAAAATGGACTTTTGTTACTTTTTCTCCACCTTATTTGTGTCAATTGTAGCGTTAATTTATTGATAGACAATTGGTTAAATACCTGTCCTTATTTTACTCTATATCTCTTATATATTCCACTTCATCTAATTTGCCTTTTCTTAATATTGTAAAGTCGAGAGACAATCATTGATGTACTTTCTACAACTCAACTATATAGTTACTTCTTTAAATAAATCGATGCTTTCGATTTTTGAAATGAAATTATTATGAAAAAATTACTACTCTTTTTCAGTGCTTATTTTATAGTAATGCTTCAAGCATTTTCTGTTTTTGCACAAGAAGAAACACCAGCTCAAACTTTCTACATTGACTTTGGATATGCGGATTCAGAATTAGATGATGATGGAAATCCTAAGGGTCAAGAAACGACTATGGATGCCAATGGTAACTATTGGACTAACGTAACAAATCAAAATTATGATGCTCCTCTAGTCGATATCATTAACTCGGATAATGAAGCAACAGGATACCAAGTGGATATGATTAGTTCATTTGGTAAATTAGGTAAAGCTTATGGAGGATTAGAAAC
The DNA here is from genome assembly GCF_056161045.1 of Flammeovirga sp. AWQ4_249. Lineage (NCBI taxonomy): Bacteria > Pseudomonadati > Bacteroidota > Cytophagia > Cytophagales > Flammeovirgaceae > Flammeovirga > Flammeovirga sp. AWQ4_249. The sequence goes on from NZ_JBSWYJ010000015.1 coordinate 52,883, forward strand.
TCCAGAAGCAGAAAAATTAGATGATATTGCAGTAGGATCAGCTACTGAAGATTACTTTTATCTTGGTCACCCTTATGAAGAAGCTTTAATTCAGTTTAAAGGGTTAGATCCTAACAAAAAATATAAATTCTCGATCTTTGGATCAAGAGGTGGTGGAGTTCCAGATTGGACTTCAGGCTACAAAGTAGAAGGCGTAAACGTTTCAATTGGTACTTTACAAACATCAGTTGGTTTCAAAGGAAATACAGAAAATATATTCATTTCTGATGGTATTTTCCCGAATGCTTTAGGTGATATCATGTTTACGCTAACTAGAGAAACTCAAACAGATGATCCTGAAGCTTATAATGCTGCTTATGTCAACTTAATTAAGATTGAGGAGTTTGAAACAAGTGATGAATATGTGGCTGTTACAGGTTTAGAGCTTACAATTGATCCAATCGATAGCCCATTAGCCAATAAAAAAGCAAATGTAACTTTACTTCCAGAAAATGCTACGGTAAGAACGATTGATTGGTCATCTTCAGATGAGTCAATTGCAATTGTTGATGCAAACGGTATGATTCATCCAAAAATGAATGGCACGGTTGAAATTACCGCAACAAGTACTGATAATGCTGGAGCAATTTCACAAACAGTTGAAGTTGTTATCTCAGGACAAACGAATGAATTGTATTTAGGAGGAACTGCTTTAGATAAAGAACAAGCGCAGAAGTTCTTGTACAGAGATGAATTGACGGGAGCATTAAGTAATTTATTCTATGCTTATGTACCTTTGTTAGAAGAGCAAGATTTTTATTTCTATCATATGGATGAAGAAGGAAATGAAGTTGCATATGGTGTAGATAATGAAGGAAATTTAGTAAAAGATGGATTCCAAATTACAGTGCCAACAACAGGTCCTTATAGAGTGATGGTGGATTTTAATGCAGGAGTGTATGAACTTTTACCAATCACCAACTGGAAGATAGTAGGTACTCAAACACCAGGTTCATGGCCAGGAGATGGTCTCGAAATTGCCTATGAAGGAGGTAGCATTTGGTCTTCTACAATTACTTTAGCAAGAGAAGAAGGTGAATCATACAATGGAATTATTTTTAAGATGAATGATCTTGGAGATGCTTTGTATGGCACTATGACAGCTGATTTCTCTCAACTTAGTTATTTAAGCCAAGCAGATCGTTTTGGTGGAGTAAGAAACATTGATATTCAAGATGGAGAATATAAAATCACACTAAACTTTGAAGACTATTCATACAAATTTGAATCAGTTGGTGAAGATGATCCGTTTGGAATTACTTTTAGTGGTTCTTCAGTGGCACAAGGTTGGGGTTCTGTGGATGGTCATACTGGATATGCAAAATTATATCATGATTTATTGATAGAGCGTTCAAATAGTCAATTAGGAGAAGCTTGGAACTACAATAATGTTTCAATAGGTGGTGATAACACAATCAAAATGTTGAATCGTTACAACTTACATGTTACTTCATCTGGAACTAAGTATGTGGTATATGGATTGTCGTTAGCAAATGAAGGGATTATGTCAGGAGGACAGCCTATTTTTGATCAGTTTAGAGATAATTTATTACAATTAATCGAACAAACAAGAGCAGATGGTAAAGTTCCAGTTATCATGAATAACTATGCCAATGGTTTGTATAATGAAGAACATTATGCCTTTATCAAAGAAATGAATTTATTGATTCATCAGTGGGATGTACCTTCGTTCAATGCTTTAGGAGCCTTGGATAATGGAATGGGGCAATTTGTAGATAGCGAAGTTCCAGAAGAAAATTATGAAAGCGATACAGCTCATCCAAATGATTTAGGACACGCTGAGTTTTTCCATAGCATGGTACCGTCATTATTTGATGCCTTACATGCTGAAAAACCACTTCCAACAAGAATGTCTGAAACAAGTTTATCTTTATCAGATAATCAAAATGTAAATGATATTTCATTCACTCCTGATGGAGAAGTACACTCATTTACAAGTGTATTATCTTTCAAAACTACTGCCGAAGGTACTTTAGTTTCATTTTCAAATGCTGAAGTAGAAACCAACGGAACATTAGCTTTAACTGCTGAAGGAAAATTAGAATATACTTCACCTAGTGGCGCAACTATTTTATGTGAGAAAGTAGTGAATGATAATATGTGGCATACTTTGACTCTAACATATTACTATGCTTGGGGTAAAACTTTACTATATGTTGATGCAGAAATGGGGGGTAATGTTGATGAGCAGTTATTACCTTCTATGTTTACTGTACACAATATTGAAAGTGCTGAATCATTGGAAGTAAAAGAATGGTTCTTCTATCGCGCAGGAATGAATGCTGAGGAAATTGCTGCCTTGCAAGAAGGAGCAATGCTAAAATCAAGCTTAGAGGTTTATGCACCTTTCTCAAATGATGTAAAAGAGGGAACTTTCTTAAATAACTATGCTCAAAGTACTGTTCAATTATCAAGTACAATTGACAAAGTAGATCAGGTGATTGATTTTGGTCAAATTGAAGATAAAACTTATGGAGATGAAGCATTCACTTTATCAGCAACTGTGGACAGTGAACTTGATTTGGTATTTACTTCTTCAGATGAAAATGTAATCTCTATTGATGGAAATACAGCAACAATTATAGGATCAGGTGAGGTGACAATTACAGTTTCTCAAGAAGGAACAGCCTATTACAATTCTGCGACAGCTTCTTCTACATTTTCTATTGCAAAAGCAGATCAAACGATCCTTTTTGATTTAGTAGAAACTATCAATGTAACAGAAGGAAGTATCACATTAAGTGCTTCAGCGTCATCAGAAATGGAGATTTCTTTTAGTTCTTCTGATGAAAGTGTAGTATCTATTGAAGGAAATATAGCGACTTTAATTAAAGCAGGAGAGGTAACAATTACTGCGACACAAGTAGGTAATAATAACTACAATGAAGCTACTACTCAGAATACTTTAACAGTAGAAGAAGAGCAAGTAACTTCATTAAGAAATGATTTAGAGAAGATCAATGTATATCCTAACCCAACAAGTAATTTCTTCAAATTACAATGGAATGTTGAAGCAGTAACGATCAACTCTGTCAATGGTAATTTAGTGAAAACATTTACTGGGAATTCAGCACAATATGATGTGTCTGACCTAGCAAAAGGAACGTACTTTCTACTCATTGAAACAGGAAGTGGTACTAAATATTCAAAACTCTTAATTGAGTAAAAATGGTTGGTTTCTCAACCAATGAAATGAAATAATCGAGACCGACATCTCGAGGAAAAAGCAATAACTTTTTGAATAGTTTACTAGAATTTCTAGCCTCTATTATTCAGGTTATTGCTTTTTTATTATCCATACTTAAATATAAAAAGCTATGAAATGGAATTTTTATGTTATTTCTCAACTCATTTTATTACTAACTTTATCACAAACAATTCTTGCTCAATCTGACAATCTTCCTAGAGGTGCTTATCAAATGCCTTATGTTCGTTATGAAGCAGAAAATGCAATAATTTCCAATGGAAAGCCTTACCACAGTAAGTTTTTTGCGGTAGAAGAAACAGCGTCTGAAGCCTCTAATCAAAAGTATGTAAGTTTACAAAATAATGGAGCTTCAATGGAATGGCAAGCTACTTCAGAAGGGAATGGATTGACCATTCGTTTTACCATAGAAGACAAGGAAAATGGTGGAGGAAAGTCAAGCCAACTTAACTTATATATTGATGGTGAATATGTAAAAACAATTGGGTTGTCATCTTATTGGGCTTGGCAATATTACCCTTATTCAGATAGTTCCAATGACCCATCTAATTTTCCCTCAGACCGTCCTAGAATGCGTTTTGATGAACTTCATTTTAGAGTTGCTCAGTCTATTCAAGAGGGGCAAACAATTACTTTAAAAAAGGAAAATGATGACGGAATTGAAGTAGGGATTGATTTTGTTGAACTAGAAAATACGCCCTCTGCAATAGCAAAACCTGAAGGCTATGTTGATGTTAGAAATCATGGGGCAGTGGCCAATGATGGACAAGATGATATAACCGCTTTCAGAAATGCGATTAATGAGGCTAAAAATCAAGGAACTGGCGTTTATATTCCACCTGGAACTTTCAATCTTTCTGACAACATCCGATTAACAACAGATAACATGGCTTTTGTTGGGGCAGGGATGTGGCATACAGAGCTATTCTTTACTCAAGAAGGACGTTTTCAAGGAGGCATTTCTTGTAGAGCATCCAATTTGGAGATTGCCAACTTTTATATAAATACGGTCAATGATCAACGTTTTATCAATGGAGATTATGTAGATCACAAAGGAATTGCAGGCGTTTTTGGAACGGACTCACATATACATGATGTATGGGTCACTCACTTTGAAACAGGAGCATGGATTGCGGATTATAATCAAAATCCTACGATTACAAATCAATTGGTTTTTGAAAACAATAGGATACGAAACAATTACGCAGACGGCATTAATCTCGCACAAGGAACATCCACAACGACGATCCGTCACAATGACTTTAGAAGCAATAGTGATGACGCCATTGCTATTTGGCCTTCCAATGGTAATGGTGCTACTGAACCCACTGCCAATTTAATTTATAATAATACGATTGAGTTTAATATTCGAGCAGGAGGGATTGCTATATTTGGAGGAAATAGTCATCAAGTACATCATAATTTAGTGCGTGATGCTTTTGCAAGTTCTGGTCTAAGAGTAACCACAGATTTTGATGGTTATCATTTTGAAAATAATAGTGATATAGCTATTTATGAAAATACATTTGTTAATTGTGGAACAAGTGTAGATCTATGGAATAATCATCGGGGTGCCATTGAAATTAAGGCAAGTCGGTTTCCAATTCAAAACATTAATTTCAGAAACAATACCATTTTAAATGCTCAACGTCATGCAATTCAGTTGAGTGGACAACATGCACTATCTGTTAGTTTTGAAAATACAATAATTGATGGTACTGGAGTAGATAACATTGTACTTTCCAATATTACTCCAGAAATGGGAGGAAGTGCAATTGTCAGTTCAGCACATCAAGGAACTGCAATTTTTAACGGTATTCAATTAAATAATATAGAAGCATCTCCGACATTTTATAATAAAAGAGAAGCCTTTAACTTAGAAGTAAATAATGAGAGTTCTATTTACCCAATTTCGAATACTTTTTTAGTTGATTTTGGTCCAAATGATGGTACAAATGGAGATGAGACTTTAACTGAAAGTTGGAACAATATCATCAATATTTCAGAAGGAGGGAATTTTAATGTGGTGAGTGATCATAATGAAGCAATTGAAATTGAATTAATAACAGCTTTTTTGAGAAACGGAAAAAATCACGGTGGATTGTATTATCCATCTACACATTTGGGAGCTTTTAATGAAGCTTCTGCAACGATTGATTACTTTTTTGTAACTGATCAAGGAAAACTAAAAATCAAGGGATTGGATACAACAAAAGCCTATCAGTTTTCAATTTTCGCATCAAGAGAAACAGCTTCAAAAAGAGTTTCAAAATATACATTGAAAGGCAGAAATGAAGGTGTTTTTTTCCTTCAAACTTCAGGGAGCCTTATTGGTGGAACTGGATACAATGGTAATCAGTATAACATTTTAAACTCGACTTATATTTATCCTAAAACAGATGGTACTATCGATTTGGAAGTAGCCGTTGATGAAGGGAGTTTTGCATATCTCAATGCTTTAAAAATTGTTGAATTGAACGATGGTTTTCCAGTGATGAATACCCCTCCAGCTGTAGCTGAAGTTGAGCCAATAAATTTACCAGCAGGTACATTTAATCATACATTAAATGTATTAGCTACTGATTCAGAAAATGATCATCTCACTTATGAATTTGTACAATTAGTTGGTGAAGAATTGGAATTGATATCTTCAGAAAATGAACTTACAATAGAAGGACTTCAAAATGGTCAAAATTATACTATAAAAGTAATTGTGAGTGATGTTGAATTTTCCATTGAGAAAGAAATTAATATTCAAGTGGCCGCATCATTAACACAAGAGATTACAGCTTTTGAATTGATGGATAGTGTTTCTATTCTTGAAGAGAATATTGCTTTATCAGCCAGCTCCACTTCCGAATTACCTATTGAATTTTCTTTATCAGATGAAACATTGGCGACGTTAGAAACCGATAATTTAACACCTCTCAAAAGTGGACTTTTAGAAATTACGGCTCATCAAAATGGCAATCACATGTATGCTGCAGCTAATCCTGTGACAAAAGTGTTGAAGATTTACAAAGAACCACAAAGTTTACAGTTAAATCAATATCCCGACTCTTTGGATAAAGCGTTATTAGAATATAACCTTCCATTACATTCTGAAGAGGGTTTACCCTTAAAATATCTGTCGTCCAATGAGGATATCTTATCTATTAAAGAAGGAAATATTGCAGAGTTACATACAGTAGGAGAAGTGCAATTAATCATCCAACAAGAGGGTGATCATTACTATTTAGCTTTAGAAGAAATTCAACATCAATTGATCATTATGGAAAAAAATGTTCCCAATACTGAAACGGTTACTAGTCTAAGTTATCCGATTAAGAATGACGTATTATTTTATCCTAATCCATCATCAGGATTGTTGAAAATTAATACTTCTTTTGATAGTATTTTAATATACAATTATGAAGGGAAAAAGGTCTTTGAGAGTAAAGAGCAACGCCCTTATTTTGAATTAGGCCATCTTCCCTCAGGAGGATATATTATTCATCTAGAAATAGAAGGTAATCGACTCCAAAAAAAGTGGTTTAGATTATAATGAAAAAGCCATCCTTTACGTGATAAAGGATGGCTTTTACTTTACCAATTATTATTAAATTGATAAACTTTGTTTTAGCTAACGTTAAATAATACCCTATTAGCATTTGATCACTATTAAATTTTGGGTATACATAAAATGAAAGATACCTTTATGCCTTGAGATTGTAGGAAAGTATTTTATGAGTGTTGTGATCATTTATATTTGCGGGTATTGTAATATTTTATAAAGGAACCAATAGACAGCTGTGGATCCTAATAGGCAGTTCCCAAGTGGTTATGTTGGAATTGTAGATAAGCATGTGATAGGTACGTTTCTTTATTAATAGTTGAAGAATAACAAAATAATATTCAAGTAAATGATCTACACCAATTTTTTCTTGCAAAATTATATTATAAATCGAGACCATTCCTTGTGGTTCTAATATCAAGTCCTTTTTAATTATGGAAGAAACATTAAACAAATTAATTGAGATATATAAAAAAGTAGCAGAAAATTCTGATAACTTTACTATACATGGATGTAGGGAACATGAAATAGAAGACGTCGAAAAATCACTTGATATTCAGCTTCCGAATGAATTAAAAATGTTTTTTACTAAGATAAATGGACTGCAATCTTTAGATGGAGGACTCGATAATGGCTCATTTTTAAAAATCAACAATATCTGTTATTTATATGAAGTTTACCCCGAGTTAATTGAAACTTATTTAGAGACAGATGAAGATTTTAATTTTGAATGGTTAAAGAATAGTATTGTATTAGCAGGGTTAAATGAAGAAACAATGTTTTTGTTAGTAGAGGAACATCAATCTTACAAATATTACAAATATGGTGCTTACATACCTGGTTTTCTTCAATATTCAACATTAGAAGAATATTTAAATAAATATATCAAATATTTAAATAACATTGATAACGATAATTATTTGATTAACCATAATTAATGATGATGTAAACAAGGAAAATTAAAGTTCAAAAATTTTATAAATTATGAAAAATGAAGTTTATAATAACCCTGATAAAAAGTTCTCAAAAAAAATAATTTATGAAGTTGTATCTTGGGGAATAATTTCATTAACATCCTTAATGTCAGTTGTTTTTTTGAAGAATTTGTTTATGATATTCACATTTATCCTCTCCTCGTTAAGTGTTTTGTATATGATAAACTTTACTGTTAAAGAAGAGAAAAGAAAAGTGTTACATATTTTTTTGACTGAAAACTCTTTTTTATTTGAATCTTCAATTGAGACAAGGGAGGTGCCTTTTGATAAGATAAGAGAAATTGTTATTTATAAAGGTGAGATATACTTCAAAATTAAGGACAATATTATTTTAGAAACAGTTATTATTAAAAGGCCCGCAGATCTTCTTGTTAAAACATTAAGGAACATTGGAAATAAAACTTAATATTAAAGGAGTTTAAACACCTCACTTTTCGAAAAAGTTATGCGATAGCGCCACTACGAACTCGTACATTGTTTACGTTTCCTAAATAAAACAATATACCAAACCAATCAGATTATTCTCAAGGTGTGATAGTTAGCATTGGAATGATTGTAAAATATATTGAGTACTAAATAGTTTTTCCTGATCTATTTTTATCAATATTTGAAATATAGTCTTGAATTTGCTTCAATCTCAACTCCTAATTTTGAAGCATTAGATGATGAAATGGCTTTTATAATACAACTTTTGCTAATCAAGAATTCAAAAAAACAGATGAAAAATTTAAATATCTTTAAGGTTAAAATCCTTTTTACTATAATTTCAATTATAAGTTTTACAAAAGTTTATTGTCAGGATATCAATATTCTTGAAGATTATGATTCAATACAAATTGATTTTAATTATAGTCATAGCTATGAATTAAAAAAATCATTATTTAAGAATTATAAAAATAATAACAAATGGGTTCATTATTTTGAAGGTCTGACAAATGATAAAATTAGTTCTATGAAATTTGGAACAGCAATATCTGATTCATTATCAAATTATGTTGAGAAATTTATTAAAGATAAAGGATTTATTAATTTCAAAGCTGCTGATTTTGAGAATATTGAGGGGTATGGTGATGATACATGGGTAAGCCTTTATTTATATAAAAATAATGAAACAAAAATATATAATTTAATTATTGATAAACCTTATGAAGCTTACACTCAAAGAATGCAAGACTTTTTAAGATTCACGAATATGTTAGAGAAGCATCATATTGTGAAAAGATTATATGATTAATATGGAAATTATTAAGCTTTCCCACTGTTCGTTGTGTTAAGCCAATAGGTGTCACTACGAACTCGAACATTGTTTACGTTTAGAATTTTAAACAATATACCAAGCCAATCTACCCACCTAGATTGGCTTGTTTGATTACAATTAATTTACATCAAGAATTATTCATCCCAAAAGAACACAAATTTCCTATCTCTTCTTTTTTCTGAGATTTAATTTGATGAAAGTAAAATTCTAACAAAAGATCCTTTTTATTCAAAAATTACATGCTCAAGTAGAATTTCTTTCTGCTGACCATCTCTTTCAATCACTAAGGTTCGAGTATCACTTTCATCTCTAGTTGATAAAATAGAGCACCATGTATTTTCATCGATATCAACCATACTTTCCCCATTCATTGAGATCACTTGATCATTGATTTTTAAGCCTTTTATCTGTGCTTCTGTGTTTTCATAAATCTGACGAATAAACACATTACCTTCTTTATAACTTAGGGAGTAGCCAAATTCTTTTTTACCCTTGTAGGGAAGCGAATTTCGTTTAAAATACATTTTGTTTTTATTCCAATCTAGAAGTATGTGGTAGTATTTAAAAACTCCAGACCCAATAGAATTATGATCTTTTCCTGAGAAAATTATACTTTGATTTTTTAGGTCAATTCCATTTCCTAATGAATAATTATCAACTTTTCCTTTGAATGAATTTTGTATGTTTTCTTGACCGTAAATTCCAACACTTGAAACGCCATATCCTTTATGCAAAGGCGTATTTATTTTCTTTGCTAAATTTTCATTTAAACTCACTTCTCCACCAAACCCAAAATCAATGAGGTTGTTTAATACTTTTTGACCATTTAGATAAGTGGTGATAGATGGTACACCTCCAAATCCTTCATGAAATTTTATTGCTTTATAATCACCAACCGATTTCCCAAGATTTGTGACTTTATTCGCGATAGTGATTTCCTTTTTTTCAAAATCAATAGACCATGTAGCATGTCTCAAAAGATTACTGCCAATTAAACCATCTACATCCAGACATTTAATCGTTGGAATGTTCCTTAGGTCCATAATAGTGGCTGTAATATCATGAAAAGGATTATCGCCAATTTTTATCTCCTGTACATTGACAAAATCCTGTATTTTGTAATTATTATCAACATCATAAACTTTTTTAGACATTAAAACTTTCGCATTTAATGCTTTTTTCATTTCTGGAGAAATAATAGAAGTCATGGCTCCAGTGTCAAAAATGAAGCTGTATGTTTTCCCATTTAATTCAGCTTTTAGTACAATTAAACCCAATCTAGTTTCGAATGGAATAACTGTTTTAAATTCTTTCGTTGTTGTAGACCCAGAATTAATCATTCTTCTGATTTGACTACTACAACCTAAGGTGAAAAATGTAAGTAATAAAAGGAAGGTATTTTTTGTTTTTAGCATGGTATAAGAATGAAATTTGTTTGTTTTGTAATATAAAAAAAAAGTCATTAATTCTTACATTGAATTAATGACTTTTAACTATTAAACACTTTGTTTTTCTTTGAATTCAGAAGGTGTCATTCCAAATTCTACTTTAAAGCATTTACTAAAATATTTCGGATCATTAAAACCACTTTGGTAAGCAATTTCAGAGATATTTAACTCTGGATCTTTCATCAAATCAGCTGCAAATTTTAATCGAATATTTTTAATGAATTCATTAATTGAGAGGTTAGTAGTGGCTTTTACTTTTCGTAATAAATGTCTTCTACTCATTCCGAAATGATTGGTAAAGTCATCTACTCCAAAATTGAAATTGTCTATATTTTCTTTCACTACTTGTATAGCTTGCTCAAGGAAATCATCTTTAGAAACATTCGTATCGACTTTGTGTAAACTCAATGAAGGATTTGCTTGGAATTTCTCCATCATTTTAAGTCGAGTTTGAGACATATTGACCAATTTCTTTCGAAGAATATTGACATCAAAAGGTTTAATGATGTAATCATCCGCGCCCGCATTATAACCATTCCATTTTGTTTCTTCACCTGAATAAGCTGTCAAGAGAATAACAGGAATATGAGAAGTCTGAGGTTCATTCTTAATCAATTTACATAATTCAGGACCATTGAGTTCAGGCATCATAATATCAGACAATATATAATCAGGACTATACTCTAAGGCTTTTTCAAGTCCTATTTTACCATTTTCAGCCAAAAGAATATTAAAGTCATTTTTAAGATTTAAATGGATGAAATTACGTATGTCTTCATTGTCTTCAACTACTAATAGCGTTTGTAAATTTTCTTGCTCATTGGTAGAAGCTATTGTTGTCGTTTCAGTATTAATGTCAAAATTTTCTTCTTCTTTTTCAGGGATGAAAGTAGGGGTGTCTTTCTTCTCATGTAAAGCTAAGAATTCATCACCGATATTAAGTTTAATAAAGAATGAACTACCTTGTCCTTCCGTACTTTTTAGTTCTATTTCAGCATGATGAAGATCCACTAATTGCTTGATTAAAGCCAAACCAATTCCTGATCCTTTCGTTTGTTGATTGATTTTATTGTTTGCTTGATAATATAGATCAAAAATATGATTCTGATTTTCTTGAGAAATCCCCATGCCAGAATCCTTAATTTCTATAGTTAAGATTTCTTCTTTTATTTCATGAATAGTAATGGAAACCTCTTTTCCATCAGGCGTATATTTAAAGGCATTGGATAGTAAATTTGTGATAATATTATCCATTTTTTGCACATCAAACCATAGGTTATATTTCTTATGAAAAGTATTGAAGTGATAGTCAATATTTTTCTTTTTTGCTAAATAAGTAAATGATTTGTAGATGTTGGAAGTGAATTCAACGATGTCATTTTCAGTGGCTTTCAATTGCATATTACCAGATTCTAATTTTCTAAAATCTAGTAATTGATTGACATTTTTAAGAAGACGATTTGCATTGCGATACATGATTTCATAGTCCGTTTGTGGATCTTGACTTTTCATCTGCATCAATTGCTTTAATGGTCCTAAAATAAGTGTCAGTGGTGTTCTTAATTCATGAGAAATATTGGTAAAGAAACGAATCTTGGCTTCATTATTATCTTGAACTTCCTGTAATAAGTTATTGATATTTTCTGCTTGAATTTCTAATTCGTTATTCTTTTCTTTTAAATCATGATTATTGTCTTCCAGTAAGGCATTGATCTCTTTAATTTTAAAAGTTGCCGCATCGACTTTTTCAGATAAAATTCTCTTTTGCTCTTTCAGCTGCTTTTCTCTTAATCTAACAATTAACCAAATGAAAGAGATAAAAGCGATGAAGCTAAGGGCTTGAAACCATGTTCTTTGCCAAAAAGGAGGGATGATTTCAATCGCTAGGGTTGTAGGAGAATCGCTCCAAATACCGTCATTATTGGTCGCCTTAACTTTAAAAATATAATTGCCCGGGTTCAAGTTAGTATAATGAGCCGCACGAGATTGGTCTGCATTATTCCAATCTTTATCAAATCCTTCAAGTTTGTAAGCGTACTTATTTTTTGAAGGAAGCAAAAAGTTTAAAGCAGAAAATTCAAAAGAAAGAAAGTTTTGATTATATGGCAATGATATACTTTCTGTCATATCAATTGGCTGATCTAAAATTTCATTTTCTATAGAAACGTCTTTATTAAATAATTTTAATTTTGAAATGACTGTAGAAGGTTTTACAGGATTAAGCCAAATTTCTTCTGGTGTAAAAAAGTTAAAACCATTATTACCTCCAAAATACATTTTTCCTGTGCTTGCTTTAAATCCAGCTTGTGCTTTAAAATCTAAACCTTGTAAACCATCTTCCACTGTAAAAGTATGGAAATCAGGAGTCTCAGGAGTATGGATAGCGTTGATGAATTTAATTAAGCCTTTGTTTGTACTGACCCACAAATTGCCGATTTCATCTTCTTGAATTGAAGTAATACCATTTGAAGGTAGTCCATTTTCTACAGTATATTTATGAAAACTATCAGAACTTCGATCGAGGAATATCAATCCTCCTCGAGTGCCTAACCAAAGATTATGATTGCTGTCTAGATGAGAACAAATTGTAGAATTAAAAGCGACTTTATAAGAACTATTTATTCGTGTAAAATCATTTGTTTTATCATTAAAGATGTCGATGGTAGAACCAGACTGAATCATTAACGTTCCTTTTTCATCTTCAAATATTTTTGTGATAAAATCATTGGAAATACTTTTAGGGTTGCCTTCTGAATGACGGTATTTTTTAAAGCTTTTATGAATAGGATCAAATTTATTTAACCCTCCATGCATTGTACCGATCCAAATTTCACCATTCGAACGATGAAATATTGCACTAACATCATTGGCACTAATTGATTTTTCATTTTTAGCATCATGCTTAAAAACTTGAATTTTACCCGTCTTAAGATCATAAATATTCAAGCCACCATTAAAAGTACCGATCCAAAGTTGATTTTTTTGATCTAAGAAAAGATCCAATACAACATTAGAAGTTAAACCTTTTTTGGAGTCAATAACTTCCGTTACTTTTTGATGATTGTATACATTAATTCCTCCACCATCAGTACCTACATAAATATCACCGTTTTTAGCTTCTTCAAAAGAAAGAATATGTTTATTAGAAAGTGCCGTTTTTTTTACATGATGAAAATCTTTATCCCATTTACTAAAATAATTTACTCCACCATTATATGTTCCAATAAATAGAATATCTGCCTTGTGATCATACAGAAGACTATGTATAGAGTTGCTATTCAGTGAATTGTCAACAAAATCATTGGATTGAATATGAGAAATTTCTTGTGATTTTGTTTTGATTACATTTAAACCTCCACCTTCAGTACCCACATAGATATTTCCATTCTTATCACCATCGATACATAAAACACTGTTGTGACTTAAACCGTTTTGTGTTGAGAAAGAAACAAAAGATTCTCCTTCTGATGAAAAGCGATTGATACCACCACCAAGTGTTCCTATCCAAAGCTGATGTAATTCATCTTCATAAATTGCCCTAATATTATTACTAGAAATAGAAGAAGAATTGCTAGGGACATTTAAGTATTTCTTGATGAATTTATTTTCTACTTGTAATTTATAAAGCCCATTTGTAGTTCCAACCCAAAGCGATTGATCCTCATCTTCATAGATACATCTGACATCCTCTTTTACACCAATTTTTTGTCCATTTTTATTTAGGTAAAAGGAATGAAAAGAATTGGTTTTGTAATCATATAAATCAAGTCCTTTGGCTGTTCCAATCCATAATCTTCCTTGCGTATCCTGAAAAACAGCATTTACACGATCGCTACTAATACTTCCTTTTACTTTAGGTGAATTTTTATACCATTGAAAAGCATCATTTTTTCTATCATATAAATTTAGACCACCAAAATAAGTAGCAATCCAAAGATTTCCTTTGTTGTCTTCTGTGATATCAGAAATAAAATCACTTGAAAGTGAAGTACTATCTCCTTCTACTAATTTGTAGGTTTTGACATCATTGCCATTGTATCGACTTATACCATCAATTCCACCTATCCATAGGTATCCTTTCTGATCTAATTCCAAACATTTTGCCCAACTATGGTTAAGGCCTTTTTCTATAGTCAGATACTCAAACTTTAAAGAATGTTGAGCAAAAAGATGAGTTGTAAGTAGTAGAGTGATTACGAATAAAATGTAAGGTTTCATCAAATTGTAAACATCAAAAATGTAATAGATTAAAAAGTGCTTTGTAGTGCTACTTTCAATATAATAAAAGTTAATTGCTAAATGAAAAAATAGGAGAATTGTTTTAAAAAAAGTGAAAAATCTAAGATCTCTTTCCTTAAAATATAGGGGTAAAATATGGACATCTGTCTCTTTTGTCTACTTTTTGTCAATTTTTCGACTAAATCTCTCTTTTTAATATGATTGATATAAAACAAATAAAATACATGATAAATGTGAGCTATTTGATAATTATCGTAAAGGTTGATATAAAACTATTTATTTTGAGTCCTATTATTACCCTTCAAAATGTCATAATTACACCTTATAAATTTTAATGACTGTTAATATTGTGTTGTCGCTTATATGAACGATCTAAAAAAGACACAGTCAACACTTCTTGAAATGAATGATTATGAAGTATTTTACAAATAGAAAATTATCTTGGATTACATTCCTCTCTCTAGTAATAGGAGTTACTATTTCTTGTGAAAATAAGGAGATGTCATTGGATATTCCAATGCCTGTCCTTGCGAAATTTAGCTATGAAATTGAAGAAGATTCAATAGTTACTTTTATCAATAAGTCAGTTGGAGCTACAGAATATACGTGGGACTTCGGTGATGGAACTACATCAACAGAAAGAGAAGCACAACACACTTATTTTACGGGTGATTATGAAGTGAAATTATTAGCAAAAGGTGCTTCAGGAGAAAATGAATTCTCAACGAATATCAACATTAACCCAGTATCAGATATCCCAGAAGATAATACTGATGACATTGTCGCTGAGGCTTTAGAAATTCTGACTGGAGGAAGTGTAAAATCATGGAGCATTGCTCAAGAATCAGAAGGTTACACTTTTGGTCCTTTGGATGATGAGACTGTAAATTGGTTTGTTGTTGATCAATACGATCCAGACGTATTCAATACGAGGTCATGTTTATTTGATTCAAAATTTACTTTTAATACAGACGGAATTTATACACGTGATATGAATGGTTCAGTTTGGAAAGAATGGCAATTTTTTGCCGCTGAAGGATGTCATGATATAAGTGAGCCATTATTGACAAGGGATGGAGTAGATGTGGAAGTTTGGAAAGATGGAGAATTTACTTTTGAAATTAAAAATGATAATGGTGTAGCAGTTATTGAAATCATCGGAATGGGTGGTTATATCGGTCACTTTACTTCTGGTGTTAATTCATCTGATTTCACGCCAAAAGAATTCCATAAATATGAAATTAAAAGTATCTCAAATAATGAAATCAAACTTTCATCACTAGGATACAACGGAGATTCACCTGTTAATCCAGCACAAGCTGACCGTTTAGTAAGAATGATTTTAGTGCCTGCTCAAGACACACCTGTTGAAGAGGAGGAAGAAGAGAATTCAGTTGATCTTGATGCTGTTCTTCAATTATTACATGGTGGAGATACCAAATCATGGAGTGTTGCAGAGGAAGAAAATGCTTACAATTTCGGTCCTAGAGATAGTGAGACTGCCATTTGGTGGGGGTTTGGTACAGCTGAAATTGAAGGTAGACCATGTATTTTCGATAACGAGTTTATTTTCAATACAACTGGAGAATATACTAGAAATATGAACAATTCAGTCTGGAAAGACTGGAAGATTTTCGATGATGTGGTATGTGAAGATACTGCAGAAGAATTGATAACAAAGAATGGAGATAATGTAGATGTATGGAAAGATGGTTCATTTACCTATTCTTTGACAGTAGATAACGGAGATGTTTATATAAATGTTGATGGATTAGGAGGTTATATCGGAGCTTATAATTCAGGCGTAGATGCAGCAGACTATTTACCACACGACACACACACTTATAAGATTATCTCGATTGAAGAAAATCGATTAGAACTTTTCTCATTGGGTTACGGTGGAGATTCGGATGAATTAGAGAACTATGATGCAAATACTGCAGATAGAAGTATTCGTTTGACGCTAGTGCCAAATGTTCAATAAAGATTAAAAGAGCTAATAACATAAAGAAATGAAAGTATTAAAATTATTAAAGCAACAATTGTATTTGTTGAGTTTGGTCTTGTGCCTGTTCGCTCATAATACATTTGCTCAAGATGAAAAATTTGTAGAAGGAGTAGTCTTGGATGAATTAAATGAGCCATTAATTGGAGTGTCAGTCGTGCTACAAGGTGATTACACAGACGTAGTCGGTACAACTACAAATTTTGAAGGTTATTATAAAATTCTTATTCCAGAAGGTACTCAGTCGATCAACTTTAGATATATGGGTTTCATTACCCAAACATTTGATTTAATAAATCAATCTAAAATTGACATCGTCATGAAAGAAGATGTTGGTGTGTTGACAGAAGTTGTCGTAGTAGGGTACGGAGTGCAAGAAAAGAAAGATGTAACGGGTGCAATGTCTTCTGTTACTAGCGAAGATTTCAATGCAGGTGTAATGTCAAATCCAACAGAATTAATTCAAGGTAAAGCTACAGGTGTACAAATCACTCCTTCAAGTGGTGAGCCTGGTGCTGCTGTTGCCGTAAATATCCGAGGAACAAGTTCTGTAAGAGGAAACAACGGACCATTGTATGTTATTGATGGTGTGCCATTAGGTGGAGGAGCTTCATCAGGTGGATCAGTAGGCGGTGGAAATCAAGCACCTAAAGATCCATTAAACTTTTTGAATCCAGACGATATTGAAAGCATTGATATTTTAAAAGATGCTTCAGCTACAGCTATTTATGGTTCAAGAGGGGCCAACGGTGTAGTAATGATCACAACAAAAAAAGCGAAAAATCAAGAAGGAAAGGTGAGCTATTCAGCATATGGTGGAATGGCATGGGTTAGAAAGAAAGTAGATTTACTTTCAGCAGATGATTGGAGAGTAAGTAGAGCTTTATTAGCACAAGAGACTACAGATTTAAGCTTTTTGGATTATGATTACGGTGGATCTACTAACTGGCAAGATGAAGTTTTTAGAACAGCTTATTCTCAAAATCATAATGTATCCGTTACAGGTGCATCAGAGACGGGTAATTACTTAGCTTCTTTAGGATATATGGATCAAGATGGTGTAATCAATGGTTCTGGAATGCAACGTTTAACAGGGCGTTTAAACATCAATCAAGACCTATTAAAAGGAAGATGGAACGTAGGATTTAACCTTTCAGCAAGTAATATTAATGATCAATATGCCCCTTTAGGAACAGGTAATGGAACAGGAGATACAGGTGCAAACAACTTAATTGGTAACATGTTGAAAGCGAACCCAACAATGCCAATTTACAATGAAGATGGTTCTTTCTTCCAAACGGAAACAGATATTAATCCATTAGCATTGATTCATTTGATTAATGACGAATCAGTAACTGATAGATATTTAGCGAACATTACTTCAGATTTTAAAATTATTGAAGGATTAAATTACAACTTAAGCATTGCTTACGACCGTTCTACATCAAAGAGAAAAGGATCTCGTTCAAAAGAATTAATCAATGAACAAAACGGTGTAGGTACCATCAATAATAATCAGAATACGAATATTTCTTTTGAAAATTTCATCACTTATAAAAAAGATATTGGAGAGCATAATTTCTCATTAATGGGCGGTTATTCTTATCAAAAGTTTGCTTATGAATTTGATGGTATGTATGTGAATAATTTCTTCTCTTCAAACATCAACTATGCGGACAACTTAACACAAGCTGCAAATAAATTAGCATCTGATGTTTGGTCAGGTGGAGGAGCATCTGAATTACAATCTTACTTTGGTAGATTTAACTATAGCTATGGTGATAAGTATTTGATAACAGCTTCAATGAGAGCAGATGGATCAACTAAATTTATTGGTAACAATCAATACGGTTACTTCCCAAGTGCAGCTATCGGTTGGAGAATTTCTGAAGAGGAATTTTTGAAAGGATCAAGTGTAATTTCTAACTTAAAATTAAGAGGTGGTTGGGGACAAACAGGTAACCAAGAAATTCCGGAATTTATTCCATTATTAGTATACAACCCTGAGACGGTAATCATTGATGATGAGCCTACAAAAACGTATCAAGGAGCGCATGAACCAAATCCAGAAATCAAATGGGAAACAACTACACAAACAAACGTAGGTATTGATTTCGGATTATTTGGAGACAAGATTTCAGGGACATTAGATTATTTCTATAAGAGTACAACAGATCTTTTATTCAAGAAAGATTTGCCACCTCCAGCACCAATTCCAGTAGGATATGAAAATATCTCTGCCGAGTTAATCAACAAAGGTTTTGAAGCTTCGGTAAAAGTATATTGGTATACAAAAGGAGATTGGGAATGGTCTTCAACAGTGAACTTCACAATGCTTGAAAATAGAATTCAAGGTTTAGATAATGAAAGAGTATTGACAGGTCGTTTGAATGGTCCAGGTATCACAGGTACTCAAGTTCAAGTGATTGAAAATAACTATCCTTTACAGAATTTTTATACAAGAGAATTCTTAGGATTAGATGCTGAAGGATACAATTTATACAGAGGTGCAAACGGAGAAGTGACATCTATTGCAGCCAATGCAGCCACAACACATTTAGGTTCACCTCATCCAGATTATATGTGGAGTTTTAATAATACAGTGACGTATAAAAATCTTGATTTAACCATCTTCATTGATGCTAAACAAGGACAATATGTATACAATAACTCAGCACAAGCTTTTTACAACAAACAGATTTTAGCACAAGGTGGTAATACAACGTATGCAAATCTTTTATCTGGGAAAAACTTTGATCAGGAAGCAGCAACTTCTTCAGAATATATTGAAGATGCCTCTTTTATTAGACTATCAAATGTAACATTAGGGTACAACTTCAGAGCGTCAAACATTGATTGGTTAAGTGGAGCAAGAGTGTATGTAAGTGGTCAAAATTTATATGTGCTTACAGATTATACTGGATTTGATCCTGAAGTCAACACAAGCATGGATGTAAACGGTTACCCATCATTTGGAATCGATTATACTTCATACCCAAGACCAGCTACAGTAATAGTAGGCCTTAATGTTAACCTTTAAATTCTGACAACAATGAACGTAAAAAATATTATCGTTGCTTCGTTATTTTCTGCAGTTTCTTTTGGGTGTACAAACTTAGACCCAATAACTGATTACGTAGTAACACAAGAAAAATTGATGGCTGAAAAGCGAAAAGAATTGCTTGATGATCCTTCAAAAATTGGCAATGAAACAGCCCCTGCATATACTTCTTTGTATCAATTTATGGGAGAAAGAAATATTTATGCTTTGACAGAAGGGTCAACAGATGAAATGATGACGCCAACTCGTGGAAATGATTGGGGAGATAATGGACTTTGGGTGCAATTACATCAACATAATTGGCAAGCGGACAACCTAATCGTTGAAAATGCTTGGAATGATATGTCAACAGGGATTGCTCGTACTTTTAATACATTAAATAATATCAACGCAATTGCAGATGGAGATGAGTATTTCCTTGAAGTAGCTGCACCTTATCTTTCAGAAGTTAGATTCCTTAGAGCTTATTATGTTTGGCAAGTAATTGATTTATTTGGTCAAGTTCCTTATCAAACAGAGAGCGGTGAGAAAATCGCAATTGGTAGAGCAGAAGCAACAAATCTTGTTATTTCGGAATTAGAAGAGATAATCCCATTGATGTTGTCAAAAAAAGACCAACCTCAATACGGTAAAGCAGTGAAAGAAACAGCACAAGCTTTATTAGCAAAAGTATATTTAAATAAATTTATCTACGAAGGAGAAGCAACACCTTCAGCTGAAGATATGGAAAAAGTAATTGAGTTAACTTCCGATGTAATCAATTCAGGAAGTTACCAATTAGCATCTGATTATTTTGGCCTTTTTGATTATCAAAATAAAGGTAATTTAGAAGCTCTTCTTGTTGTCGCAAATGGTTATAGTATCCAACATCCTTTCTCTGGTCAAACAAGGGCATTGATGACATTACATTATTTCCAAAATGGTGGTGAAGCTGGTTTACAACCTTGGAATGGCATGTGTACAACAGAAGATTTTTACAATAAATGGGACGAAGATGGAAACCTTTCAAATGGTGTGACAACTTCAGACATTAGATATCAAGATGATCGTTTTATGTCAGAAACTGGCCTTCATTTAGGAATGCTTGTCGGTCAACAAAAGGATCGTTTTGGTAATATTTTATCAGATAGAAGTGGTAACCCATTAGCCTTTACTCCAGAAGTAGAAAATCTATTAAATGCAAAAGAATATGAAGGAGTAAGAGTCCTAAAATGGGCACCAGATGTAAACTCTGTTGATTTCTGGAGAGCCAATAATGAAGTAGCATTATTAAGACTTTCGGATGTTTACCTCATGAGAATTGAGGCCTTATGGAGAAATGGTGAAACAAGTAATGCATTGACGCAACTGAATGCTTTCAGAGCCTTAAGAAATGCAGTACCCGTAGAGGCTTTAAGTGCAGATGGTCAAGAGATATTAGATGAACGTGGATTTGAATTGTATTGGGAAGGATATAGAAGGACAGATTTAATTCGCTTCCAAAAGCATGCAAAAGGAACTTGGTTTGGGAAAGATGCTACTTCAGTAGATAAGAATCTCTACCCAATTCCTTCATCAGTATTAGCCGTATCTACTGAGTTTGTTCAAAACAGTGGATACTAAAAGTATGAATTGAAGTGTGACAAATACTGCAACCCATTGGAAATGATAATGGGTTGCTTCACCAAAATTTTAAATCAAAAGATCATGAAAAATATAGCTAAAATCCTTCTTGCATCTACACTTTTAATGGGTTGTTCAAATGAAGAAGTGATTACCTCTTTAGAAATAAAAAAAGGAGTGGTGGAATATCAACCTGAAGCCATTGCAAAAACAAACGATAAAAAAGTCTACATGCATTATATGCCTTGGTTTGAAGCAAAAGGTAAATATGCTGAAAGTTGGGGAAGCCACTGGACAATGGATAATCAAAATCCAGATAATGCTGATGAAACAGGAAAAAGAGAGATTGCTTCTCATGTCTATCCTTTGATTGGGCCTTACGATTCTAGAGATCCTGATGTAATCAAATATCATTTATTATTAATGAAATATTCAGGGATAGATGGATTATTGATCAACTGGTATGGACAATCAGGGAGCAATGGAGACATTGATTCATTATTACAAAACTCAAATGTAATTATCGAAGAAGTAGAAGACATGGGAATGGAGTTTTCAGTTGTAATGGAAGATCGATTTGCTGATGAAGTTGATCCTTTTGCAGATATCACCTCAAATATTGAATACTTAAGCAACAACTATTATCCAAAAGCAAATTATGTACATGTGGACAATAGACCTTTAACCTTAATTTTCGGGCCTCATCAATCAGGAGATGATTTATGGTTGCAAGCATTAAATACTTCACCAGAAGAAGAATACTTTATTCCATTACAAAACAATAGTAAAGTATCTGCTGTTGCCAACGGTAATTTCGCTTGGCCTATGTCAGGTGATGTTTCAGATATAGAAAATTATTATCAATCAGCAAGTACAAATGATCTTGTTGTTGGAGGTGCTTTTCCAGGTTTCAAAGACTTTTATGTAGAAGGAGGTTATGGTGAAATCATTGTTGGTGGATGGGAAATTCCATTAGGAGCAGATCAGATGAAAGCAACCTTAGATTTAGTGGATCAATACAATGACCGTTTGGATATTTTGCAATTGATCACTTGGAATGACTACGGTGAAGGTACGTGTATTGAACCAACACAAGAATATGGTTTTTCATTCTTAGGGGAAGTTCAAAAATATACTGGAGTAAGCTACACTGAAGAAGAATTACAGTTAGTCTACAATTGGTACACTTTAAAACAAAGCCCTAGATATGCTCAGGAAAGAGGTTACCAAACAACAATAGATCAAATCTACTACGATCTAAGATCAAATAGAGTGCAAGAAGCTAAAGACAGAATAAACAGTATTACAGACTAGTATCATGACAATTAGAAATATAGTAATCGCAGTATTTGCCTTTGTTCTTTTAGGGTGTGAGAAAGAACAAAAAGAAGAGTTTTCAACAGGTGTGAATTCTCCATCAAAAAATATTACAGTTAATTTTAAGGTATATAAAGGAGAACCTTTCTACAGTGTTTCTTTTAAAGGGAAAGAAGTAATAAAGCCTTCAAAATTAGGTTTTGTATTAAAAAATCATCCTGACTTGTTGAAAGACTTTGATGTAATTAATGTCGAAAAGTCTTCTTTTAGTGAAGAATGGCAAACAGCTTGGGGACAACGAAAAGATATTAAAAATCAATACAATGAATTAAAGTTAGCCTTAGTGCAAAAAACAAAAGAAGAGCAAAGAATGGATTTGATCTTCAGAGTTTTTGATGATGGTATTGGATTTAGATATTACATTCCAAAACAGAATGGAATGGATAAAGTTGAAATTCTTTCTGAAGAAACAGATTTTAATTTAGCACAAAACTATAAAATATGGTATCAGCCATGCGACACAGTTTCTACTACTTGGGAACATGGTTTTGATTCATACGAAAGACTTTACACTTCAAATGTAATCAGTGATGTAAAGACATTAATGCATACTCCAGCTACTTTCGAGTCAAAAGAGGAGCAACTGTATTTAAGTATTCACGAAGCTAACTTGACAGATTACTCGACAATGACTTTAGAGAAAAATGAGAAGACAGGTTTTGAATCTCATTTGGTCCCTTGGCCTGATGGTGTAAAAGTTAAAAGAACTACTCCAATGTACACACCTTGGAGAACTATTCAGATTGGCGATGAGGTTGCTGATTTAGTAGAATCAAACTTAATTTTGAACCTAAATGAGCCTTCTAAAATCGAAGATGTATCATGGATCAAACCGATGAAATACTTAGGTGTTTGGTGGGAAATGCACATGAATAAGTCTACATGGGAACAAGGCCCAAATCATGGAGCAACAACTTCTAATACTAAAAAATACATTGATTTTGCTGCTGAAAATGGCTTTGGTGGTGTACTTGTAGAAGGGTGGAACCTTGGATGGGAAGACTGGATTACAAATCCTAATTTCAACTTCAGTACTCCTTATCCTGATTACGACTTAGATTATTTAGCGAAATATGCCAAAGAAAAAGGAGTGGAGTTGATTGGTCATCATGAGACAAGTGGTGATATTTTGACATATGAAAACCAAATGGAAGATGCTTTTGATTTACTTCAAAAGAATGATCAAAACGCATTAAAAACTGGGTATGTAGGAAATATTAAGGCGGAAGTTGAAGGACAACATCATCATGGTCAATACATGGTCAATCACTATCGTAAAGTTTTGGAAACTGCTGCAAAACATAAAGTATGTGTGGTAGCTCACGAACCAATTAAACCAACAGGGATTCGAAGAACTTATCCTAACATGCTTTCTAGAGAAGCGATGAGAGGAATGGAATACAACGCTTGGAGTGAAGGAAATCCTGCTAGTCATACGACAATTTTACCTTTTACAATGTCTCTAGGTGGTCCATTAGATTATACTCCAGGTATTTTCAAAACAGATTTTTCTGAGTATAGAAAAGGAAATTCTACACACACGACTTTAGCCAATCAATTAGCACTTTATGTGGTGTTGTATAGCCCTGTTCAAATGGCTGCAGATTTCCCAGAACATTATGAAGGAAATCCTGCATTCCAATTTATCAAAGATGTTCCAACAGATTGGGCAGAGTCTAAATTATTAGGTGCTGAAATAGGCGAATATGTAGCCATGGCTAGAAAAGATAGAGGAAGTGAGGATTGGTATATTGGTGCAATAACAAATGAAGCACAAAGAGAAATTGAAGTAGATCTTAGCTTTTTACCTAAAGGGAAAAAATACATTGCTGAGATTTATGCAGATGGAAAAAATGCAAGTTATAAAGTGAATGCAACTGATGTTGAAATTCTTCAAAAAGAGATGGAAAATAAAGACAAATTAACCATCACTTTAGCGGAAGGTGGAGGACAAGCCATCCGTTTTAAGGCTGTTGAAACAGAAGATTTAGCAGCGATTAATGAATAAAGTTAACACTTAAGGAATTAGGATAAAAACTTACTTCCTTAAGTTCTTCCAATCTAAAAAATGAATGAAATGAATAAGCGAATTACTACTTTATTACTCCTAATTATAGGATTGATGGGAAGGCTATATGCCCAAGATTTACAGACAAGTTTCTTGGTAGATTTTGGTCTAGAAAGTGCCACTACATCTTCTCCAGATGAAAATAATAACACATGGAATAATATGACAGCTGTAAATGCTGGCAATTCAATAACTTTAGAGGCTATTGATGGCGTAACTTCATCGGTAGGATTAGAAATTACAAAGTCATTTGGTGGAAATAATGCGGGAGGATTGACAACGCCTTCATTAGACTTATTGCCTCAAGTGGGGTTAGCAACAGTTACTTCTGATTATTTCTATAAAAGTGGTTTTAATCCAGGAGAATTTAAACTAACAGGTTTAAATCAAGATAGCGGTTATAAAATTAAAATATTTGCAGCTAGAATCACTGAAGCAACACGTATCACACAGTATACAGTGTCTGGTTTAACAACTTTTCAAGGTACTTTACAAACTTCAGGAACAGATATAGGGGCTGAGGGTGTAGATGGAAATAATAATACATTTTATGAACCAAGCTTTTATGTTAATCCTGATGAAAATGGAGAAATTTCAATTGAAGTGATTTCTACTGAAAGTGGTTTCTCATACATCAGTGCAATGGTTTTGGAAGAATATACGAACATTCCAAAAGTAAATGTGACAGCATTCAGCTTCGATCTTCAAGATATGCTTTCTCCACAAGGTCCTCAACAAGCAGCGATCACAATTGAACCTGCAAATGCTTCTGTTAGAACGGCTACTTGGGAATCTAGTGATGAAACGGTTGCTTTTGTAGATGAAAACGGTATTGTTTATCCTGTAGGAAATGGAGAAGTGACAATTACTGGAACAAGCAATGATCCAAGTGTTTCTTTTACTCAAGAAAAAACGATTACTGTAGCCAATCAAATTAATGAATTATACATCGATGGTGTAGAAGACTTGTCAATGGAAGAAGATCGTAAATTCAATTATTCAAATCATATTGATGGCTATTTAAGCAACATTTTTTACGCTTACCTATCATTAGAAGCAGGACAGGAATTTGATCTTTATACAATAAATGACGAGGGTAATAAAATTAGCTATGGTGTAGATGATATTAACGGAGATTTGGTAAAAGAAGGTACACCAATCACAATTGCAGAAACAGCAACTTATAGTATTAAAGCTGATTTTAATACATCAAAAATCACACTTGAAAAAATCTATGATTGGAAGTTAGTGGGAACGCAAACACCTGGTTCATGGGGTAGTAGTGACGGTCCTGAATTGGAACATCAAGGAGGTGCAATTTGGTCTTCTACTGTTACACTATTAAGAGATGAAAATGAAAATTATAATGCAATGTTACTTCGTTTAAATGGAGAAGGAGGACATAAATTATTTGGAACATTAGAAGCGAATTTATCAAAGTTATCTTACAAAAATGAAGAAGATAAATTCGGTGGTGTGAAAAGTTTTGCATTAGCAGATGGTGAGTATTTTTTTACTTTAGATTTAGAGAATTATACCTATAGTATAGAAGCAACTACTTTCGATGAAAGAGGGATTACATTCTGTGGTTCATCTGTAGCACAAGGATGGGGTTCTGTGGACGGTCACTCTGGATATGCTTGGATGTACAATAACCAATTACAAGAAAGATTTGAGAATGGACTAGGGGAACAATGGGGTTATAAGAATGTTTCAATAGGAGGAGATAATACGATAAAAGTTCAAAATAGATATAATATTTATGTTCCAACTTCAGGCAACAAATACCTAGTATATGGTCTGTCATTAGCGAATGAGGGTATCATGTCTGGAGGTCAGCCTATCTTTGATCAATTTAGAGATAATCTTTTGGGACTGATTGAAAGAGCAAGAGAAGATGGATTGGTGCCTGTCGTAATGAATAACTATGCAAATGGTTCATATACTCCAGAACATTATGAATACATCAAACAAATGAATTTATTAATCCATCAATGGGATGTACCTTCTTCGAATATGTTAGGAGCCTTAGATGATGGTTTCGGTCAATTTATTAATGGTGAAAATGGTCTTGGTGACTATGAAAGTGATCCAGCCCATCCAAATGATGCGGGACATGCTGAATTTTTCCATTCTATGGTGCCTTCTTTATTTGATGCTTTGGATATGAATAAACCACAGCCTGTAAGAGGAGAAGGAGAAGGTTTTACAGGTGATGCAGCAAAGTCTTTTAGAAATTTTACATTCACACCTGATGGAGAAGTACATTCATTTACAAATACTGTTTATGTTAAAACGGATGGTTCAGGAAAAGTGTTTTCAATTTTAGTAGGTGAAAATGAAGGGAATGTAACAATTACAGAAGAAGGTAAAGTGACTTATACATCTCCCTCAGGAACTGTTTTGATGGGAGAAACTGTAATCAACGATAATACATGGCATGCCATTACATTAACGCATTATTATGCAAGAGAAGCGACTTTATTATATGTGGATAAAATGGAAGAAGGTGTTTTACAAGAGCAAATTATCACAACTTCTGTACAACTTCATAATAATATTGATGCTGATAATTTTGCAGTGAAAGATTGGTTTTTCTATAGAGCAGGAATGAACGATGTAGAAATTAATGGTATCGTGGATGGCTTAATGTTGAAATCAAGTTTAGAGTTATATGTTCCTTTCTCTAATGAATTTGATGCTGATGCTTTTATGGCCAATAAGGCACAAAGTACAGTTGAAATTACAAAAGAAACAGAGAAATTAAGCCAAGAAATACAATTCGGAGAATTAGAAAGCAAAACATACGGTGATGAGATTTTTGAATTAAATTCTTCTTCAAGTTCAATGCTTTCAATTACTTACGCTTCATCTAATGAAGAAATAGCTTCAATTTCAAATTCAACAGTAACAATTCATAAGGCAGGGGAAGTAACAATTACTGCTTCTCAAAATGGAGATATGCATTATTTATCAGCAATAGAAGTATCTCGTATACTAAATATTGAAAAAGCGGTATTAAATGCATCATTAAACAATCAAACGATGGAATACGGAGAGATAGTGCCATCCTTTGAAATTCAAATTGAAGGATTTATAGGAGAAGATACAAAGGAAAATATAGCTGAATTACCTACTGTAGTTTTGGACGTTAATTCAAAATCAAATGTGGGGATATATAATGTGATGTTATCAGGAGGTAGTGCAGAAAATTATACTTTTGAATCAACTGGAGCAACTCTTGAAGTGGAACCTGCAACTTTATCCGTTTCAGCGAAGGATGCATCCATGATTTACGGTGATGAACTACCAAGTTTTGAGTTAATGTATGAAGGTTTCAAAAATGAGGAAAATGCAACTTCATTACTTGTTAGTCCGACCGTTCAAACGGAAGCAACGACTTTGTCTGATGTAGGAGAATATAGCATAACAGTAGAAAGTGGAGAAGCTTTAAATTATAATTTAGAATATACTTCAGGAACGTTATCCATCTTAAAAGCTGATCAAACACTGTCAGCATTTGAGATTCCAGATACATTATTTATTAACGAAGAATATACATTGTCAATTTCTGCTTCATCATCTTTAGAAGTTACTTATGAAGTCTCAGATCCTTCGTTGATAAATTTAAAGGAAAATACATTACAACCACTACAAACAGGAAAAGTTACAATTACTGCGATGCAAGTAGAAGCTGTAAATTACAATGATGTAACTATCTCTAAAGAAGTAGTTATAGCAGAAAAGGAAGAAGATGTGACTTCAATTGCTCTAGAAAAGGAATTAATTCAATTATATCCGAATCCAGTAGTAAATACATTTAGTCTGAGTATACAACCTGATCATTTGCAAATTTTAGATTTATCAGGTCATCAATTATACTCAAGTAGTAGACCTCAAAAAAATTATGATATTAGTAATTTTTCGAATGGAATATATCTTATCATAATTCAAAAAGGGGAGAATATATATTCAAAGAAGTTGATCAAAAAATAGTCTAATAATCTCAAACTTTATGAAGCCACTCTAATTAGTTAGGGTGGCTTTTTTGTTTATATTCAAATTTTATCATTTCATTATTCTTTTTTAAAGAATTTTGCTGTTGTTACTATGTGGATCGGCTACAATTATGGCTGTAAGCCCATGAAATGAAATGTACACTGAAGCATCGGCAACTCAAGAGTTGGTTGTTGAAGTTGTAGCTTCTTTAGGAGAAGAACTAGAAGCATTAACGCTTTATCCTAATCCAGCAAGATCTTTCATTAACATGAACAATAATTCAACTGGTACTTAAAATGTTTATTCTTTATCAGGTAAGCATATTCAATCGACAGAAATTAAAGTTCCAGGTCAAAAGATAGATGTTTCAAACCTTAATACGGGTATTTACATGCTTATCTTTAAAGATCAAAAGGCAAAATTAATTATTCAATAAATAGAATTGAATAGGAGACAAGACAACAGCCCCATTTTATATCTAATTATAAAATGGGGCTGTCTTTATATTTATTCTCTCATAAAATCTGATCCACAAAAAGGTATCGGTTCAAAATAATCATAAACATTTGTTGTACTATCTGTCCATTCAAATAAATGATTTATAGTGACTACACCTCTCGTGTATCCTGTATCTTCTGAATAGTATGAACTCTTAAGGTACTGACAATTACTTTCTTTATTTACAGTATAAAATTCAGTTCCTTTAGCATAAACCTTAAAAGTGTATTGTTGCAAAACAGCATCAAATGTATACTTACCTAAATAATGAAAAAAAGCCTCATCGCTTCCTTCTTTAGATAAACTATCATATACAAATGTTGAATCTGTTGTAAATTCTATATTTTGAACAATTAGTCTATTTCCTTCTTGGTGTACTCTAGAAATATCTTCATTTTTTTGAGCTATATGATAGTCAATATTGGAATGGATATCAGAATGGTTAGTACATGCATTAAGAGAAGCAAATACAAGTAATAGAATAATTGTTGAGCCCTCAATAAGAAGCTTATGCATTATTTTATTATTTAAAACGTGAATCTTGAAATACTGTCTAATTTTCTACGTTGTTATTCTATTTTTTGATGCTTGATTTATGCTAATAAAACTGAAGTTTTTGAGAGAACTAAATCATTAGAGTTTTTCAATATATCACCTTCATAAATAACTCTTTTTATTACCCTAATATGCAGGTATTGAGTGTACTACTTACCATTATTTTTTGTTAAGTAAGATTTATTAACGTTGTCTTTTTCAATCGATTGCATAATACTATTGGAAGACAATGGTGTATTACATAGATGAATTATTATTCTATTGATAATTAATGAGATAGAGATGTAAAAGAGATTTGTTTATGAGTGATTAATAATTTTTTAGTTAAATGTTATTTTTATACGAAATCACTAAAATCATTTTTACGGCAAAAGAACTATTGTTAAATTAAAGGAACGAAATTCATTTTTTACCGTTTGAATAGATAGCATTTGTGCTAGCTACGGTAACATTTAAATAAATAATAAAAACTAAATAATTTCATGAGGATTTTACGAAGTGCATTCCTTATACTTAGCTTATCTATTTTATGGAGTTGTTCATCTTCAGATACAAATGATGAACAAAAATTTACAGCAAAAGAATCTGTACAAGATGATATTTTGCAAGCCTTAAAAGTGGAAGTTAAACCAGCAGAAAATAGAGTTGTAACTTATACCAATAAAAGAAGTGCCTATTTTCAAACTTCAACACATATCTTAAATAGTGAATTATACAGCTGGTTTGATGGTTGGAATATTGGACAAAAAAGAATTTTTACAGATTATGCATTAACGATTGATGATAAGCCATTTGACCGTGCAAATGCACAGGTAAAAGTTTTCCCACACTATTTACAAAGAACTACACCACAAGGAACAGAACGTGTGATCTTATTCGATGATCAAGATGTTATCTATGTTGACTTTCATGGTGTAAAAGGTGATAAAACAAACCTGACAATTGAAGGGAAACAAATTAAACTAGATGGAAGGGATGAAGCAGCCTCTTATTATATTTCTTCAGAGTCACCGGATCATTATGTTGTCGTTGCACCTTCACATATAGAAGGAATTGATAAAGATGGAGCCGCTTTAGTAACCGCTTCAGGAAGAGGAGGATTCTATATTGCTTATGGAAAAACAAAAGAAGAAGGTTTAGCATTAATCCAAAAAGCCCGTACAGATCATGGAACTTGGTTCCAAGAAAGAACTGACCGTATGACTGCTTTGGTCACTGAGAATACAGCGATTAAAACGGAAGATCCTCATTTTGACAAAGCTTTAATGTGGTTAACATTGACAATGGATGAATTGGTAACACACCAGAGAGGTTATGGTATTTATGCTGGTATTCCTTGGTTCAATGAATATTGGGGTCGTGATACTTTCATTTCATTACCTGGAGGTACTTTAGTTTTAGGAGAAACAGAAGTTGCGAAAAAAATCTTACTTTCTTTTGCTGATGTTCAAGACAAAAAATCATCTTCAAAATACTATGGTAGAATTCCAAATATTGTAAAAATGGAATCTCTTAACTACCATACAACTGATGGTACTCCTCGTTTTATCTTTGAATTATTAGATTATATCCAGTATTCCGGAGACAATTCACTGATCAATGAAATGTATCCAACTGTAAAGAGAAGTATTGATGGAGCTTTGAAAAATTGGGTAAATAAAAAAGGGTATTTGACACATGAAGATGCTGATACTTGGATGGACGCTCGTAGAGAACCTGATCATGTTCCATATTCACCAAGAGGTAGTTATGCTAATGATATTCAAGCATTATGGTTTAAACAATTAAATGCAGCAATCTATTTTGCGAAAGAAACCAACAATATTAAAGATATGAAACGTTGGCAAAAAGTGGCAGATAAAGTACAAGCCAACTTTAATAACGATTTCTTTAATAGTGCTCACGAGTACATGGCAGATAGAATAGACCATGATGATCAACCTGATTTCCAGTTTAGACCGAATCAATTATTTGCCATGGATTTCATGACAGATGATGTGAAGAAAATGAAGTTGACAAGAGAAATTTGGGAGCATTTAGTGTACCCTTGGGGTGTAGCCTCTTTAAGCCAAGAGGACCCTAATTTCCATCCTTATCATTTAGCATGGGAACATTATCATAAAGATGCAGCCTATCACAATGGTACTATTTGGCAATGGAATAATGGTTATGCAATGCAACGTATGATTGAAAGTGGTCAAGCAGATATTGCATTCCAATTGTTCGAAAATATGAATACACAAGCATTGGATATGGGTGCTGTTGGATCTATGAATGAAAATGCAGACGCTTTCCCTCACCCAGGTGAAGAATATCCTAAATTAACAGGTACATATATGCAAGCTTGGTCAAATGCTGAACAGTTACGTGTATGGTACCAGCAATTCTTAGGTCTTAGACCAAATGCTATCGAGAATACTATCGTACTGGCACCAAGAATTCCTTCAAAATTGAATAAGTTTTCTTACAAAGAAAAAATGATGGGAGGTACTTTAGTTGGTGAATTCGAACGTCAAAAAGATATCGAAACGTACACTTATAATATGATGGATAGAGATGTGAAATTAAGTTTCCAACATGCTTTATTCCAACCTATTGAAATCAATGTAAAAGCAGGTGAAAAAGTACAAGTAACTCGAAACCAGAAAGAGTTGACACTAACGGTTTTTGGGGTTGATGGAAAACAAAGAGAATTGAAAAAAGAACATTTAGATCAAAAAATGTTAAATCGACAAAAACAGTCTAACGAAATTTTCAAAGGGACACAATTCTGTAAGCCATCTATGGAAAGAGAATATGAATGTATGAAAC
The DNA here is from genome assembly GCF_056161045.1 of Flammeovirga sp. AWQ4_249. Taxonomy (NCBI): domain Bacteria; kingdom Pseudomonadati; phylum Bacteroidota; class Cytophagia; order Cytophagales; family Flammeovirgaceae; genus Flammeovirga; species Flammeovirga sp. AWQ4_249. The sequence goes on from NZ_JBSWYJ010000015.1 coordinate 85,617, forward strand.
AAGTTTATCAAAAGAAGTAATCTTTTTTTTAATACAAAAATGAAAAGGTTGTTGAGAAATCAGCAACCTTTTTTTATTTTTATCAAATTCAAATTGCTTACATTTAGGTAATTATTACAGCAAATTATATAACTAACATGAGGTGTTTTATTATTATTATTTTATCAATATTCATTTTTTCATGCTCAGAAAATAAATCATCTACTGAAGAAAATACGGTAGAAAAAAGTGTTTCTACATCAAAGATTGAACAACAACAAACAGTAGAAAAAGAAACCAAAGATGAGGAGTATAATTATTATGTAAAGGATACTTTGATTCGAAATCCCATAACACGTTTAGAGAACCAATATGGTAAAGGTAGAATCCCGTATTATGTAAGGATAAGTGGTTCTCCATTTTTTATTATAGAAACTAAAAACAAATACTTTGGAATCGCTTTGGATTCTTCTAAAGTAATATTAGAACCTATTTACCAAAAAATATATCATCCCAATGTAACACTTAGGGACTGTTTTGAGATAAAAGAGCACGATAAAATTGGTTTGTATAATTACAAAACAAATAAAATTTTAACTCCACAGTTTGATTATATTATTCCAGATAAAGATTCTGATTTTACTATCGCTTATGGTAGGAAGGGAACAGAATGGTTTAGAATTCAAAAAACAAATATTCAAGAATTTTCAAAAGTAGAAATTGATGTAATGTCAAAACTAAGTAATACAGTTTATGATATTGAGTTTGTTGGGAATAATATTTTTGAAAATAGTTATCTTGAATTTTATGAAGAGGATCCAATAGAAGGAGGAGGCTACATGATTTTACCTTCATACATGGATTTTATCTCAAAAGGTAAAAACAAGTATTTTTCTGAAGTTATCATAAAAGAAATCTCAAATACTAATTTTTTTGGTACTGAAAAAGCAGGTTTTGAAATCAAAAATGAAAAGACCGTTCTAAATAATTTATCTTCTTTCTTTGTAGATATTTACGAAAGTGGCGTAGATGCAAGAGGTTATGCATCAAATGACATCAATTTCATTTCCTATAATGAAGAAAATAATGAGCTTGTAGAATCAACATTGGGTAAAGAGAGTTTTTCTTCAGACTTATGTGCTGATTTTGATTATCAAATACTTAATGATTCTATTATTCAAGTAAGAAAAGGGGGACATTTCTATGATAATAAAGGTACTTCTTTTTATACAAAGTATGATTTTTTTAAAATTCAACCATCAGGTTCTTTGGAAGAATTGGTGACCAATAGAAAATTTAATTTCACAAAATTCATTTATATTGACCCTTCTTATTTCAAGGGCTGTTTTGCATGGTCAGTTATTGGTGCAGAACATGGATATGAAAATATGTGGAAGACTGATCACCTTAGCATTGAAGATTTAGATATCATGAGGAATGAAATTTATGCAGACTATGGTTATAAATTTAAATCAAAAAAGTGGCAAGACTATTTTGGAAGAAAATCATGGTATATACCAAAATATGAGAATGTAGACGATCAATTGACTGATTTCGATAAGGAAAATATTAAAGTTATTTTGAAAGTTAAAGAAGAAATGAAGGGAAATGAACAAGAATTTACTAACAAAAGAAAAATAAACTGGACGGCTGCTGGCTAATTTTATTAATAGAAACGAAATTTTCGCAGACTATGGTTATATCTTTAAGTCGAAAAAATGGAAAGACTATTTTAATAAACAATCATGGTACAAGCCTAAATATGAAAATGTAGATGATCAATTGACTGATATAGAAAAGCAGAACATACAAATGATTTTAGAAATGAAAGAACTGATGCTAAATGACAAAGAAAAATACCTTAAAGAAGATAAAGAATATATCACTTTCCCTGGCTAAAAAGTCCTATTTCTTAATTGCTTTAGTATTTGGTTTGATGATAATCCATAAATCCTTGGATTACATCTACCCTAATTTTGAGACAGGTTTTTTACAAGATAAAAAAGAGATATTTTCCTATTATCAAATTTTCCTTTACGGTCATATACTTGGAGCTCCAATAGCTCTACTGACGGGTTTATATCAATTTACTTTCAAGAGAAATAGATTTCATCAAGATGTTGGGAAAGTCTATGTGGTCGCAATTTTATTTTTCGCAGCTCCAAGCGGGTTAGGGATGTCTTTTTATGCCATTGGTGGAGGAGTAAGTATATTCAATTTCTTAATGATGTCTCTTTTATGGGGTGTATTTACTTATCTAAGTTTTAAAGCAATTAAGAAAGGGGAAATCAATAAGCATAAGAAAATGATGATTCGAAGTTTTATCATGACGAATTCAGCTGTATTACTTCGTTTATTTTCTTATTTCAATTATGTGTTAAACATTTTTCCCAAAAAAGAAGGTTATATCATTCTATCTCTACTAAGTTGGTTACCCTTTTTGATAGTTTTTGAGTTGATCAATTTTTACTCGAAAAAGAAAAATGAATTGAAAAAAAAGCCTTATCATCTAGTTTGAAATGATAAGGCTTTTTTGATTTATTCAACTGGAAATTCACCATGAATTTTGACACCTTTTCTATTGATTTCAATTACTTCAGAGGTTATTGGATAACTTGAATTTTTATATTCTTCAATAACTATATCACCTATTCGTTGAAGAAAATAATCTCTATCTTTTTTACTGAATATATAGCAATAATCTCTATTAGGTAAAACAGCATAAAAAGGTAGGGAGTGATGCTTTTTCATGTATTTTTTGAACGCATCACTAAACAAAATTGAACTCTTTAATGCTGGAGAAATTGTCTCAATTGTAATTAATGAATGTCCTTCTAATGTATCCACTGAGATTGTGGATTGTTTCATCAGTTCATCAATGTTGGATGCAATTTCTTTCATTAAATCCTTCTCAGAAATTCCCCAATTTTTTAAATTTTCTTGATTAATATAGGATAATTGATCTTCCTCTTTGAGAACATAAACTTCTTCCACGTTATCTGACAATTTATGATGAAGAATATCTTCGAATGCAAAATCACTTGGAAATACAGAAGTATAAACTTTTGATTTTGCTTCATCCCAAATAGTTAACTTTTCTTTATAATTGATGATATTTTCCACTAAAGCATCAACATATTTTAAATCAGGGTCTTTCTCATAGTCTTTTCTTACGTTTTCAAGATTAATGTGTAAACTCAAATCACCTTTCGAAATATAAATCATTTGTAAGGCATCAACAGAATCTATTTGTATTCCATTTTTAAAAAGTTCTTTTTCAAAGTGTTCAAATACAACATCCTTAGGAGTTGATTGACAATTGAATAAAAAGAAAGACAATAGTAAGTAGTATAGAAAATTTTTCATTGCTCGTTGTAGTTTGGAAGTATAAATGATAATTGAATTGGTTTAAAATTACCAATAAAAATACACTATGTACAAAGAATCTATCAAAAAAAAGACAGTATGTAATATATTGATCATAAAAAACACGTTAAAACAAAATGTTCCTTAGGTTGTTTCTATAATTGATCAAATAAAATACGATAAAGATGAAAGACAAAGTGACTATTTTTTGGTTTAGAAGAGACTTAAGAATTGAAGATAACAAAGGTTTGTATTCAGCATTACAAAGTAAATATCCAGTTATACCTATTTTTATTTTTGACGAAGATATTTTGGATGAGTTAGAAAAAGATGACCCTAGAGTCACTTTCATTCATCAATCTTTGAATTCCATAAATAGTCATCTTAGAGATCTAGGAAGTTCAATATTAGCACACAAAGGTAAAACGCTAGAGGTATGGAAAAATATTATTGATACTTTTGATGTAAAAGAAGTATACAGCAATGAAGATTATGAACCTTATGCAATTACAAGAGACCAGAAAATAATAGAGCTATTAGAAAAAAATAATACGAAATTCGAATTAATAAAAGATCAAGTCATATTTGCAAAAAATGAAGTCTTAAAACCTGATGGCAAACCATATACTGTATTTACACCCTACAAAAAGAAATGGTTAAGCCATTTTACATTAGATGATTTGAAAATGGTTCCTTCTGAAAAAGGAACAACATACTATCCATCAGATTTTCATTTTCCTACTTTAGAAGAAATGAATTTTGATGAATCTAAAATTAAAGTGCCTTCTTATACTCTTAAATATTTAGAGGAATATGATAAAATGAGAGACTTTCCCTATGAAGACAAAACCAGTCATTTATCAACACATTTACGTTTTGGGACAGTCAGTATTCGTCAGATTATTCATAATGTAAAAGGTCATGATTCCTTCTTAAGTGAATTAATATGGCGAGAATTTTTTATGCAAATTTTATTTCACTTCCCTAAAGTCATTGATCATAATTTTAAGGCTAAATATGATAAAGTTCAATGGAGAAACAATGAAGAAGAGTTCCAAAAATGGAAGGAAGGAAAAACAGGATACCCAATTGTTGATGCAGGAATGAGAGAACTCAATGCAACTGGATTTATGCATAATCGAGTGCGTATGATAGTAGCTGGATTTTTGTGTAAACACCTCTTAATCGATTGGAAATGGGGGGAGGCTTACTTTGCGAGCAAACTCTTGGATTATGAACTTTCTGCAAATAATGGTAATTGGCAATGGGCGGCAGGTACAGGTTGTGATGCAGCACCCTACTTTAGGGTTTTTAATCCTACGACACAGACAGTTAAGTTTGATAAAAAATTTGAATACATCAGAAAATGGGTTCCTGAGTTTGATAGCTTGAATTATGTCCAACCTATGGTGGATCATAAAATGGCAAGAGAACGTGCTATTGAAGTCTATAAACAAGGATTATCTTAATAATATTGTATTAAAATATCTTTTGGTTTTCAAAAACACATCTAAAAGTTATAATTCACTATTTTTTTTTGAAATCAGTTGGTGTATTAGCATAAAATAGAGTAGATTCAATATGAAAATTAATCCAATTCCATTGTTAATTCACAATAAATTTGAGTAAATCCACTGTTCTTTTACCTTTAATAGGCTTCGAAAACAATAATATACTTTCTTTAGAAGGACAACTTCTTACATTCAAAAGTAAATATCTTGATTTGACTGCTAAACCTGAAGGATTTAGAAGACATGTCTCAAGATTGTGGAGATTATATAGCCAAAAACCTGTTAAGTCAAACAAAATTTATGCACAGTTAGGAGAGGAGAAGTTTGAGATATCTTTAGATGAAAATGGGTATTTTAGGTCTGAATTTCAGCTCACAAAATGCTACACAAATAAAGAACTGAATTCACTACTACATTTTTATCTTGATGAAAAACATACAGATAAAATTACTTTGCCAGGAGTGTCAAAGGGTGCAATTAAGAGAATTCCTGAAGAAAGAAAATACATGGTTATTTCTGACGTTGATGACACTGTATTGATAACACACGCGACTTCTTTTTTAAAACGTATTCCACAAACAATTGTGAGACATGCATTTAAACGAAAAGAGGTGAAAGAAATGAGTAAGTTCTACAATGAAATGAAAACACAAGGTGCTTCTTTTTTCTATGTCTCCAATAGTGAAATGAATCTTTTTTGGATCATTAAATTATTCTTGACGACTCGAAATTTTCCATCAGGACCTATATATCTTCGTTATCATAAAAACTGGAAAAATTTTATATCTTCTAAAAATAAAAATATGGGATTGGGGCTGAAAAAGTCTCAGCACAAGATTGACAGAATTTCTTATCTGATTCAAAAATTCCCAAATAGTAAGTTTTTATTAATCGGAGACAGCGGACAGAAAGATCCTTATACCTATCAGCATATTGCGAATCTTTTCCCTAAAAATGTTTCAGGAATAATGGTGAGAGATGTTTCTAATGGAAAAAAAGATAAAGAAATGCTTGAAATCAAAGCAGATTTAGAGAAGCTATCGATTCCCTTTCATATTTTCCATGATCCCAAAGAAGCAATGCGTTTAGAAAGAAGATGGTATAAGCAATTAAATATTCATTCCACTATTTCATAGCAATCGATAACTGCATATCATCAAACTGCTCTACAAACAAATCATACACCTCAAAGTCTTTGTCAACTTCTTTAATTTTAGCTTGTAGTGGTTCATCATCATTAAAGACCGTAACAATCTGTGAATTGAATTCGATACTCAAACATCCAAAAGCTTTATAGATCGCTTCTTTTATCGTCCAAATTCTTGTTGCAAGAGTAGGGTTCTCTTTGTCTCTTTGCGCGTAGTTCAGTTCTTCAGTATTGGCAAAACGAGGAATCAAACGAAGTACTTTTGGCTGAATACATTCGATATCAATACCAATTTTATTTTGAGAAGTATCGATCACTGCAGCTGCATAACCTCTAGAATGTGAAATGGAAATAGAGGTGTCATTATCCAACAAAAATGGTTTTCCATTTTCAGCTTTTTGAAGTCCTTTAAAAGGTATGGAGAATTGTTTCAATAAGAAATATAACGCCACTCTTGCAGAAATACTTTCTAAACGTACTCTATCGTTTTTGATATGATCAAATGTACAATTAGTTCCCACCAAATGAGGTAATAAATTTTCTTCTTCTTCTTCAATTTTCCATACTAGAAAATGAATGTGATCTGTTATACTTTCAGATTTAATAATTCCCATGATACAAAAATAGAACTTTTGAGAAATAGCCTTCCATTGTATTGACAAAAACTAATAGAAAGAAGTGATATTAATACAAATTTTAAGATATTTGTTTCGACAAATAAAAAACAATGATGAGACAAAAGTTAGAGGTTGAAAAATTAGCCACATTTGGTGGACATAAAGATGGATTATATAGTGTTATCCGTTTTGATGATCAAGGAAAATTCTATACAGCTGGAGCCGATGGTTTTGTAGTTGAATGGGATTTGAATGACCCTGATAAGGGAAAATTAATTGCAAAAGTACCAAATACTGTCTATGCATTATGTCCTTTAGAAGAGACTCATCAAATAGTAGTAGGTCAAAATGGAGATGGTATTCATCTTTTAGATATAAAATCTGGAAAAGAATTAAAATCGTTGAAACTTACTGACCAAGCGGTATTCAGTATTCAAAGATTTAAAAATAACCTTTTTGTAGGAACAGGTGATGGTTGGCTATTTGTCATAGATCTAGATTCTTGGACAATAAGTAAGAAAGTAAAAGCTTCTGAAAAATCAATCAGAACAATCGCTGTAGATACACAAAGAGAAAATGTTTGGGTAGGAACAAGTGATCATACAATTTATGGATACACTATCGCTACTTTAGCTGAAGTGAGAGAATTAATTGGTCATGAGAATAGTGTATTTGCATTAACTATTTCACCAGATCATCAATATATGCTGAGTGGTGGGCGTGATGCACATTTGAGAATTTGGAATCTTGATGGTTTTATTGAAACGCAAGAAGATATTGTCGCACATATGTATACAATCAATGATATTTCTTTCAGAAAAGATGGAAAATACTTTGCGACTTGTAGTAAAGATAAATCAATCAAAATCTGGAGAACTGAAGATTTTAGATTATTAAAAGTAGTAGATAAAGCAAGACATGCAGGTCATGGAACTTCTGTAAATAGAGTAATTTGGCTAAATGAAGAAGTAGTCGTCTCTGTTTCTGATGATCATAGTGCATCAGCATGGAAAATAATTGGACTTTAAGTGAAAAATCACCAAAAGTGGGTATTGTGTAGAAAGTGAATAGGTCTTAAATTTACTTTTAACAATATTCTAATAGACTTATCATAAGATAGTATTCTAGCATGCAGCATAGAATATAATTTATGAAGAAGAATTTTGATTAAAAGTGTGTGAATGCTTTTAATTATTTTGAGCGAAAAATGAGTAAACGCCAAGGTGATGCCTTGGCGTTTATTTTTTATTTTTTTTTCTAAAGGTTTAAGTTCATTTTGATACCACCACGCACCCAACGTCTTGGCATAGGAATATTTCCTAAATCATAATATTCTACATCCAATAGGTTAGAAGCCTCTACATAGAAATTAAATTTATCCCACTTATAATTTACTTTTAAATCCATAGTAAATACAGGGGTGTATTCAATCTCTTCACCAGTATCCCAATCATCAAACCCACCGTTTCTATCTTGATAGATTAATTGCCAGTTGGCAGTTAAACCTTTGACAAATAATAAGTGACTAATGCCTAAAGTTTCTTTATGATTTAAATAATCAAGTACATATTGCGAACCTAATTCTTCAGCTCCTTTATCGGAATTTAGATAAGCAGCTGATAAATGAATATTTTGTAAGAAAGCTTCTGGATGTAAGATTTTTCTAAAGTCGAAATTAGCATTTAAAGTAATTCCACTCATCGTTAGAGAACTATAGTTTTGAGGTTGGAAGATGCTGTTACCATTTTCATCTTGACCAATTGCTACCCAATCAATTATATCAGTTCCCCATCTTCTAAATGCTGATAAACTACCACTGATTCCATTTTTCTCATACTTAGTACCCAACTCCAATGTTGTAGCTCTTTCTTCATCCAAGTTTTCATTACCAATATTATTATATCCAGAATAATATAAATCAGTATAAGTTGGTAGACGCATTGCAGTATTTGCTGTGGCAAAAAGTCGTACAGCATCTGTTAGTTCATAAGATAAATCTACACCAGGGAAGACATCAAATCCGTCATCTGTAGAATCTGCGGCTAATTGTGTATTGTAATTGAACATTAAACCTGCAGAGGCCGTAAACTTACCAAGTACAACATTTTGTTCGATATATAAACTATAATTGAATCGATCAGCACCTTTTGTGTAGTCTATTCCATCTTCGTATTTGACAGGAATTGGTGTAATGTCTGTACCCAAACTTGTACTTATGATTCCTTCATATCTTGCATCAACACCAATTGAAGTTTTACCGATTTTAGAAGGAATGATTGTATTTACATTTATACCCGCAGCATCCATTCTATGGTGATTATCTGCTACAGGATTATCTTCCCACCATTCATAATGATCAAAAGTTCTATTCCAATAAATCGTCGGTGATACCTTAATTTCTCCATCATTTGTGAAACGGAGTGAACCATGCATTAATTTGGTTCTTTCATGTTGTGTATCTGAATTTCCATAAAAAGCATTGGCATCATAATCCTTATCAGCATATCCAGCAGTTAAATCGAATGTACCGCCTTTAACATCATAACTTCCATGGTAATATGCATTTACATTGTCAAAACCTGTATTGTCTGTATATCCATCACTATGTCTATAAGATGCGGCAAACATATGTCTTGTCTTATCAGTAGAGAGATTTACTTTACCTACATATTTCTGAAGATTATAATCTCCATACATTGCATGAGCGTAAATACTATTTTCATCCAAAGGTTTAGTTTGAACATTCACAGCACCTGTAAATGCATTCGCACCAAAAACGCGTGATGCAGGACCTTCCAAAACTTCTATACCATTGACAACTTCCATATCAAATGGCATAAATAAATTAAGGTGACCGGTCTGTGGATTATTCATGTTGATACCATTCAACATAATCAATGATTGATCGAATGTACCTCCACGAATAATTACATCTCCTTGAATATCTAAAGGACCACGAGATTTTATATCCACAGAGGAAACATAATCTAATGCTTGATCAAAACTTTGAATGGGCATTTCTTGCAGTTTTTCAGGCGTAAAAAGCGTTATAATTCTTGCCTGTTCAGAATAGGATTGAGGTACTCTTCCTGAACTAACCGATACTTCATCCAAGTATTGTGTCGCTAGACTATCAGCTTTTCCTAAATCTGTTTGTTTAGTTTCTTGAGAAAAGGCGTTGAAATGTACAATCGCTAAAAGTAATGAAGTAAAAAGTGTAAAGTGTTTTTTCATTTTAATCCAATAAAAAAGCACTAACATTAGAATTTGTTCTAATGTTAGTGCTCAATTAGTAAAAATATAAATAGGCTAAAGCCTTGATGTTACCAAAACTGGCAGCAAAGTCAACTTTAGAAGTATTTAAAACCAATGATGTAATAGGAGAAATGGATTCCATATTGAGGTCATCCAGTACTTCTTCCTTACTTTCTTTCAACAAGAATAATTGAGAAACGTTTGCTTCTACTAATAATCTAGGAGATTGAAAGTGAATTTGAATATTGAGTGTACAGATCCTTATCTCTTTTTTCAAAGAGTTAAAAACGGCATAACTTTTACGTGCCCATCTTTTAAAGTAGATCTTGTTACCCATGCATTCTAATTATTACGCCCCAAAGTAAAGACTAAATTTTTGAAGTTTATGCGACTGTTAATGGAATAATAACAGACATTAACAAGCTAAATCGTCTCCATTCTAACTACTGTGTTTGAAAGTACCTTTTAAGGTAAGCGGCAATAAAAGAATTCAATCGTATACTATTTCCTTCAATAATTTCAACTTTATGTTGGCCATCACATTGAGATGTCTGGGCACCATTTAAATAGATTCCATTTGGGGCTCCAATAGCTTCATTATCAATCATTCTTTGTAAACTATTGACAATAAGCTTTATGTTAGATGCTCGTGTAAACTTATGATTTTGAAGGTTAGGTAAAGTTAAATCACCTAATGTGATGTATGAGTTTTCATGCTTTATATCGATGGAAGCAACAAATGAATTTGCAGTCTTATTCCTTAAGCTTTCTAAAGAAGATAGGATAGAGGTATTGTCAAAATTATTACTTTGACTGTAGCCTTTTGTGACTAATAAAAATAGTAGAGAAAATAATATTAGCGGTCTCATTATAATTAGGTAAAATTCGTTTTTTTGATTTAGTTTATGTATTCAAATTTACAAAAAACAAATCTTATAACATTAGGTGTTTTGACTTGTTATGTTAAAAGTTTAAGTTTAAACAAAATAATAAAATCATAGATCAATAGAACCATGATTGTAGTAACTGGAGGTAGTAAAGGTATTGGAAAAGCGATTATTGAAAAATTCGCAAAAGAAAGTAAAAATGTTGTTGTTTGTGCACGAAATGAAGCTGATTTGGCAACTTTAAAAGCACAAGTAGAAGCAGATTATAAAGTAAATGTATCAACTTTTGTTGCAGATGTATCCAAAAAGGAAGAATGTCAAAAATTCATTGATTTTGTCAATGCTCATGAAGAAGATATTGAAATTTTAGTCAATAATGCTGGGGTGTTTGTACCTGGATCAATTCATGATGAAGATGAAGGAGCATTCGAAATGATGATGCAAACAAATATGTATTCAACGTATTACATTACAAGAGGCTTGATCAAAAAAATGATCGAAAATAAGCATGGATATGTTTTCAATATTGCTTCCGTTGCTTCATTTGTTGCTTATGCAAACGGTGGATCTTATGCAATTTCAAAACATGCAATGTTAGGTTTTTCAAAATGTTTAAGAGAAGAAATGAAACCTTATAATGTGAAAGTAACTTCAGTAATGCCTGGAGCCACTTACACAAATAGTTGGGCGGGTGTAGATCTCCCAGAAGACCGATTTATGAAACCTGAAGATATTGCAGATTTAGTACTTTCGGCTTATAAACTATCTAACAGTGCAGTGGTTGAAGACATTATTGTCAGACCGCAACTTGGAGATATTTAATGAGTTAAGAATGAAGAGTTAAGAATGAAGAACGAAGTTTCTAACTAAGTGATTATTTTTTCATTCTTAATTCTTTACTCCAAAAGGCACTTCACATTCCAAAATAAAATGCATCCCTAGTGGCGCTATTCTCATCTCTTCTTCACTTGGAGATAACTCAATCAAACGCTTCATTAAAAGATTTTCTAGAATTATTTCGATATCAATACTTGAACACCCTAAGGTTCTCTGTGCCCATTGTTCCATTCCTAATACAGGTACCCAAATTGTAGAAGTTTCATATTCAATAAAAGAGTTCTTTTTTAGGTAATGTAAAATTTCAACTTCTTCCAATGAAGCATCTCTTAGTATTTTCACTAAAGTTAGGTGTTGTCGGCAGGGATTATTATAGGTAACTGCATTAGCTAAAAGAATAGCCCAACGTTGTTGTTGAATTTTTAAAGATTCTAATGCAGAATCAGAGATAAAGGCATGTATAGTTTTTAATGGTATTTTACGGACAGAGATATTATGATCTACCAAGAACTTTCTAGCCATTGTAATGATCGTATGAGAGTTGATTTGTTGCCAGTTCTCAAATGAATGTGCTCTTCTATCGCTTTCCGCTACATGTTCAAGAAACTTAAGGTTGTCTTGTATGCTCATAGTTCACTATTAAAAAATTTCGTCATGCAAAGATAAATGAACTTTTGAAAAAAGTATTACTTTTTCTTCACTAAGGAAACCATTAAGAATAACTCAATATTCTTAGGTTATTGATTATAGTATTATATATCAATAAGTTTATTTATTTCAATATATTTTTAAGGTCACTTTTTGGTGAATATTATAAAGAAAAAACTAATTATGATATATAAATTTAAAAAACCAGGAATATGCATACTCATAAATTATTACATTAATAATTTACGATTTAAAAAGGATTAGTTATACATTTCAGACTCTGATTCTGTATCATCACTAAAATAATCATGATCGAATTCTTCATTTTGAAGAATATAATGACTGATTTTTAATAATGCCATCTCAGCGGTACACAACCCAAAAGGAGAAACCCATCTGTTTTGTGCAAACTTAAAAGTAAGTGGATGATAAAAGAACTGATGACGATCTTCATCCCAGAAAGGCATAATCATCCATTGCATTGTTCCTTTTTTACATGATATCCATTTGAAATTGGGATGACGTGAAGCATTTCCCATGATTTCAATTTCATCAAAATCAATTTTGCTTACATTAATCATTGTTTCAAGGTCTTCAACAGCTTGATTGACTCTTGTTTCAATAACTTGGATATGTGCAAAATAAGCATTGATAAAATTACCAACCTCTTCAGGAGAATTTGTTTTTAATGTTGTAGGAATACCTTTCTTTAAATCGAAAAGATGAGGTTTTACTAAAAATGTTTCTTCATCAGGTAAATACATTACCACCATTTGATGGTATTGACCAATCGGGAATGAACCATAAATCGGAGCTTCCACAGCTTGAGTATAATCAAACATATTGTGCCATAAACTACCGAAGAACTGCTGTTCTTCAGTAATATGACCTTTCACTAAAGAAAAATTGTTGATTCGTTTTACCATTTCTTCTAAATGGAAAACAGTTTTATAACGTTTGGTATTCGTTAGGTCTATAGAATTCCAATCTGACCATTCCCCTTTCCAATTAAAATAAGACACATTCGGTAATCTTAATTTATAATCAAAACATGAAGGTAAATCCAATGTATAACCTGGATAATATAGCGTTTTACCGTTTTCTTCAGCCCATTTCATCTCAATTAACATAGAGATAAAACCTAAACCATCTTGCTTATATTCATAATCATAGATAGCCATAAGGCTTGAAATAGCTGTTTCTCCAACATCAAAATAAGACGCACCGATCAATTGATCGTCTTTCCAGAAACTAACTTGCCAAGTATTATAAGGCAATGAATCGAACTCATCAATGGCATTTACTCCAAAGTATTCCACTAAAGATTTGTCTTCTTCATTAAAACGATTCAAACGATACTCTTTAAAAAGTTGACTATGCTTGAGTGTGATTTCGAGGGGCTTAATTTCGATGTCAAATTTTCTAAAGGTCTGATTGATTTTCTTACGCTGAGATTTAGAAAACATTTGGGTGGTGAGGGCGCAACGAAGAGGAAGAACCCCATTCATTTGGTCTTCAAAAAACATCATTTCATATGATGCCATGTTGCGGGCATGTCTAAAATATCCCTCAGCTAAAAGCTCATCAATTCTAATTGGAGTAATTTGCTCATCATCCGGAGAAATTACACCAAATGCTATATCATAATACATTGTAAGAAAAAAACAGAAATCACACTGATTTTGTTCCCCAAATTAGGTAAAGTAGGTGAGAATAGGACTAAAAAAAGTCGATTTTATACAAAAGAAGCATGATTTAAGGCTGTTTTACACAAAAACAATTATAAACCATGCTTCTTACAGTGTACTATTTTTTCAAACTTTTGACAATTTTGAAAGGCAAAAGTTGATTGTGTCTAGATTATTTACCCCACTTAGAAGGTGCTGATCTCCATGATTTTAGAGATTCAATATCTTCTGCTTTGATGTAATCTTTTTCTAATGCTAATTCTAACATTGCATTGTAATCAGAAAGCGTTACAAGTGGAATTCCAGCATTTTTGAAGTTGTCTACTGATAAATCAAAACCATAAGTGAAAATAGCAGCCATACCTAAAACTTCGATACCCGCTTCTTTTAAAGCTTCTGAAGCTTTTAATGAACTACCGCCAGTTGAAATCAAATCTTCAATGACTACTACTTTTGCACCTGCTTTTAATTCACCTTCAATCATGTTTGTCATACCATGTCCTTTTGGCTTTGATCTAACATAAGCGAAAGGAAGACCAAGTGCGTCAGCAATTAAAGCCCCTTGAGGAATACCTGCTGTAGCTACACCTACGATAGCTTCTGCATCTTCGAACTGTTCTTGGATTTTTGCACAAAGAGCGTTTTTGATGTACGTTCTCGCGTGAGGGTACGATAAAGACAATCTGTTGTCACAGTAAATTGGAGATTTCCAACCTGAAGCCCATGTGAAAGGTTCGTTAGGACGGATTTTGATAGCATTAATTTCCAATAAAAGTGAAGCAACTTTTTTTGCGATTGTATTTTCCATTGTTATTGCTGATGTTGTATGTAAGTTCAAAACAGATTAATTACTGTCTTTTTTATCTTTGCAAAAATAAGAGAGAAATTCGTAAAATAAATTTCTGATATTTGTTTTGATTAAAATAAATGTCAATTGACACAAATGAGAGAAGGATTTCAACAAATATTAAAGAAATTTTGGGGTTATGATGCCTTTCGACCTCTTCAAGAGGACATTATAGAAAATGCATATCAAGGAAAAGATACATTGGCACTACTTCCCACAGGAGGGGGTAAATCTATATGTTTTCAAGTGCCCGGTATTGCAAGAAAAGGTGTTTGTATTGTAATCACTCCCTTGATTGCTTTAATGAAAGATCAAGTAGAGCAATTGACAAGAAGAGGAATTCCCGCTAAAGCACTTTATTCAGGATTAAGCAATAGAGAAATAGATATTCTGCTTGAAAATGTAGTGCAAGGAGCAGTGAAATTTTTATATGTTTCTCCTGAACGTTTGAAAACACCCATGTTTTTGGAACGCTTAAAAAGAATGTTTGTAGGACTTCTTGTCGTTGATGAAGCTCACTGTATTTCTCAATGGGGATTTGATTTTAGACCTCAATATCTAAGGATTAAAGAAGTAAGAGAACAAATTCCTTCGGTTCCTTGTATTGCATTAACAGCTACGGCAACTGTAAAAACACAAGAAGATATACTTGAATACCTTTCTTTTAAAGATTATAAAGTCTTTAAAGGAAGTTTTAATAGACCAAATCTTTCGTTTTCTGTTTTCAAAATTGATGACCATAAAGCAAAACTCTTAGATATTCTCAAAAAAGTTGAAGGTTCTGGTATCGTATACGTCAGAACAAGAAAAGAAGCAATGCAAGTTGCCGATTTATTGAATAATCAATATATCACAGCTGATTTTTATCATGCAGGCTTACCAACAGAAAAAAGAGAACAAAAACAGAGTGCTTGGATTAAAAATCAAGTCCGTATTATGGTTTCTACGAATGCATTTGGAATGGGTATTGACAAACCTGACGTAAGAGTGGTTGTCAATATGGGTGCTCCAGAAAGTCTTGAAGCTTATTATCAAGAAGCGGGTAGAGGTGGACGTGATGGAGAGAAAGCGTATGCTGTGTTATTGTGCTATACAAATCAAAGACAGCGAATTTTAGAATGGGTAGAACAACGACATCCAAACATTGACTTTTTAAGAAGAGTATATCAATGTTTGGGTAATAATTATAGATTGGCAGTAGGGAGTGGAGAGATGACTTCTTTTACTTTTTATATTAAACCTTTCATCAAAAAATATGATCTTCCTCCAACGGAGACATATTATGCTTTAAAACGTTTAGAAGAACAAGAAATTCTATTGTTCAATGAAAGTGTTTTTCATGACCCTACGGTAATGATTAAATCATCGGCTGAAGATTTCTATGCATATCTTATTCGTCATCCTCATTTTGAATTAATGATGAAAGGAATGCTTAGAATGTATGGCGGTGATCTATTTAACTCCTTTGTAAGAATAGATGAAAAAGACATTGCTTTCAAAAATGGAATTCCATTGGATAGAGTAACTTCTATGCTTCATGAATTACATAAATTGGATATCATTAATTACGAACCTAAAAAAGATAGACCTCAGATAACATTCATCATACCTCGTCATTTACCAGAAAGGTTACCTATTAATAAGAAGCTTCTTTCTCAAAGGAAAAATCAAGATTATTCTAAAGCAAAATCTATGATTCATTTCATTGAGAATAAAAATAAATGCAGAAGTATTACGCTAAGAGAATATTTCGGAGATTATGAAGGAGAGAATTGCGGTATTTGTGACAATTGCCTTCATAATAAAAAGACAAATAAGTGGGTGAAGGAAGTGAAGTCTTATACAGAGGATATTTTAGAATGTTTAAAAGAAGATGAATATTCTTTACATGAATTAGAAAGTACACTATTACCAGTCGATCTTGATGGTTTTACAAAATCATTACATGACCTTTTCGAAGAAAAAAAAGTGAAATGGTCAGAGGATAAGAAAATTACTCTTGTGTAGTCATTAATTATTAATTATCTAATATTAAAAATGAAGGTTTTGCTTCAAATTTGAAAATAATTATGTTTGCGGTTTATATTCAAGTTGTGACTTGTTAGAAAGTGAAAGACGAGACAGTGATTTATTAGTACGATGTCTAGTCAATAAGAAAAATAAGAGAAAATTACTTTGAGAGTAGATATAGAAAACCCTAGAGTCAAATGTTATAAATGTATGAGACCTTCTGTTTCATGTGTATGTAAATACGTTAAACCTATTGAAACAAAAACACGTTTTGTTTTGCTTATGCATCCCATGGAGTATAGGAAGGAAAAAAACGGAACAGGTATTATGACGAATCTTCAACTTGAAAATTCAGAAATTATCGTTGATGTTGATTTCACAAACAATAAGCGTGTAAATGAAATTTTGGAAAATGAAGCAAGTAGTTCATTCTTACTTTATCCAGGAAAAGAAAATTTCAACTTATCAGAACGAAACAGTGCTGAAATAAATACTTTTTTAGGCGATAGCCCTCATCTTTTTATTCTGGACGGAACATGGCCTTGTGCTCGTAAGATGTTAAGATTAAGTAAGAACTTGCAATCACTGCCGAGGGTAAGTTTTGATAATAAAATCGTATCTAAATTCATTCTTAAGCAACAACCTGAATCTCTTTGTTTGAGTACGATTGAATCAGTGTATACTGTTGTAAATTTACTTAGAGATGCTGATGTAGAGCATTGTGATACGGAAGGTTTCCTTCTTCCTTTCGAGAAAATGATTGAATATCAGGTGAAATGTATTTTAGATCCTCATAATAATCATTATCGTCCAAGTCATAAAAAAGGATTGAAAGTGAAGAATTTATATAATAAGGCATCAGATCGAAATATTATTTTCGAATCGAAATAAGACTTAGATAAAGATTGGGGAGCAATTTTTTATGAATAGAGAAATCTCTATATAAAAAAAGAAAGCACTAGAATATTCCAGTGCTCTCTCCTCGACAATTTCATTAACTACAACAATCTTTCTTTACATGTATTAACGAATGATTGTAAATAAGGTTACAGAAATTGTAAAAAAATTATTTTTGTTTTTTCAAAATCGCTTTATTAATACTCTTTACTAGAGCAGGACCTTCATAGATAAAGCCAGTGTACACCTGTACTAATTTAGCACCAGCTTCCATCTTTTCTATGGCATCTTCAGCGGTGTGAATACCACCTACGCCAATAATATCCAATGTTTTTCCTGATTTTTCGTAAAGATATTTGATAACTTCAGTAGATCTGTTTCTTACAGGTACACCTGATAAACCACCCATTCCGATTTCCTCTACTTTTTCTTTTGGTGTAGAAAGCCCATCTCTACTAATTGTAGTATTTGTAGCAATCACTCCATCGATTTTTGTTTCTTGAACAACTTCTAAGATGTCATCCAATTGCTCATTTGTCAAATCAGGAGCAATTTTCAAAAGAATAGGTTTAGGGTTTGCTTTCTCAGCATTAAGTGCTTTTAAAGTACCTAATAATTCTTTTAGAGGTTCTTTATCTTGAAGTGCACGAAGGTTTGGAGTATTTGGAGAGGAGATGTTGACAGTGAAGTAATCTACATAATCAAATAAGGCATAAAATCCTTTTTTATAGTCTTCTACTGCTTGTTCGTTTGGAGTAACTTTGTTTTTACCAATATTACCACCAACGATCACTTTTGATTTTCTTTTCTTTAAACGCTCAACAGCTGCTTCAACACCTTCATTGTTGAAACCCATTCTGTTGATTAATCCTTGATCAGGAGGAAGTCTAAAGATTCTTGGTTTTTCATTACCCGGTTGACCAACAGGCGTAAGGGTACCGATTTCAATAAAGCCAAAACCAAAAGATTCAAATTCATCAATCATTTTAGCATCTTTATCAAATCCAGCCGCTAGACCTACAGGAGATGGAAATTTAATACCAAATACTTCTCTTTCTAATTTTGGATCATTTATCTTATAAATACCTTTAGCGATACTTTTTGCAAATGGCAAAGAGAAAGCAGTTTTTAAATAATTAACTGCAAAATGGTGGATTTTCTCAGGATCTACCTTAAAAAAGAAAGGTCTGACAACAGATTTGTAGAAACTCATTTCGACACAAGAATTAAGACATAAATGAAAACCTACGATCGGTTTTCGGATAAAACGGTGCAAAGTTAAGAGAATTAGGGGAATAATGATATTAATTTTCAATAATTAATGAGCATTAGGAAATTACCAACTATTATAACTGTAGACTTTGTTCATTTATCTTAAATAACGACCTTTGCACTCTTGAAAAAATAGAAGTCATGGAAAACAATATTAAACTACCTCAAATCGATCTGGCAGATTACCAATATGATTTGCCAACAGAACGCATTGCAAAGCACCCACATTCACCAAGAGATGAATCGAAATTAATGCTTTACAAAGAGGGGAATATTGAACATAAAATATTCAAAGACATAGTAGGAGAGTTAGATGCTGACTACACTATGTTCTTTAATAATACAAAAGTATTACCTGCTCGTCTTTATTTTAAAAAAGAGACAGGTGCACAAATTGAAGTGTTTTTATTAAACCCAATTGCCCCAACAAGAGATATTTCTGCGGCTATGTTAGCAGAAAGTGGTACTGTTTGGGAGTGTGCAATTGGTAATTATAAACGTTGGAAAGATCAAGAATTAGTAGCGGCAGTGAATGTCAATGGCAACATTGAAAAATTGACCGTTAGCCATGAAGATCGTGAAAAGAGATTTGTGAAATTCCAATGGGAAAACCCTGCACTTAAATTTGTTGATATTATTAGTGCAGCAGGAAATACACCACTTCCTCCATACATAAAAAGAGAAGCGACTGAAGAAGATAAAGATACTTATCAAACAGTCTATTCTAAAAATGAGGGAGCTGTAGCAGCACCAACAGCGGGATTACACTTTACAAAAGATGTTTTAAAACAACTTGCAGGCAAAGGTGTAAAAGAAGAAGAAGTTACTCTTCACGTTAGTGCGGGTACTTTCAAGCCAATTTCTTCAGATATTGTGACGGATCACGATATGCACAATGAGCAAATCATTGTCACAAAAGAAAATATTCAAGCATTAGTAGAGGCTAAAAAAGTAGCATGTGTAGGTACTACTTCTATGAGAACTTTAGAAAGTACGTATTGGTATGGTGTTCGTTTATTAGAAGATGAAAATGCTACTTTCGATATCAAAAAATTAGAGCCTTACGAAAAAGCAAATCAAGAATTGCCAACAAGACAGGAAGCTTTTCAAGCCGTTTTAAACTTAATGGAGAAGAATGGAGTGGATTCTTTAAGTGGAGAAACTTCTATTTTCATTATGCCAGGTTATACTTTCAGAGTTATTGATGCTTTAGTCACAAACTTCCACTTACCAAGTACAACGTTAGTATTACTAATTGCAGCATTTATTGGTGAGGATTGGAGAAAAGTATATAATGCAGCTTTAGAAAACGATTACCGCTTCTTAAGCTACGGTGACTCATCATTACTTTTCAGAAATTCTTAAGAATTTCAAGTATTAAGAGTAAAAAATGAAGAGTTAAGAACTAGATTAATAACCCAGTTCTTAACTCTTCATTTTTAATTCTTAACTTATAAAAAAACACTTCCCTAAAAAGAGAAGTGCTTTAATTCATTGGTAACTATATATAAGTGTAGTTAGAATTGTGCTGTTTCGGTACTTCCTTCCATTGCTGTAGTAGAAGAAGTACCCGCAGTAACGGTATTTTGAATAGCATCAAAATAGGTAGTACCCACAAATGCTTGATGTTTAACTGCTCTAAAGCCATCCGATTGTAAGGCAAATTCTTTCTCTTGCAATTGAGAATAACCCGCCATTCCTCTTTCTTTATAAGCTTTAGCTAATTCAAACATACTTGTATTTAATGCATGAAAACCTGCTAAAGTAATGAATTGGAATTTATAGCCCATATCCGCTAAATTTTCTCTAAATGTCTCCATCTCTTCAATACTTAATTTAGAAGCCCAATTAAATGAAGGAGAACAATTATAAGCCAACATTTTTCCAGGGAATTTTTTATGTATAGCATCAGCAAACTTTTTTGCTTCTTCTAAGTCTGGGTGAGAAGTTTCACACCAAATTAAATCAGCATAAGGAGCATAAGATAACCCTCTAGAAATAGCTTGATCAATTCCATTTTTAACTTCATAAAAACCTTCTGAAGTTCTTTCTCCATGTATAAATGATTGGTCTCTAGGATCAATGTCGCTGGTCAATAAATTGGCAGCATCCGCATCTGTCCTAGCAATAATAAGGGTAGGGGTACCACATACATCAGCAGCTAATCGAGCAGCTACTAATTTATTAATAGCTTCTTGAGTTGGTACTAAAACTTTGCCTCCTAAATGGCCGCACTTTTTTGCAGAAGAGAGTTGATCCTCAAAATGAACACCTGCAGCACCTGCTTCAATCATCATTTTCATTAATTCAAAAGCGTTCAAATTGCCGCCGAAACCTGCTTCAGCATCTGCAATTATGGGTACCATATAATCTGTTTCATTTTTACCAGCAACAGATTGTATTTGATCTGCACGTCTTAATGCATTGTTGATTCGAGCAACAACTTTAGGAACACTATCGGCAGGATATAAAGATTGATCAGGATACATTTGCCCTGCAAGGTTAGCATCGGCGGCAACTTGCCAACCTGATAAATAAATTGCTTTTAAACCTGCTTCTACTTCTTGAATGGCTTGGTTACCTGTCAAAGCACCTAGTCCCGCCATAAAATGTTCTGTATGTAAGCCATTCCAGAATTTTTCAGCTCCCTGACGAGCAAGAGAATGCTCCACAATAACATTGCCTTGAAGTTTTATTACTTCTTCTGCTGAATAAGGACGATGAATATTGGTCCATCTTGGGTTAGTTGCCCATTCTTTTTCTAAAGCATTGATTCTTTCTTGCATTTTGTGTTAAATTTAAGGTGTTGAAAATGTAATTTTTGCATTTTGGGGACACTACAATGGCAGTTGTAAGTGTCCCTTTTTTATAGTTGAAAATCGATTGTATATAATCTGTTATATTTTTTTGTAAGCAGGTAACGTAAGGAAATCAACAAATTCTTCAGTTGTTACTAAGTCATCAAAGATCTCACTAGCCTCTTGATACTTACCATTTAAGAAGTTTTCGTTTCCAACGTATTCTCTAATTCTTTCCATAACTTCAGGAAGTAAACTTCTATATAATGTAATAGTGATCGGTATACCACAAGAAGTAATAGCAGTATGTTTAATCCATTGCCAAACTTGTGTTCTTGAAATTTCAGCAGTAGCAGCATCTTCCATTAAATTATAGATGGGAACAGCGCCCTGACCATCAAGCCATCTTGCGATATATTGAATCGCTACATCAATATTGTTTTTTAAACCTTCCATTGTAATTTCTCCTTTGGGAATATGTAATAAATCCTCAGGTGTAATTTTTTTATTTTGAATTGGAACATTTAGATTGTTTGGTCCACCCATATATCGATCAAAAACATCTTTTGCTGTTTGTACTAATCCAGGGTGAGCAACCCAAGTACCATCATGTCCTGCCATTGCTTCTCTTGTTTTGTCTTTTGCTACTTTTTCAATAGCTCTTTGATTGGCTTTCTCATTATTCTTAATTGGAATTTGAGCAGCCATTCCACCCATTGCAAATGCACCTCTTTTATGGCAAGTTTGGATTAATAATTCATAGTATGATTTCATAAAATGAACTTTCATGGTCACTTGATTTCGATCAGGTAAAATGAAGGCAGGGTCATTTCTAAATTTCTTAATGTAAGAGAAAATATAATCCCAACGACCACAGTTCAATCCGGCTGAATGCTCTTTTAATGCATATAGAATTTCATCCATTTCAAATGCTGCGAGAATAGTTTCTATTAATACAGTGGCTTTTATGCTACCTTGAGAGATGTTCATATAATCTTGAGCAAAAACAAAGATGTCATTCCAAAGTCTTGCTTCTAGATGACTTTCTATTTTAGGAAGATAGAAATAAGGAGCAGAGCCTTTTTTGATTAAAGTTTTTACATTGTGAAAGAAATACAAACCAAAATCAACCAAACTACCAGATGCTGGATGACCGTTGATTAAAATGTGCTTCTCAACCAAATGCCAGCCTCTTGGTCTAACCATTAAAGTAGCAACCTTCTCATTTAATTTGTAGGTTTTTTCTGTAATAGGATGAGTAAATCTGATGCTCCCTAAATTGGCGTCTCTCAAATTAATTTGCCCTTGAATATTATTGTTCCAAGTAGGAGAGTTTGCATCTTCAAAATCAGCCATAAATACATTAGCACCACTATTTAATGCATTAATGATCATTTTTCGATCAACAGGTCCGGTGATTTCAACTCTTCGATCTTGGAGATCTTCTTTTACAGAATTTACTGTCCATTCACTGTTTCGGATGTAAGCTGTTTCCGCTAGAAATGTAGGTTTTTTACCTTCATCTATTCTTTCTTGTCGCTTAATACGAGCCTCTAGAAGAGCAATTCTTCTCTTATTAAACTTTTCGTGCAACTCTACTATAAATTGTAGAGCATCGTTAGTGAGAATTTCTTCAAACTGTTTGTTGATTAAACCTTTAAGTTCAATCTTTTCATGTGTTATTATTGATGTTGTCTTCATAGTATTAAAAGTTGTATTTGGGTGAATGATGATTCAAATATATAAAAAGCGAAATAAATAAAAAAAGCGAAAATTCGCTGAAATATTATTTTATGTAATCTTTAAATATAATTATAACAATATTAAAGCCACTTAATTAGTTTAATATAGCAGATATAATATGATATAAATGGTAAAATGTTAAAAAGCGAAAATTCGCTAAAAAACTGAATATTTATTCAATTATAGTTTGAAGAAGTATATTAAAATAGATTTTGACTATTCATTAAGATTTGTTTCCGAAGTCAAAAAAATAATGTATTTTTAGATATACAATGCTGAACTTGAAAAGTTATTTATATGAAATTAAGACAAACATTATCATATCTATTCTTCTTTTTATTTACACCTATATTACTAACCGCTCAAGACTTTCCATCTGAGTATTGGCACTATGGAGAAGTTGATTTAAAAAATGGAACATCCATGAAAGGTAAGGTGAAGTATTCTCTAAGAGAGGATGTTGAGTCCATACAAGTTATTGTAAACGGAGTTGTGAAATCATATGGAGCTCAGAATGTCAGTAGTTTTGAGATTATGGATGCAATGACAAAAAGACAACGGGTATTTTTCTCATTGCCTTTTAAGAAGTCCAAAGGATATGTCAAAAACCATTTCTTTGAGCTGATTGAAGAGGGTGAACCTTATATTTTATTTGCGAGAGAAAGAGTTGCAGAAATCTCTGAAACTTCATACGATCCTTATTGGGGGAATAATTTTAATACTAGAAGAAGGGTTTTAGTACATGATTTTTATTTGATGGATATGTTCGCAGATATTCGTCAAGTTGATATGAGAAAGTTAGATACAATGCTTGCTTATTTTGGTAAGTATAAAGATAAAGTCAGGGCTTTTATTACAATTAACAAGCTCGATTATAAGGATAGAGAGGATTTTCTCCAAATCGTGAGATACTATGATTCTTTAGTTGAAGTAAAGGAAATATCAAATTAAGATAATAAATTAGGGGCTGTTTTAAGACAGCCTTTTTTTAATAGTCAAATATCAATGAAACCATTAATATTAATTTCCAATGATGACGGTATAACGTCAAAAGGAATCAAATTTTTAGCAGATATTATGAGATCAATTGGTGAGGTTGTAATTGTTGCACCTGATAGTCCTCAATCAGGACAAGGACATGCAATTACAATTGAAGAACCTTTAAGATATCATGCTTCAGATCTTTTTGAAGATTGGGGAATTGAAGCTTATCAATGTTCTGGAACTCCGGCGGATTGTGTGAAACTAGCGAAGAATCATTTATTAGATAAAAAACCTGATTTAGTAGTAAGTGGTGTAAATCATGGTAGTAACACTTCTGTCTCAGTTTTATATTCAGGTACAATGTCTGCAGCTTTGGAAGGGACAATTGAAGGATTGCCAAGTATAGGATTTAGTGTGTGTGATTACGGTTATGATGCTGAATTTGAACATACTAGAGAGTGGGTTAAAAAAGTAGCTTTATCTGTTTTGAAAAATGGATTACCAAAAGGAACAGCATTAAATGTTAATTTCCCGAAGTATTCTGGTGAGCCTATCAAAGGAATGAAGGTAGGGCGACAAGCAAAAGGAAGATGGCATGAACAATTTGATGAACGTGTAAATCCTAGTGGGCGTAAATACTTATGGTTGACAGGGAAATTTGTAAACCCAGATACTGCAGAAGATACTGATGAATATGCGATTGAAAGAAATTATGGAAGTATTGTTCCTACTAAAATAGATCTAACTAATTATGATTATTTGTCAGAAATAAAAGATGAGTGGTCTTAATATTTATTTGGAATTAATTATGTGCTAAGATTCAATTAGTTAAAGAACTAATCTTCATAATACGTATTTATTGGTTTGTTTTCTATAAATTATCAATGCATATTTGCATCGCTTTAAACGAAAAGCATGTACAAAATACAAAATGAACCGCCTAGGTGGTGGAATTGGTAGACACGCTAGACTCAAAATCTTGTGAAGGTGACTTCGTGTGGGTTCGAGTCCCACCCTAGGTACAATGTTCATTTTCTATTTTAAGCTTGAGTGGTGGAATTGGTAGACACGCTAGACTCAAAATCTTGTGAGGGTTTCCTCGTGTGGGTTCGAGTCCCACCTCAAGTACATAACGTCCTTATTGAAATTAAGAAAACAATTCGCCTAGGTGGTGGAATTGGTAGACACGCTAGACTCAAAATCTTGTGAAGGTGACTTCGTGTGGGTTCGAGTCCCACCCTAGGTACTATGTTTTTGTTTTCTTGATTTCCGCCTGGGTGGTGGAATTGGTAGACACGCTAGACTCAAAATCTTGTGAAGGTGACTTCGTGTGGGTTCGAGTCCCACCCCAGGTACAAAAAAAGCATTGGTAGAATATATCAATGCTTTTTTTTTATGTCTAAAATTTAAAATGACAAAGACTAAGAAATGCAATAGGTGTTTAAGCTTGTATTAATAAAACTGCATATTAATAGAGCTAAATATCTGAAAATTAGCTTGTCCTGTTCCTTGAGAATAGATAGAATATTGCGGTTCAAGAAATAAATTAAACACCGTTTTTCCAACTTTTAGTACTTTTCCATAACCTATACCAACAGGAAAATTATATCTATTATTGGTGAAATCTAAAGTCCAAATCGGTGCACCTCTAAGTTGATGGCCTTTACCTAATTGGAAGAAATAGAAAGGTTGGATTGCAGCTAGGTTTTCATCTGCCTTTAATGCTTTTCCATTGTCATCCACTAATTCTGAGTCATCACCAACACCTACAGTCCAAGTAATAAGTCCACCCCATTGCATTAATTTTGATTTAGCATTAAATAAAACAATAGCACCTCCAACTTGCCAATTATTTGCGCCAAGACTAATATTATATTCATTCAAAATAGTGCCACCAGTTCCTGTAGCTGTAGCAACACCAGTGGAAGTGGGAGCAAAAACCATCGGGCCAATGCCAAATTGAACTGGAGATGAACCGGGAGTAGCAAGATAAGTGGCGAAAAGATTAAAATCTCCTAAGGCTGTTGCAGAGGTGTTATCATTAGGACGATTTACAGTCATCGTTGGTAGGGTTGCTCTAAAAAGTACACGTCCTATTGGTTGAGCGTACCTAAAAGATGTGATCATATTTGTTCCATCTATGCCTGTTAAATTCGTCATGTAGTTAAATTGAATATTAAAGGCTTTGATATTGGCTAAGGGATTATTTGCATTTGCTGCGGCATTATCTTCTTGTTTTTCTTGGCCAAAAACAGAGAAAGAAAATAGGAATAATCCAATTTTTAATATTAATTTCATGATATTAGTTCTAATTGGGTCTATTTTATCTTAAGATAGCCTAATATTTAAGCTTATTAAGGGAATTTTAACAAAAATTGAAAATTAGTTAAAATTAATACTAGAAAAGTCATATATTTGTGTCATTATCGCAAATGAATTAGATGTCAACAAAGAAATTTATATATAGTATATTATTGCTGCTATTCTTATCGGGGTGTGGCGAGGAAGTAATTGAAGAATCACTTCCAGAGGATTTGCTATATGCAAAAAAATATGAGTTGACTTATTCAGAACCATTAAAATTAGATACTTTTAGTGCGGAATTGACAGGGGAAGATCTCAATTCTTCAGTTATTCATTTTACGATAACAAGACACGATGGTATTTTACTTTACGAAGAATACTTTGATGGAGAACAGATTATTGGGGATGATAAAGATCTCGATAGTTTGGATGTAGATACTCGAACAAAGTTGGTGAGTAGTAGAGTAGATAATTTTTTGCAAGATAAAGCAGAAATTATCATCCTTCTGGAGAAATTAAGACCTAAAGTGAAAGAAGAATTTTAGGAAAAAATATATAGATAAAAGGCTATCAAATCTTAAATTTGATAGCCTTTTTCTTTATTCGCAAAGTTCTAATCGAACTGTTATCGCATTTTTATGAGCATCTAGCTGTTCAGCTGCTGCCATTCTTTCAACATGAGGGCCTATAGCTTTTAAACCAGTCTTATTGATTTTTTGGAATGTTATTTTCCTGAAGTAACTATCTAAAGAAACGCCAGAATAATTTTTTGCATACCCATAAGTAGGTAATGTGTGATTTGTTCCTGAAGCATAGTCACCGGCAGATTCTGGTGTGAAATGACCAACAAAAACGGAACCTGCATTGATAATCTTTTCAGCGATATCATCTGCATTTTCTAAAGACAGAATAAGGTGTTCTGCAGCATATTCATTTACTAATTCTAATGCAGTTTCCTCATCCTTCATTAAGAAACTTCTACTATTTGCTAATGCTTTTCTAGCAATCTCTTGTCGAGGTAATACAGATAATTGTTTTTCAAGTTCAATTTCTGTTTTTCGTATGATTTCTTCAGATGTTGAAACGAGAATAACTTGACTATCAATACCATGTTCTGCTTGAGATAATAAATCAGCTGCTATAAAGGAAGGATGTGCTGTATTATCAGCCCAAACCAAAACTTCAGATGGTCCAGCAGGCATATCTATAGCTATTCCTTCTTTTGTGGCCAACTGTTTTGCTGCGGTAACATATTGATTACCTGGCCCAAATATTTTTGAAACCTTTGGGATAGATGTAGTTCCATAGGTCATGGCTGCAATTGCTTGAGCACCACCTACTTTAAATACTTTGGTTAAACCAATTTTTTTGGCAGCATATAATATAGCTGGATGAATCTTTCCTGTTGAACTAGGAGGGGTGCATAATATTACTTCTTCACAACCAGCAATAATAGCAGGTGCACCAATCATAATTACAGTAGAAAATAAAGGAGCAGTTCCTCCAGGGACATATAAACCAACTTTTTGAATGGGTACACTTTTTCTCCAGCATTCAATACCATTCATTGTTTCAACCTTTAGGGTGTCGGTTTTTTGAGCGGCATGAAATTTTGTGATGTTATCAATCGCAATAGAAATAGACTCTTTTAATTCATTGTCAACAATTTTTTCAGCTTCATTGAATTCTTCTGCAGAAACTAAAAAAGAATCTATATCAGCACCGTCAAATTGTAAAGAAAAAGCCCTTAAAGCAGCGTCACCTTCTTTTTGAACAGCTTTTAAAATAGGCTGTACTTGTTTTTCGATTTCCTCAATACTCATTGCCGGTCTGAGTAGTAGTTCTGACCATTCTTGTTTTGAGGGATTTTTAAATAATTTCATAAATCATCTTCTTTTAAAAAAGAGAAGAATGATTATAGGAAGTTTGAGTGGTCTAAAGAACCACTCAAACTCATCATTCTATAGTATCATTTTCTCGATTGGAACTACAAGTATACCTTCGGCACCTGCAGCCTTAAGTTCTTCGATTTTGGACCAAAAATCATCCTCAGCGATAACAGTGTGTATTGAAACAAACTCTTCATTCGCAAGAGGCAAGATGGATGGACTTCGCATTCCTGGTAGAATATTCAAAATTGTGTCTAGATTATCCTTAGGTGCATTCAATAAGATATATTTATTATTGTCTGCAGTTTGTAAGGCGTTAATTCTAAACATTAATTGGTCTAGAATTTCTTGCTTTTCTTTAGAAAGCTCAGGAGTTGCAATCATTAATGCTTCCGATTTGAAGATACTTTCTACTTCTTTCAAATTATTTTGCATTAAAGTACTTCCTGTACTTACTAAGTCACAAATGGCATCAGCTAAACCAATGTTTGGTGCAATTTCTACAGACCCTGAAATCTCATGGATCTCACAGTTAACATTGTTTTCTTTTAAGAAATCACCTAAGATTTTAGGGTAAGAAGTAGCAATACTTTTACCATTTAAATCTTGAACACCATTGTATTCTTGTTCTTTTGGAATTGCGATCGAAAGACGACATTTAGAAAAACCAAGATGATGGACAGTATCAACGTTTTTGTCTTTTTCAACAGCCTCGTTGGCACCAACAATGCCTAGGTCAGCTACGCCATCTTGGACGTACCCTGGAATATCATCGTCTCTTAGGAATAAAAATTCAAGAGGGAAGTTGCTTGCTTCAGCTTTTAAAGCACCCTTCATTCTTGGAATTTTAATCCCACACTGACGGATTAAGTTTAGAGAGCCTTCACTTAATCTTCCAGACTTTTGGATTGCAATCTTAAGTTTTGTCATAATCTTAAATTGTGTCTTACACTTTTGTAAAAACACCGAAGTGTTTAATTGTTCATCTAGTTTAATGATGAAGTAGTTAGATTTTTACTTTCATCATAATATCGAATTTCTCATCAAATCTACTTAATTTTTCAGAATATCATATCAAAAAAATAGATTAATGAAGATATTTATAAAAAAATAATATTTATGTTGCTAAATGTTGATTTAATTGTACAGTTATTGCTAAAAATGAATCAATATAAAGCTTTTAATAAAGTAAGATAATATCCAATTTTGATTATCTTGACTTATCTTTATTATAAAGAATAGAGACCCCTAACATAGATTTTTTTACTAATGATCAAGTGTCTTACAAATTACTTCATATACTTCATTTTTTTTCTAACACTGTTCACTTCAAATTCTCAAGTATCAGCACAAGAAACATTATATTTTTCTGATGATGTAGAACTGTTTAATAAGGGAATTGTTTTATATAATGAACATAATTTTTCTGCTGCAAAAAGATACCTTTATCGTTTTCAAGAAAAGCATTGTGGTGAAGATGAAAAGTGTATAGAAACAACCTATTATATCGCCGTATGTAATTTGGAGTTGCAACATCCGAATGCTGAAAATCAGATTGTCAATTTTGTCAATACTTATCCTGTACATCCCTTTTCAGCAAAAGCTTACAAAGTGTTGGGAAGCTATTATTTTGAAAAAGGAGAATATGCTAAAGCCTTAGAGGCATTTAATAGAGATCCTTATTTTGATTTCTTTGATGATGATGAAATAAAAATAGCATATCAGGCAGCATACTCAAATTTTGATCAAGGAAGACTTGATGATGCGAATAAATTATTCCAGATCTTAAAAAAAGGAACCCATGCTTATGCATTGAAGTCGAGTTATTATGCCGGCTATATAGAGTTCGAAAAGGGAGAATTTGAAGAAGCAATAAAAGATTTGGAAAAATCAGCTACTGACGATGATATCAAATCTTATGCATATGCATTATTACCGATTGCCTATTACAAAATGGGACAAGAGAGTAAAATGATCGCATTAGTCAATGAAGCGAGAACAAAAGATATTCACCTACCTCCAGATGCTTATTTATTTACCGCCAAAGTATATTATAATAAAAATAATTATTCTCAAGCACTTTTCTATTTTGATGGATATCTTGATGAAGTGCCATTGCAAGCATTAGATAGAGTAACTGCCTATCAAATCGGTTTTGCAAAATTTAAAAATAAACTTTATCACGAGGCGGTTCAACCATTGTCTATAGCTGCAGATGGTGAGGATGAGTTAGCACAAGTTGCATCTTACGATTTGGGTGTGACCTCTTTATCGATTGGAGAAAAGGGGAAAGCACTTTTAGCGTTTAAGCAATCAAGATTATTGACATATGATAAAGAATTACAAGAATTAGCGTCATTTAATTATATTAAAGTATTGTTTGATGTCGGACTATACACTGATGTTCCTCAAGCAGTTGATTTCTTTTTGGCATATTTTCCAAAATCGAATAAAAAGGATGAAATTGATCATCTATTACAGGTTGCATATGTAAATTCAGGTGATTATACCAAGGCGTTAGAAATGTTTGATGCCTTATCATATATAAATGTGGACACCCGAAAAGCATATCAAGAAGCGGCGTTTAATAAGTCGGTAGAAAATGCAAATGATGATGATTGGAGAGGTGCTGTTTATTATTTGAAAAAATCACAACGTTTTCCAATAAATGAAGATTTAGTAAATGCCTCTAATTATTGGCTTGGAGAGGCTTATTCGTATTTGGAAGTATATGATTCAGCAATACTAGCTTACGACAAGGTTCCTATTACTTCACAATTTTATGTGCCTTCCTTATTTGGAAAGGGATATGCTAATTACGCTGATGAGGAATATCAACAAGGAATACTAGATTTCACAAAATATATTAACAGAGGGAAGAATATTGAATCAAGAGAGAAATTAGCAGAAGCAACATTAAGAAGAGCAGATTGTTATTTTGGTATTAATAATTATAAAGTAGCAATTAGATCTTATAATGTGGCTATTTCATCAGGTGTGAAAGAACTAGATTATGTTAACTATCAAATGGCTCAAAATTACAAGGCTTTAGGTCAATTAGATAATGCAATTCGTTTATATCAAAAAGTAGGGAATGACTATAAATCATCAGTGTTTGCACCTCTTTCTTTTTATCAAATTGGACTTGTTTATGCAGAAGAAGATAGAAATGCCGAAGCCATTAAAAATTTTACACAAGTAGTCAATAAATATAATACATCTGAAGTTTATATTCCTAGTTTAGCGAAAAGAGCACTTTGTTATCAGTTGGAAGGGGATTATCCTAAAGCAGAAAAAGATTATAAAGATGTTATTGATCTAGATCCAACATCCTCTCAATCAGAAGCATCAATTACGGCACTACAAGATATGAATTCAAGAGGGCATGATGTTGCACAAATGAGTGAATATCAACAAAAATTTAAAGAAGCAAATCCTCAAAGTACAGCAACTTTACAAGGTGATTATGAATTAGCTATACAACCTTTTCAAAATAAAGACTACGAAACAGCAATTATTACATTAAACAATTTCATTGAAAGGTCTCCATATTCACATTATACAGATGATGCTTATTTCTCTTTAGGTGTTGCTTATAAGTTTAGAAATGAAAAGCAAAAAGCAATTCAAGCTTTTGATAAGGTAGAGATTATGCCTACAAAAGAAAAAGCTTTGAGATATATAGGAGAGCTTGAAATACAAACTTCTCAATTTGAAAAAGCAATTGACACTTTTGTTGAATTAGAAAAAATTGCAACGAGAAAGTCCACCACATGGGCCGTTTATGTAGGTTTAATGAAGGCTAATTTTGAAGTGAAAGATTATGGCGCTTCAAAAAAATATGCTGAGATAATCATTGAAAAGAAGATTAAAAGGAACTTATTAGATGCGGAACTTTATATTGGTAAAGTCAACTTAAAAGAAGGTAAACTAAACGATGCATTGACAATGTTTGACGAAGTGGCTAATAAAGCAAACTCAAAAATTGGAGCTGAAGCTCAGTACTATGTGGGCTTAACTTTAAGAGAGCAAACGTTAAAAAATCAAGCTTCGCAAGAAGAACTTAATATTGGTTTGACAACAAGTACAGAGGCATTAATAGATGTCCAAAAACGATTTGCAAGTTATGGTGATTGGACGAGTAAGGCTTATTTATTGATTGCCGAAAATTATATATCATTAAATGATTTCTTTCAAGCAAAAGCAACTTTAGAATCAGTTGTGATTAGTTCTTCTTCTGCAGAAGATAAGGTAATAGCGAAACAAAGAATCGTTGATTTGGAGACCTTAAAAAGAAATGCAAGTAACCAATAATCTATTATTTAGTCTAATGAAAAACTTTTTTAAATATATCGTATTGAGTGCTTGTAGTTTACTTTCTATTCATGCAATGGCTCAAAAATCAGAAAAATCGAATCTTGATAATGCTGAGGTAGTTATTGAAAAGAACTCAAACTATGACCTTCATATTATGGGGCGTGATTATGATAAGATTCAAAGAATTGAAAAACGATCAAAACCTTCACCTCAAAGTTATGAGCTCGAATTAGTAGAAATTGAATTAAATGATTCCTTACCAACACAGTTACCTGCTGTTTTAGATGATTATGAAGAGCGAACATATTATAATAATTATGTAAGAATTGGTTACGGGAATTATATCACACCATATTTTGAAGGAGGGATTAATAGTCATCAAAATCCTGAGTATGATTATGGTATAAATTTCATGCATCTTTCTTCTCAGGAAGGAAGTGTATCAAGAAAGTTGTCAGCAGGAAGTAGAAATACATTTGACGGTTTTGGGAAATACTATTCTGATTATGGGACTTCTTCAGTTACTTTAAATTATGATAGAATCGGGACGCATTTTTATGGATTTGAAGGTGACGAAACTTTAATTGACAAAGACAGTATTAAGCAAGTGATTAATACTATTGGCTTTAAAATTGGCCACGTAATGCCTTCATATTTAACAGGTAATAATTACACAGTAAAAGGAGATTTATTTTTTGATTATTCTTTTGACCGTCTAGATGCTAATGAATTAGAAATCGGCTTAGCTTTAGAAGGAGATTATGAGTTAAGTGAAGATGCAAGAGTGAATGTAAAGCTTACAGGTGCTTTTAATCAATACAATAATCAAACAACTACTAATGTAGCTATAAATCAAAATCGTAGTTGGATGAAGTTTGGTGGTAATTATGAAACGAGATTAGAGGATTGGTATATAAAAGCTGGTGTAAAGTTGGCATATAGTGGCGACTCCTCATCACTTGATAATAACTTTTATTTCTATCCTGATGTTTTTGTCGAATATACAGTTGAAAAAGATGTATTAGCCGCTTTTCTTGAAGTCAAAGGTGATTTGAATCTTGTAAATTATCAATCCCTAACACATCAAAATGCTTGGGTGAGTAATGATTTGATGTTATTACATGAAAATGAAATAGTAGATATTCGAGTGGGTGCTGATGCTAATATTGGAAATGATATTGGAATCC
The DNA here is from genome assembly GCF_056161045.1 of Flammeovirga sp. AWQ4_249. Classification (NCBI taxonomy): domain Bacteria; kingdom Pseudomonadati; phylum Bacteroidota; class Cytophagia; order Cytophagales; family Flammeovirgaceae; genus Flammeovirga; species Flammeovirga sp. AWQ4_249. Next base: position 119,800 of record NZ_JBSWYJ010000015.1, read on the forward strand.
GAGGTAGTATCGGTTATGCAATTGTGGATAATATGGGCTTTTTTATCAATGATCCAAATGATATATCTAAATTCCTTATGACTTATGCAACAGAAAACAATACAGGAGTTTTTAATATTAATGCAGTAGGGTCGTGGTCTCAAAGAGAATGGTCTGTTTCGGCATCAACAGATTGGAATTTTTATAGTATTGAAGATGATTTTATTGAAACGGCATATCATAGACCTTTAGCGACAAACAACCTTGAAGTATCGTATAAATATTTATCAAATTGGCTATTCAAAGCTAATTTTTACAATAAAATTGGTTTAAAAGCCATGGAAGTTGATGAGCAAACTGCTGAAACTTCAACAAAGTCTTTACCAATGATTTTTGATTTAAATTTATCAGCTCATTACAAAATCAATGAAAACTTTGATGCCTTTGCTCAAATCAATAACTTATTTTCTCAGAAATACGAAAATTATTACCGTTATAATGTGAAGGGATTTCAATTGATGGCTGGTGTGAGTTATAGATTCTAAGATGAAAAACGAAATTAGAATTGGATTAATATAAGATTTAGAATTTCTATTTGAAGGAGTTTATCTTTTAAATCATAGATGAAACTTCATATTTCCTTCTTTTTTATGGTTTTTACTAAGGAATTGGTTAAATTATTGATTGAAATACAAAATTATTTAAACTATGATTTTATGGTTTTAATATAATTTTTTGGAATTGAGATTTATAAAATAAAGATATAAGAATAGATAGCATGATTGCTGAAGCTATAAAAAGTGCCCTATTAGATTGGGGTGTAGTGGTTGTACCAGATTTAGGAACATTTTGGTCTGAAGAAAGTGGGGCGGAAGTATCACCTTCTGGTAATATGATAAAACCTCCACATGTAAGTATTTCATTTTCAAGTTCTGAAGATGATATTGAGATGTATTCTCTAGTTATTTACATCTCTAAAAATGAAGACTTAGATGAAGATGAGGTGGCCATTCAAGTCAGTATGTTTGTTGCTAATTTGCAACAGCGTATTGAGGATGAGGAAACTGCGCCAATTGGAGATCTTGGTTATTTTGTGCAGGGAGAAGATGGTGAGGTTGTTTTTAGACAAAGAAATGAAAGTAATATCACTCCTGATAGCTTTGGCTTGCCAAAAATTACAGCAACACCCTTAATGGAAGATGAGATTGAAGAAGAAGAGGAAGAGTATCAAGAATATGAAGAGGAACCAAAAGGTAAAAGACCAATTTGGTTATTTATCGCCATTCCTGTTATTCTTGTCTTGACTGCTGTAGGTTATTTTGTAATTAAACCTGATACATCTAATAATATTACTCAGGAAGAGGTAATCGAAGAAGAAGTTATAGAAGAAACACCTCAAGTGGAAGAAGTTGTAAAGGAAACCACAGTTGAACCTGCAACAAAACCAGTGTCAACAGAGAAAGAGGTTGCTGTTCATTCATCAAAACCAAGAAATGGAAATTACCATATTGTAATTTCTTCTTTTAGTGAAAAAAACAAAGCGGAGGTTGCAGTGAAACAAGCTGAAGAAAAAGGTTTCACTCATGTAGGTGTAATCTCATCTAATGGAAAGTATAGAGTAGCATTAAAAGGTTATAATTCTCATCAAGATGCTAAAGAAGAATTAGCTTCAACTCAGAAAACTTTCAAAGGAGCATGGATTTGGAGACACTAATATAAGTCGCCTAGGTTCTATTAAACTATAATAAAGACATTATAATACTAACAATAAAACATGAATTTTTTATCTGTCTTACAAGGCACTGAAATGCCTGAACAAGGAATGCAAGGTACTTTCGAGGAGAGTTTATCGTTATTTCAACTTATTGAAAAGGGAGGAATAACAATGGTAATTCTTGGTGTTTTATTCCTTATCGCAATGTATATTTTATCCAATAGAATATTAACAATTCGAAAGGCAAAGAAAGATCCAACTGTTTTGTTGGATAAAGTAAAAGCTCAAGTGTTAAAGGGGGATATTGAAACTGCAAAAAAATACTGTGCAAGAGACACAACGCCAATGGGTAAAATGTTGGAGACAGGTTTAAGGCATATCTCATCAAATCTTACTACAATTGAGAAAAGTATTGAAAACATTGCTAAAATTGAGCTTTATAAATTAGAGAAAAACGTAGGTATGATCGGTATGATCTCTGGTTCTGCACCAATGATTGGTTTCTTTGGTACAGTAATCGGTATGATTAACGCCTTTATTGCTATTTCTCAAGAGGAAGGTTCTGTAAGTCCTAAATTACTTTCTTCAGGTATTTATGAAGCAATGATTACAACAGCTGGAGGATTGGCTGTAGGTATCTTTGCTTACATTGCTTATAACTATCTAGTACGTCAGATTGAAGATGTTGTACACAAAATGGAAGTAGTTACCATCGAATTTATTGAATTATTGCAATCTCCAAATTAATAGTTATGGGATTAAAACCTGAAAATAAAATCGACCCAACTTTCAATATGTCATCAATGACAGATATGATCTTTTTGTTATTGGTGTTTTTCATGTTGACATCAAACTTTGTAACCCCTTCCGGATTGCCGATTGCTGTGCCTAGCAGTAAAGCTTCCAAAAAAGTAATGCCTAAAGTATATGTTAGTATTACAAAAGATCTTCATTATTATGTGAATGAAGTAGAAGTGCCATTATCCTTTTTAGAAGATGAATTGAAAGCAGTTTTACCTTCTAAACAAGAAGGTGTAGTTGTATTGACAGTCGATAAGGATGTACCTGTGCAGAACTTAGTCAATGTGGCAGGAATAGCAACTTCATTAAAAGCTAAAGTTTCTATTGCAACGACACCAACTTCAGAGGTTGGTAAGTAAAAGAATATGAAAAAAACTGAGGAAGAAATAAAACAAGAGAAGAGAAATCGAAACTTGTCAGTGCTAATAACATTAATTTCCTTTATCATTATTGTGGTAGTGGCTTGGTTTACTGTTGTTTGGACTCCTCCTGATCCGCCAATCCCTCAATACGGTATTGAAGTAAATTTTGGTATGGTTGAAGCAGGTTCTGGTGATATTCAATCCAAAAGTCCTTCTGTAACAGAAAGTAAATCTTTAGAAGAACCTAAACCTACTCCTGATACAGAAACAGCTTCAGCCCCTGAAGAAGTTGTTGAAGAAGAAATTGTAGAACCTGAACCTGTAGAATCAACTCCTGATCCTTCACCTGTAGAAGAAGTGGACCCAAATCCACCTGCTGTTACTGATGCTCCAATTGAAGAAAGCGTAGAAACTGCGAAGGAAGTTATTCAACCAAAAGAGCAAAAGGAAGAAGAAAAAGCGGTTGAGAAAGAGGAGAAAGTGGTGAAGGAAAAAACGAAAGTCCCTAAAATTAATACGCCTGTAACAGGGACATTATTAAAAAAACAAGAAGGTGGTGAAGGTACATCTTCTTCTCAAAAAGAAAATAATAATGGAAATGTAAAAGGTGCAAAAGGTGATCAAGGTAGTGAAAATGGATCAGTGAATGCAGATGCTTTATTGGAATCTGCTGGAGGTGCAGGAGGTACTGCTTTAGATATGCCTGGTTGGAATTGGATTGAGCCTCCTGTAGTTGAAGATTCTTCTTCCGAAACAGGTAAGATCATTTTTGAAATTCAAATAGATGAATTAGGTGAAGTGATTTCAGTTAAAACAATCTATCGTTCAGTTACAAAAACGGTTGTAGATAAATATAGAGAAGCAGTAGATGAATTATCTTTTGAGCCAACAGATGCTCAATCAAATATTCAAAGTATTACCACAGGTCGAATAACTTTTATCATCCGATCAAAATAAAGAGAAAAGCCATGTTTTTATCATTAAAAACATGGCTTTTTTTCTAAGTTTGTATAACACCTACATTGTATCTTTTACTTATTTCTTTTTGATTAGCAATACTAATCCCTTTAGAAATATACTGTCTGGTTTCTTCGGGTTTAATAATTTCATCCAACCATAGCCTTGCTGCAGCATAATAAGGTGAAAGTTGACTATCATACTTTGCTTTTATCTCATTAAACAAAGCTTTTTCTTCGGCTTCATCTAGTGATTTTCCTTGTGCTTTTAAAGCCGACATTTTAATTTGTAATAGGGTAGTAGCTGCAGATTTTCCGCTCATCACTGCCAATTGAGAAGTTGGCCATGCAAGCATAAGTCTTGGGTCATATGCTTTTCCACACATAGCATAGTTTCCTGCTCCGTAAGAATTGCCAACAACCAAGCTAAATTTAGGAACAACACTGTTTGCCATGGCATTCACCATTTTGGCACCATCTTTAATAATTCCATTATGTTCAGAGCGACTACCTACCATAAAACCAGTAACATCATGAATAAACAAAAGAGGTATTTTTTTTTGATTACAATTCATAATGAATCGAGCTGACTTATCTGCAGAATCAGAATAAATAACACCGCCCATCTGCATTTCTCCCTGTTTTGACTTCACAATAGTTCTCTGATTAGCCACTATACCAACAGCCCATCCATCAATTCTAGCATATCCACAAAGAATACTTTGACCATAACCTTCTTTGTATTGTTCAAATTCTGAACTGTCTACTAAAACTTTTATGATTTCTAGCATATCATAAGGTTTTGCTCTATCCTCAGGGAAGTAATCATAAATGCTTTCAATAGTTTGCATCGGTAATGTACTTTTCTTTCTATTGAAACCGGCTTCAGGATTTGATCCCATTTTATCAACCAATTGACGAATTTGATCTAAACATGCTTTATCATCTTCGCATTTATAATCTGTAACGCCAGAAATCTCACAATGTGTAGTAGCACCACCTAAAGTTTCATTGTCGATACTTTCTCCAATTGCAGATTTAACTAAATAGGACCCGGCAAGAAAAACACTTCCTGTACCATCAACAATTAACGATTCATCAGACATAATTGGTAGATAAGCACCTCCTGCAACACAACTCCCCATAATAGCAGCAATTTGAGGAATCCCTTCGGATGACATAACAGCATTATTTCGAAATATTCTACCGAAGTGCTCTTTGTCTGGGAAAATTTCATCTTGCATTGGAAGATAAACACCAGCACTATCAACGAGATAAATAATAGGGATATTATTTTCGATGGCAATTTCTTGTGCTCTAAGGTTTTTCTTACCAGTAATTGGAAACCATGCACCTGCCTTAACAGTAGCATCATTTGCAACGATGACACAATCTCGATTAGCAATTTGACCTACTTTTACAACAACTCCACCAGAAGGACATCCGCCATGCTCTTTATACATGTCTTCTCCTGTGAAAGTCCCTATTTCAATAGCTTCTAAAGGATTGTCAAGAAGGTAATCTATTCTTTCACGGGCAGTCATTTTACCCTTGCTTTTATGTTTTGCAATTTTCTTTTCACCTCCTCCAAGATGAACTTTTGAACGTTTTTCGTCTAATTGCTCAGAGAGATAATGGAGTGAAGTTTGAGACGTTGATTTTTGGTTAGTAGAATAATTCATGTGTATGTGTGTTTATTAAAAAGTAATGTACTTTTTTAATAAGTTAAGAATTTATAATTAAGAAATAAAAACTTTTATAGTATAAAAAAGAGGATTTAACCCAATTGTTAATACTAACTACTTTAATGAATTACTGATAATGAGGTTTTTGTAAAAAGATAAGTTGGTAGATTATTTCTTAGGCAGCTAAAATAGTAGGAGGTAAGTGCTAAAAGTAAAACAAATTTATTTGAACATATAAAGGAATAATTCCATTTAGTCTTGCCAAAAAATAGAAATCCTTCCTTCTTTCTTCAAAATCATTATCTTTGCACCACTATACATAACAACAAACATTAGTTAGTTTTTCAGAATGAAATACATCAAATATATTTGGACAATTTCACTATTCTTTTTCCTAGGTTATTCTTTATTAGCCTATATATATTTCCCGGATAGTGGAGTGATGGTGACAGCAGCTACAGAAACCTCTCAAGCATTTGTAATGTCTAAAAGTGGTTTCTTTTACAGTTCGATGGCGATATTACTTTTTATCAATATTAGTTTAGCCGCATTAGGTTCAAGTATTCTACATTTACCAAAACAGTTGATCCTGGTGCCAAATAAAAGTAAGTGGCTTCACGATAAAGAATCACAACAACAACTTTTAGAAACGTTTAAAGGGTGGACTAAAGGATTGGCAACCCTAATCAATGGTTTGTTATTAACTACACTTGGTGTAATTTACAGAACACAAGGGCATGATATCAATGCTTTTAAAGTAGAATATTCACCAATGATATTTTCTGTGCTCATTTTGGTGTGGATTTTGGCATATATTTTTATCTTTAATAAGCCAAAGAAGTCTGAGTAATATCAGGCTTCTTTGTATTACTTTAATAATCACTATTACTTTTATATTTTTTCTTAATGAAAATAATTTTTGAAACTATTCAATTTATTCGTGCTGTCTTACCTAAAAATCAAAAAATAAAAGCAATTGGTGTTAGTGTTCTTTTATTTATTAATTCTGGTTTTGAATTAATAGGTTTAAGTGCAATGTTACCTGTTTTCGCTGTACTTCTTGAAGATGATATTATTGAAAAATATAATTGGGCTTCATGGATATATATGACTTTTGGTCTTGATGATGATAAGCAACTAATAATTTTACTGACAAGTTTACTTTTTATTGTTGTACTTATAAAAAATTTAAGTGGCATGTATATTATTAAGTTACAAAGTGAATTTGCATTAGGACTTTATAGTAAATTTGCAAAAAAGCTTCATGAATTTTATTATAGAAAAGGATTTTTGTTTTTTAAAGAAAATAATTCGAATTCTTTATTAATAAATATTCAACAGGCAACACAGTTTTTTGCAAATCATCAAATTTTAGGTACTCTAAGTTTATTGAATGAATTTATTGTACTACTTTCAATTGTAGTTAGTATAGCAATATATGATATTAAAATATTAATTTTACTTTCATTAATAGTTGTTCCATCTTTTATGATAATGTATAGTTATGTAAGGAATGAGTCACTTAAGATTGGAGAAATTAGAAAAGAGGTTGGCCCCAGATTAAATAAAAATATATTTCAAAGTATTTTTGGATACGTCGATGTTATTGTATCTGGGTCTCAAAAATTATTTATATCAAGAATGAGTAATGATGTAAATGAGTTAGTTAAAACTAATATTAAAGCAAATATTTTTAATTTAGCTCCCACTCGGGTGATTGAAACATCTTTAATGTTAGCTATTTTAGTTATGAATATTTACGGAGTTTATTATCTTAATTCTAAGGTTGAATTACTTCAGTTATTAGGTATTTTTGCAGTTGCAGGCTTTAGAGTTATGCCCTCAATTAATAGAGTGATGACCTATTTAAATGCTCTTAATCAATATAAATGGACTTTTGAAGTTTTAAAACCTTTACAAAAGGTTCAAAATAGTGAGATAGTTAACAATAAGGAATTAATTTTTAATAATTTTTTAAGCCTAAGTGATATTACATATAAATATCCTGGATCTAACAAAAATGTAATAGAGAATTTTAATTTAACTATAACAAAAGGAGAAGTTATTGGTATAATTGGGGAATCTGGATCTGGTAAAACAACAATAATGAACATGTTACTTGGTTTCATTAAACCTACAAAAGGATATTATAAAATTGATGATAATATTTTTACTGATGAATATAAGCAGTCATTTTATAAAAAAGTAGGATATGTACAACAATCTGTATATATAATTGATGGGACTGTTGCTGAGAATGTTGCTTTTGGGCTTAAAAATAAGGAGATTTCTTATGAAAAATTAAAAAAGTCTTTAATTCAAGCAAGCTTATGGGACATAATTTCAGAACTTGAAAATGGAGTTGAAACGAACATTGGAGAAAATGGCACGAAATTATCAGGGGGACAAAAACAAAGAATTGGTATAGCTAGAGCTTTATATTTTGATTCACAAATTTTGTTTTTTGATGAAGCTACTTCAGCTTTAGATAATGATACAGAGAATGAAATATCTGAATCAATAAAAAAGATTTCAAATGAAAACTCAGATTTAACAATAATAATTATTGCTCATAGAATTTCTACTTTAGATAATTGTGATAGAGTTATAAAATTGTAAATCAATAAATTAGTGTTTTTTTCTATAAAAAAATACTGTTTATAAAAATAAACTTTAAAATTTTCTTTTCAATAATTAAAATGATTAAATATATTTTTTCTATCAACACAGGTAGATCGGGATCCCATTATTTATCCAGTATGTTGTCTGAATTTGAAGAAGTTTCTTCAAATCATGAACCAGAACCTATTATGAATGGATTAGTAATGAGAAAATTTTTGAATGGTGATCAAGACCAAATGAATATTGAAATGCATGAAAAAATTGATAATATCAAAAATAAACTATCTGGAAATAATTGCTATTTTGAAACGAATCATTGTTTTATAAAAGGGTTTGGATGGCTTATTCCAAATTATTTTCCACACGAAGAAATAGGTGTGATTCTATTAAAAAGAGATAAAAAAAAGATATTAAATAGTACATTTCGTATAAATTGTACTCCACTTACAAAAGATGGGAGAGATTGGATAATGAATCCATTAATGAAAAATCCAATTAACAAAGTTCCATTAATTGATAAAATTAAATATATGTTATATTACAACTTATATAAATTTATCAAAAATCCTCTTAATCCTCTTAATATTCAAAATTTAAAAAATATTAACTATGTTTCATATCTACAAAGTAAGGTAAATCAAGAAGATAAATCGATTGAAAATAATATTAAAAGTAAACCCAAAAGTAAAATATATTTTCTATCTAAAATTCAAAAATTAATAAAGTCAAAATATAACCCTTTAAATTTTGGGAATTATACAAAACCTAACTTTATAAAAGATTTTGAAATGAAATATATCGAATGGTATATTGATGAAACCTATGCACAAGGTAAGAAATACCTGAAAATGTATCCAGGAATAAAAGTTTATGAAACAACAATAGAAAAGTTAAATGATGTAGAAGAATTTGAAAGAATATTTAATTTTTTCAAAATACCATTTAAGCCTAAAGATTCTTTTTTTGATAAATTAAATAAGAAAACAAATTTGAAAAGTAATATTTCATGATTTATTAAAAATAATATATTAATACTTGAATACTAAAAACATTCATGTAGTATAAATACATGAATGTTTTAATTCATAACTTAGTACTGCTACCTTAGCTACCCAATAAGTATAGAGTTTATACTAAAAAATTAAGACTTAGAGAAATATATATAATTCTGATATTAATGATCTAATTAAATAAAGTAAGGTTTTAAGATTAACTTTATTTATCCCTGACAATGTTATTGCATAAGATATATATATTATTGCAATTTTATATTGTTTGAGATCAGTTTTCACAGCACTCATTTCACGATATTTATTCCCAATGAAAATCTTGTCACTAAGTTTATTCTCAATAAATTTATCAATTGATTCTTTGTCATTCTTTTCTACCCAATCATACTTCTTGTTAATTCTTTGTTGAATTAGTTCAGAAATTAAACATGTAGCAACTAATTTCTTTTTAGAATAAATATTATTTGTTAATGATGTAGGGTTAGCTCTGTAGTAATAAAGAGGCTCAGCAATTTCATATGTTTTATATCTTTCAACTATCTTTGAAATCCAATATTTATCTTCGGCAATTATTCTTTCAAGTATTAATGGAATGTTGCCAATATCTTTAAAAACTTCTTTTTTAATAAAAATTGATGCCATACAAAATGACCATGAATGATATTTTTCTAGATTAACATATGAATCTTTATTTTTATTTTTATTATTTTTCTTTGTTTTAGAAACTCTATAATAATTTGTAACAACGGCAGATACATTTTTTTTTTCAATGATCTTTAATTGTTTTTCAATTCTTGTTAAACTTGACCAATCATCAGCATCCTGTACAGTTATGTAATCTCCTTTGGCTAAAGAAAATAGTTTATTTCTAGTTCTAACATTTCCTAAATTAATATTATTATGATAACATTTAATACGTTTATCTTTTTTAGCAAAATTATCGATGATATTTTTAGAATTGTCATGAGACCCGTCATCGGCTATTAATATTTCTATATTTGAATATGTTTGATTAATTAAACTACTAAGGCATTTATTTAAAAAATGCTCACAATTATAAACAGGAACAATAATAGAAACTAACGACATGATCTTAAGAATAAGTTTTTTTATTATCAGAATTTAATTTTATCTTAAAGTTAAGAATTTTAATTTGATATTTACTTTAAATTATACATGAAACATTTAGTAATCTTCTTATTTTTATTTATATTTTCTTCAAATGTTAAAGCACAAATTAATGTTCAAGATTCTTTAATATTAGTTGAATTTTATAATATAAATAAAAATAAAACTTTTAATTGGGATTTAAGTTCCCCTTCTACCTGGACTGGTGTTACTTTTAAAAATAATAGAGTATATCGATTAAATCTTAGAAACAAAGGTATAGATACTTTAAATCAATCATTCTATAATTTATCCGAACTTGATGAAATTCAATTTCAAGCAAATAATATTAAAACATTATCATCAGATATAGAGAACTTAAAAAAACTTAAAAAGGTATATTTAACTAACAATAAGATATTTGAATTACCTGAGGAATTAGGTAATTCAAATATCTTATACTTAGAAATTGAGAGAAATCAACTTTATTCAATTCCAAGTGAAATCTCTAGTTTAATTTCATTGAATAATATTTTTCTAAAATCAAATAATCTCGGATATAGTGCATTTGAAAACATTGATTTTGCAAAGTTAAGAAGTTATAATGAACAAAATTTAATTTCACATGATTCTTCAATTATCTATGAAAATAGTATAGTAATTTATGCTCCAGATTCCGCTACCAATAATACTTATCAATGGTACAATTCTAATGGATTAATAGATGGTGAGACAAATAGATCTATTTCTGTAAACTCAACTGATATTTTTTATTGTATAATTCAAAATCCAGACTATCCTGATTTACCTCAAGTTCAAACAGGTAATTACAGTTTAATAAATGCTGAACCTTTTTGGGAGGATTCTCTTGCATTAATAGATATATTTAATAGTAACCCTTCAAATAACCTAAATTGGTCAGCTACAACAATGGTCAAAGACTGGAATGGAGTAACACATTCGGGTTTTATTGGAGATAGAGTCACAGCACTTAATCTAGAAAATGAAAACCTTGACTCTATTCCAAATTCAATCCAGAATCTTAATGCATTAGATACATTAATCTTATCAAATAACAATTTTGTTTTCGATGATTTATATGCCACTTTAGGAATGATGCCTTCTCTCCTTTATATTTATTCTCCTCAGGAGAAACTAGGAAGTGAAGTTTCTTTTGGTTTTGTACCGGGCGACACGATTATATTAGAAGTAGATGCAAGTGTTACAAACTACTCTGGTGAAAATTCATTTCAATGGTATAAAAACAACATTGCAATTCAAAATGCTACAAACAGAACATATACTGCTAGTCAAATCGGAACATATCATTGTGAAATTAACAACAATAATTTCTCTGAATTAACACTATATCAAAATAATATATTTTTATTTGATTTAAATGCTTTTAATCAAGATTCATTGATTGTTAGATCTATTTATTTAGACAACCCTAATAATACATTAAGTTGGGATATAAATAACACGAGTATTTCCTCATGGGAAGGTGTTACAATGAGAGGAGGAAGAGTACAAAGTCTTCATTTAATGAATACGAATATACAAAATATACCTCTTGATATTGATGACTTATCAGAATTAGATACCTTGGTTATTAGTTATAATGATCTAAATTCTATACCAAACAGTATTGGTAATTTTAATCACTTAGTAAAATTAAGTTTAGAAAATACAAATATTCACAACATCAATGACTCTATTTTTAACAACACTTCATTAGAGGTTCTTAACTTAAGTAATAATTTTATTGCAATATTAAATGATAGTATTTCCAAACTTCTTAATCTTGACACAATAAATATAAGTAGCAACAATATAACTTTTGATGATCTTTATAAATTACCAGATAGTATTGATAAAATTTTCTATGCTCCACAAAATATTATTGGAAATGAGCAATTGGTTGAAACAGCAGGAGTAATATCAATATCGATCGAAGATAATATTGACCCTAATATCGTTAATAATCAATATCAATGGTTTTATAATGGGGAAAATTTAGTTGGAGAAAATGGAAGGACTATTATCGTTTACAATTCATATGGAATTTATGATTGTATTATTAGTAATGATAGCTTTCCTGAATTGACATTAAATGTTGCACCAATAACAGTTACATTAGGTCCAACAAGTGTTATGGATTCTTTAATTTTAGTTGATATTATTGATTTAAACAATGAAAACACATTAAACTGGCAAAAAAATAGACCAATTGGAGAATGGGATGGTGTCTTAGTAAATGGTAGTAATTCAAGAGTTCAGAGTCTTGATATTTGGGGAAAAAACATTGAAATCTTACCCATAAATTTTGGAGATTTAATAGCCTTAAATAAAATAAATCTTGGGAATAATAAGCTTGTTGATATTCCATTAAGTATAACTAATTTAAATCAAAATGTAAATTATATAAATCTTTCTCAAAATCATTTAAGTTTTAAAGAACTAGATGTAATAAGAAATCATTTTAATATGGATTCTGTAAATTTTGTCTATTCAAATCAAAAACTTATTGGTGAACAAAATTTAATAGTTGATCTTGAAGGTAATATTCAGGCCATATCAATTCCTCAAGAGATTATAAGTGACAATGATTTTTATCAATGGTACTTTAACGACAGTCCATTATTTAATGAAAATAATGATACTTTATATGTTTCAGAACAAGGTAATTACTTTTATACAATTACTAATACAAATTATTTTGAAACCGTATTATCATCCTATTCAATTGAAGTAACCGGAGTAAACAGTATTAATTTTAACGAAAGAATAACATTTACACCCAATCCAATAACAAGTTATGGAAAAATAGAATTATCACCTGTTATTAAATTAGATAATATGATTCTATATGATTTACATGGAAAACAAATAGATGTATTAATTAACAAAGTAAACATGTTCACATATAATCTCAATTTCTCTAATGTTCCAAATGGTTTATACATTTTAGTAATTACCTCTAACGATAATATCTTTAAGTTAAAATTGATTAAAAATCAATAGTGTCCTAAACGTTTTCATTTCCAAAAAAATGCACGTTTTAGCTATTGTCAGTGTATATAATCATCCAATTTTAAAATAAAACCCCTTGCACATATATTGGCCTAGGTTTCGGAGGATCTTCAAAAGGTTTATCTAACCATTTTTTGAGATCAATTTTAACGAATAAATTGAGCCTTATGAATGCGATCAAGTTAGATAATCTCCACTCAAATTCACCTACCGATTTGAGATATTTTAGAATTAAAATAGTGATCAAAGCCGTCCAAATTTGAATCATCACAGCATTTTCACTTGTTCCGATAAAAGATTTGATATAGAGTAGTTGTTTAATTTCTCTAAAGAAGATTTCAACCTGCCACCTACTCTTATAAAGCTCACTTATTGTGTTTGCTGTCCAAGACATTTGATTGGTGATTAATTCTATCGTTTGGTTGTTCTCATCATTCCAAATTACAACACGTCTGAGCTTTTTAGGGTATTTTGTACTTGTTTGAACTCCTGTAACTTCAATTAGCTCATCTTTTAGGATATGCTGATGTCTGTGATCTGGTAATTCTAATTCTTTAATTGTTTTAAACTGTAAGTTTTCTTTGTGTCTTATAACGAAGAAGACTCCTTTGCTGTCCCAAACGTTTAATAAAGAAAAATCATTATAATATCTATCGGCAACAATCACGCTATTAGCAGGTAAAGGGATCTCATAGGCTCCTTTGTTATCAGCCGTTTTTCCATTAGAAATGTGCACATAAGCAGGTAAATTACCATCATAATGGAATAGCAACCAAAAAGGATACAAATTTTAAGCTACCTTTCTTAACTTAGAGCGTTATGAAAAGATACGAAAAATCATTTAAAGAAATGGTTGTAGAATTATTGAATTCAGGTCAATCATTAAATAATGTGTCCAAAGATTATGGAGTAAATAAGATTATAGTTACCCCAGTAGTTCGGACTGTCTAAGCGGAAAAGATAATTATCTTTTTTTGAGAGATTCAGCTTCAAACCTTTTTTAAAACCCATTTTATGATTTGTCAAGGCTGGTCTGTGTTGCGCCTGCGGCAGACCATTCATCTTGGCCTTTACAACTCATAGAATGTGGTTTTTCTTTTGGTTTTGAGCTTGTGTCTCGGCGACCTTTCTCAAAG
>NZ_JBSWYJ010000016.1:0-130970 GCF_056161045.1 Flammeovirga sp. AWQ4_249
AGGTCTTGATAAAATCGAGATAGAGTTAGGTCTTGTCTTCATGTCCATGAATATCATGAAATACGCTAGAAAGCTCCAAAAAGGGGTAAAAAAAGGTGTATTTTTACATATTCTTCATTTTAGGCTTCAAATAAGAGCTATTTAATTCAAAATATCGATACTAATCTATAAAAATGTGGATATGAAAAAAGAGGCCGATTCATAAACTAGTTATGAGACGGCCTCTTTTTTCTTTGGTAAAAATATTATTTACCTTCTTTATTTCTTAATTCTACAACATGATCTGACAAACGCTTACACATTTGATGTATCTCTGCAGCCATCTTTTCATCTCCAGTTGCATTGAAAATATTTTGAGCGATACCCCCCATAGTATCAATATAAAAGAATTTCAATTCTTCAATTGTCATTTCTTTTCCCCAAAGACCGATACGAAGTGTTTCTTTCTTCTCATGGTCCCATATATTTAAATCAAAAGCACGTGTTTCTTGAAGACCCACTTGACCAGAATCGTCTGCTTTCCAGAAAATTTTCTCTGGTACATTTTTATCATCCAATTCTACCTTTACTCTGATATTAGATTCTTTCATTATTAAATCAATTGATGTCTAATGTGATTTTTTATATCGCACAAAGTTGCATATTTTAAGGGAGAAATTGCAATTTTTTTCATGAATAAACCTCTATAATGTTACATAGATTCGTAAGAATGTCGTTTAAACAAGAATGCACATCTGATTTCATCAAAATGTTTGAAAACATTAAAGATACTATTGAAAGTTTTGAAGGGTGTCACTCTGTTATTTTGCTAAGAGATAAGGAGGAAAAAAATAAATTTATGACCTTTAGTATTTGGGAAGATGAAAAGGCTCTAGATAATTATAGACATTCAGATTTTTTCGCAACAACATGGAAGAAAACAAAGCTGATGTTTAATGACAAGCCAGAAGCCTTTTCTATGGATCGACTATAATATTGTTACTCTCCTAAATATTCAGTACCAGCCTCTGGCGTTTCGAAAATCACGACTTTATAAAGTGCTGGAAGATCTTTTTTGATTTTATTCCAAATCCACATGGAGATCACTTCAGAAGTGGGGTTTTCAAGTCCTTCTACTTCATTTAAAAAATTATGATCTAAAATCGTATAGATTGGATTTACAACATTATCAATTTCATGAAAATCAATAACCCATTCATAAGGCATTACAAGTTCACCATCAAAATGTAATTCCATTTTCCATGAATGACCATGAATTCTTCTACAAGGGTGTCCTTCTGGCATTTGAGGTAAGAAATGTGCCGCCTCAAATGTATATGATTTGAATATTTTCATCTTAACGTATTAATTCTAATAAAAAGTACGCAAAGATAAAGGGAGGTATTAAGTCTAATGGAGGATTTTAAACACCAATTCTTTAAGATTTTCGTCATCAGAAAGTGACGCTCTGATACCTTTTGCTTTAAGATCAGCTTCTTGAAGGTGTTCAATGATTTGAAGTACTTTAATTCTTGGGTAATTTTGAACAGCCATTTTATAATCTTTCATAAAATAAGGATTTACACCGATCAACTTTGCTAATTGCTGATCTGGCTGAGTAAAGTTTTCATGTAAGACCAATAACTTTGAAAAATAGGCATACAAAGTACCTACGACAACAACAAAGGGATTACTTTTTGGATTATCATTAAAATACATCACAATACGGTTAGCTTTCAAAACATCCTTCGTTCCTAAAGCATTCTGAAGTTCGAATACATTGTACTCTCTACTTATACCAATATGTTTTGCAATTAAAGCTTCTGTGATTTCAGTAGATTCCTTATCATAATTAAGCATTAATTTTTCTAATTCATTGGCAATACGCACAAGATCATTACCGATGTATTCAGAAATTAAATTAACTGCTCTATCTTTAATTTTGAATCCTTCTGTTTTACAGAACTGTTTAATCCAAGCAGGAATTTTGTTATCATACATCTTCTTAGAATCTAAGAAGACTGCATTTTTTTCAATAGTCTTTTTGGCTGGTGTTCTTCCGTCTAGTTTTTTATTTTTCAATGCCATTACCAATACGGTTGATGGTACTGGATTTTCGGCATACTTATTTAATAATTCTAAGCTGCTTTTTCTACTTAAATCAGGTAAATCCTGTGCTTCCTTAACGATAATAACTTGGCGCATTGCCATCATTGGAAATCGTCTTGCACTTTCAAGAACTTGTGTAAGTGTAGTATCCTTACCGTATAGAATCGTTTGGTTAAAACTTTTTTCAGCATCAGTTAAAGCATTTTCTTCTATATAATCAGAGATTTGATCAATAAAAAACGGTTCTTCACCCTGTAAAAAATACATTGGTGAAAATTTACCAGCTTTCATGTCTGTTAATATAGAATCTGCTGTGAATGCCATAAAAATATTTGACGGTACTTCTTATAAAAAAATTGGACTGCAATTTAGAAGTTGTATTTTAAAAAGAAAAAAGTATAAAGAGTTATTGTAAAAAGAATAACAAATAAATTGATCAAATGAGGTCTTTTAATAGAAAAAAATTATTCAACATCAATATCAATTCCATATCCAATAATTTTTTGATGGATTTGCGTACCCACTTCATTGTAGCCGTTATAATATTGAGGCTGGACTAATTGTATAATCGTACTCCCATTATCACCTGAGGTCCAATTTACAATTGGTGAATTAGGAGAATTTTCCCAAGTTGAAATCCATCGATCTACGCTATCTTGACTAACATCAAATATTGGATTTGTTTCACAGTTATCTTGATCTACAAATGGATTAGCAACTCTAGTTCCATTACCCAAAACTATGGTTTCTGTATTACTATTATCTCCACAATAAGGATTACCAACTAACACTGCTTCCTCTGTTGTAAATTCATAATAACGCCTTGCAGTATTACTATAATCTCTAATTACTAAACCCAAGTCTTTTTGGTAAACAGCAATTTCTGTTTCTTCAGCATCTAAGATTGTATTAATATTATTTACTTCCTGTATTACAGCTGTATTCTCATAAAGCTGACCTTCATAATAATAAGACCTACCCACTCTCAAAATTTCATATCTCAAATCAAATCCTTCTTGAGTTCTTGATGGTAAGCCATTATAAGTATTTTGATTAAAATATGTATTTTCTTGTAGTGGGTTAAGTAATTTCAAATATGGAATTGCATTCTCATAACGAATGATATGATTATCTCGATAGGTAAGTGCCCAAATAGAATCTAAAACCCATTCCATTTCTTCAGAATCTCTTTTATACCTCAGTAATGGATAATTTTGACCACCAAATCCATCATCGTAAGGACTACCAATTAATTCTCTTAATTGTATAGAATTTTCAGAGACAACACCTTCTTCATCTGCATCCTCATTATCAAAATCAATATTAACTGTATCAATTTGATACGTCATATACCAACCTTCTTGAATTGGATAATATGGCGTCCCGTTTTGATATCCAGGATCTGGAACTGTTTCATTACAAGAAAAAATCAAAAATGGTACAATATAGAGGAGAGGAAAATACTTTAGATTCATAATGAGTGATTGTGTTCTACTATCTAAGTTAACAAAAATAGGATTTTATATGAAATTTAATAAAAGTGAACATCATTGTCTAGTTAAAATTTATGTCTGTCTTCAAATTAGATAATCAATTTATACATCTAACTTAATTTATTGCTATGAAAAACGATTCTATCAAAAAACTATTTTTATTAATTGCTTTCCTTTTCACATCCTTCTTTTCTTATAGTCAAAAAGATAAAAGTGATTTTCATTTATCTGCAGGTAATTCATTTAGATATTCACAACCTATTCAATTAGAATATAATTATGGTGTTGGTGTTTATACTGATTTAGATTTCACATTAGTAAAAGGACTTTCTGTAAGAGGTGATTTTGGTTGGAATGATTTCTTCAAGAAACCAAGTAGTGAAAATCTTGATTTAACTAATGAAAATATGGAAGATTGGGAATTCTCAGGTGGATTACGTTATCGTATATCCATGTTATATGTTGAAGCTTTAACAGGCTACAGAACAGGTTTTCAAGATCAAACATATACTGCAGGAGGAGGTTTTGTCTTTGGCAACTTTAATATTGGTGCTTCTTATGTTTATTTAGATCATACTGAGATGATTAATTATAAACTTACTTTCTTCTGGTAAAGACAAAAAAAGGGTATAGACCGAAGTCTATACCCTTTGGATACTTTCTGATAAAAGTATATCTAAATAAATAGATTTCTTTATTAGATGAAAGGATTCTTTTCTCTCTCCTCACCTAATTTATCAAACTCTTGATCTAATTGAGCTAATACTTTTTCCTCAGGAGTATTTGATTCCATAGTTTGTGATAATGGAACATTTTGAGGGATAAAGTCAGTGAAACCATCTTTATCAGCATTAGGCTTAGAGTAGTCATATGGCCAACGATATACTACAGGCAATGCACCTGGCCAGTTACCGTGACCTGGCTCTCTTGGAGTAGTCCACTCTAATGTATTTGAATTCCATGGGTTTAATGGAGCTAATCTACCTCTAAACATACTCCAGAAGAAGTTGAATACAAAGATAAATTGAGCTGTAACAGTGATGATTGCTGCAACTGAGATGAATGTGTTCAAATCAGTGAATGTTGAGAATGCATCAAAGTTAGTGAATGAGTAGTATCTTCTTGGGAAACCAGCGATACCAATATAGTGCATTGGGAAGAATACCATATATGCACCAACGAAAGTTAACCAGAAATGAACATAACCCATTGCGTTATTCATCATTCTACCAAACATTTTTGGATACCAATGATACACACCTGCCATCATACCGAAGAATGCTGCAGAACCCATTACTAAGTGGAAGTGAGCTACTACAAAGTAAGTATCGTGTAATTGGATATCTAATGCTGAGTTACCTAAGATGATACCTGTTACACCACCTGAGATAAATAATGATACTAGACCAATTGAGAACAACATTGCAGGAGTAAAGTGAATATTACCTCTGAATAATGTTGTGATATAGTTAAATGCTTTTACTGCTGAAGGAACAGCAATGATCAACGTTAAGAACATGAAGATTGTTCCTAAGAATGGGTTCATACCAGATACGAACATGTGGTGTGCCCATACAATAAATGAAAGGAATGCAATACCTAACATTGAACCGATCATGGCTCTGTAACCAAAGATTGGTTTTCTAGAGTTCGTAGAGATTACCTCTGAAGTTAAACCTAAAGCTGGTAATAATACGATGTATACCTCTGGGTGACCTAAGAACCAGAATAAGTGCTGGAATAAGATAGGGCTACCACCTGAGTGCTCTAATAATTCACCTTGAATATAGATATCTGACAAGTAGAATGAAGTTCCAAAGCTACGGTCAAACACTAATAATAAAGCTGCAGCAAATAATACTGGGAAAGATAAAGTACCAATAATCGCTGTAATGAAGAATGACCAGATTGTCAATGGCATTTTAGCGAATGACATACCTGCTGTTCTTAAGTTGATTACAGTTGAGATATAGTTGATCGAACCTAATAATGAAGATGCGATGAAGAATACCATTGATACTAACCATAATGTCATACCAATACCCGAACCTGAAACAGCTTGCGGTAATGCTGATAATGGAGGATAAATTACCCAACCACCTGATGCAGGACCAGTTGAAGCAAATAATGAGCAGAACATGATTACTGAAGCTAAGAAGAATAACCAGTAAGAAAGCATGTTCATAAAACCTGATGCCATATCTCTTGCTCCAATTTGAAGAGGAATCAGGAAGTTTGAGAATGTACCACTAAGGCCTGCCGTTAATACGAAGAATACCATAATAGTACCGTGCATGGTTACTGCGGCTAAATAGAATGTAGTATCCATTTTACCAGATTCAGTAATCCAGTCACCTAAAAGTGGTCTTAACCATTCCAAATTCGCTTCAGGAAAACCTAATTGAATACGGAATAAAAGTGATAAACCACCACCAATAATTGCCCAGAAAATACCTGAGATTAAATATTGCTTAGCAATAACTTTATGATCAAATGAAAACACGTAATTGGTCCAGAAGTTACCATGGTGCTCATGATCATCGTGCGAATGAACGTCTTTGTTTTCTACGTCTAATGCTACGCTTGACATGTTATTTATCTTTATTGAGTTTGTGTCTTAAAATAAAAATGGATTAGTGAGTTTGAGCTACAGTAGCTTTTGCTTTTTTAGCTTCCCACTCTGATAAATAGTCAGGGTTTTTCTCTAACCAAGGCTTTTGCTCTTGTAACCATTTATCATATTCCTCTTGAGAAACAATTTTCACTAATCTTCTCATACCAAAGTGACCGTAACCACAAACCTCAGTACAAGCTAATTCATAGTTGAACTTTGGATTATTAGTCTTTTGTCTCATTTCAGCCGTTGTAATTGTTGGCGTAAACTTGAAACGAGTTGGCATACCTGGTACAGCATCCATTTTTACACGGAAATGAGGTAAGAATACTGAATGTATTACGTCGATTGCTCTAATCTTTAATTCTACTTCTTTTCCTACAGGTAATACAATTTCTCTTGCAGTAAAATCATCCTGTGCATTAACATCGTCAAAATCAACTCCCATTGAGTTTGTATTATCGATGTTTGCAACATCATATTTACCTAATTTCAAATCTTTACCTGGGTAACGGATTTCCCATGCAAACTGCTTACCCATTAATTCTACTTGAATAGCATCTTCAGAAGCTGGAGCTGTAATCTCTGACCAAGCTCTCCAACCAAAAATTACCAAAACAGCCATTACAATTGCAGGAACTGCTGTCCATGCGATCTCTAATGTATCGTTATGTGGGTTAAAATCCGCTTTTCTTTTTTCAGAATATTGAAAGAAGAATGGGAATGTAAATAGTAAAAGGTGTGTTAAAGCAAATGCTGCAAAAACAATCCCCATAGTGATCCAGAATAAATGATCTGTTTCTTTACCATGAATCGAAGCTGCTTCTGGTAAAAAGTGCTCTTGTGCATCATTGAAAGACCACATGATTAATACAGCGCCTACAACTAATGCTATTGGGAATAATGCCGCATTAATTTTGTTACTTGAAGTAACTTTCTTCGTTTGGTCGCCCTTAGCGATTCCTACAAGAGTTACGATACGGTAAACCAAAGCAAGTACTGCTATGATTAATATCGCTCCCGTGGCAAAAAGTAAAGCCGTTGTCATACCTTTTTGATAGTGTGTAAGTTTGTGATATACTTTATTAGTGACAATTTATCGTCTTAAATCTCTATTGAGAAAAATAAGTTCGTATAAAATTCCATCAAATATATTAAAACAATTTCACATTGATGATATATATCATACTTTTTTGGTGACGTATTTTAATATTTTATATAAATTTGATTGATTTCCAGCTCAATACAATTCTCATTTAATATTCAACTTGTGAAACTTTAACACCTGCTTTACGTAGTAAGTCCAATCCTGACTGATCTCTGTAAGCTCTTTTGTAAAAGAATTCAGTTATTCCAGCTTGTACAATTAGTTTTGCACATCCGAAACAACAGCTGTCTGTACAATATATAGAAGCTCCATCTGTTGAATAGGTAGATTTTGCTGCTTTTGTAATAGCATTGGCTTCTGCATGTAAAACTTCATTTTTTGTCACTAGTTTTTTTTCTTCAGATTGAGTTTCCTCATTCCAAATTGTCTCCTCAATTTCACAGCAGTTATCGAAACCTTTTGGTGTACCATTATATCCCATGGATATGATGTTGCCATCTTTCACAATGATAGCTCCTACTTTTAATCGGGTACATCTGCTCAAAGCTCCGATTGACTCTGCACAACGCATAAAAGCTAAATCAAATTCTTGTTTTCTTTTCATAATGACTTATTGTTCGCGTTTAATGTTTTAAAAAAATAGCTTTTATTATGTTGCTATTGGCTTCTGAAAAAAATTATATTAAAAAAGCCCTGTCTCCTAAAGAAACAGGGCTAATATAACTACGGAAAAAATCCGATTATCTACTTAAGTAAAGATTTCTTCTAGAGTAAATATCTCTAAAGTATTCATCTTTTAAGTTATCGATAAAGTAAATTGCTTCACCTGTTGATTTCATTTCAGGTCCTAATTGCTTATCAACATTAGGGAACTTATTGAATGAGAATACAGGAACTTTAATCGCATAACCTTTTTTCGTTGGTTTGAAATCAAAGTCAGTTACTTTATTCTTACCCAACATCACTTTAGTTGCATAATTTACGTAAGGCTCTTGGTAAGCTTTACAGATAAATGGCACTGTACGTGACGCTCTAGGGTTTGCTTCAATGATATATACTTTATCATCTTTGATTGCAAACTGAATATTTAAAAGACCTTTAGTTTTTAATGCTAAAGCAATCTTTTTAGTGTATTCTTTGATTTGCTCGATTACTAAATCACCTAAATTGTAAGGAGGTAATACTGCATAAGAATCACCAGAGTGAATACCAGCAGGCTCAATATGCTCCATGATACCGATAATGTAAACATTTTCACCATCACAAATTGCATCCGCTTCTGCTTCAATAGCACCGTCTAAATAGTGATCAAGAAGTACTTTGTTACCAGGAATATCACGCAACGTTTCAACAACGTGTTGCTCAAGTTCCTCTTCATTGATAACAATCTTCATTTTTTGACCACCTAATACGTAAGAAGGTCTTACTAATAGAGGGAAACCTAAATCTTCAGCTTTATCTAATGCTTCATCAGCAGTTTCAATAACATCGAACTTAGGGTAAGGAATATTGTTCTCTTTTAGTAAAGTTGAGAAGCTACCTCTATCCTCCGCTAAATCAAGTGCTTCGTAGCTAGTACCTAAGATTTTGATACCATAACGAGTCAATTTCTCAGCTATCTTAAGAGCAGTTTGACCACCTAACTGAACGATAACACCTTCAGGCTTCTCGTGTAAGATGATTTCATAAATATGCTCCCAGAATACTGGCTCAAAGTATAATTTATCTGCAACATCAGGGTCAGTAGAAACTGTTTCAGGGTTACAGTTGATCATGATTGTCTCATATCCTGCTTCTTTAGAAGCTAAGACACCATGAACACAGCAGTAATCAAACTCAATACCTTGACCGATACGGTTTGGACCTGCACCTAAAACAATAACTTTTTTATTCTTTGTTGCTACTGATTCATTTTCTTTATCAAATGTTGAGTAGAAATAAGGCGTTTTCGCTTCAAATTCTGCAGCACAAGTGTCTACCAATTTGAATTGACGCTTGATTTCCATCTCTTTGTAACGCTTATTAAATACTTCAGATTCTAAACATCCTAAAGTATGAGCGATTTGACGGTCACCAAAACCTTTTTCTTTTGCTTCACGCATCACCTCGTAAGGGATAGTATCAATCGTGTGCTCAGAAATTTTCTTTTCAACTAGAACTAAATCTAAGATCTGACGCAAGAACCATTTATCAATTTTAGTAATCTTACGAACAGTTCTCATAGCAATACCAAGCTTCATCGCATCCCAAATCGCGAACAATCTATCCCATGATGGATGCTCTAATTTGTAAAGGATTTCTTCTTGGTTTGTATTTTCTTTCCCATCAGCACCAATACCATTACGTTTGATCTCTAAAGATTGACATCCTTTTTGTAATGCTTCTTGGAAAGTACGGCCGATACCCATAACCTCACCTACAGCTTTCATTTGTAGACCAAGTTCAGTATCTGCACCTTTAAATTTATCAAAGTTCCAACGAGGGATCTTAACAATCACATAGTCTAATGCAGGCTCAAAGAACGCTGAAGTAGTACCTGTAATTGGGTTTTTCAATTCATCTAAGTTATAACCGATTGCTAATTTCGCTGCGATTTTAGCGATTGGATAACCTGTTGCTTTAGAGGCTAAAGCTGAAGAACGAGATACACGAGGGTTGATCTCAATACCAATGATTTCATCATCATTTGGAGATACTGAGAACTGAACATTACATCCACCTGCAAAAGTACCGATACCGTTCATCATTTTGATTGCCAAATCTCTCATTTTTTGATACACTGTATCAGGAAGAGTTTGTGCTGGAGCAACTGTAATTGAGTCACCTGTATGAACACCCATTGGGTCAAAGTTCTCAATTGAACAGATGATAATTACGTTACCTAAATTGTCACGAAGTAATTCTAACTCGTATTCTTTCCAACCTAAAATAGATTGTTCAACAAGTACTTCATGAACTGGTGACATTTCTAAACCTCTTTTCAGAGCTTTTTCGAAATCTTCTTGTGAGTGGACGAATCCACCACCTGTACCACCCATTGTGAATGATGGACGGATTACAAGAGGGAAACCAATTTCTTGTGCAATTTCCTTTCCTTCTAAGAATGACTTTGCGGTACGACCTCTACAAACACCAACATTAAGCTCAAGCATTTTCTGACGGAAAAGCTCTCTATCTTCTGTTAGGTTAATAGCATCTACGTCGACACCAATCATTTCTACTCCGTAATCTTCCCAGATTCCCGCTTCTTGACAATCAATTGCTAAATTAAGTGCTGTTTGACCACCCATAGTTGGTAATACAGCATCAATTTCATGCTTTTCAAGAATTTCTCTAATGTATTTTTTCTCCAGAGGTCGGAGATAGACATTGTCGGCGGTCACCGAGTCTGTCATAATGGTTGCAGGATTAGAATTAATCAAGGTTACTTCGATACCTTCTTCACGCAACGAACGAGCTGCTTGTGATCCTGAGTAATCAAACTCACACGCTTGACCAATGATGATTGGTCCACTCCCGATGATAAGTACCGATTTGATGTGATTCTTCTTTGGCATTTTGATCTTCTTTAAAAAACATGACTTAACACTCGGGATGCAAAACTAATAGAGTTTTTATTAAAATCACTATAAAAATATCAATATTATGACATAATAAAATTAAAGTTGTTTTTATTCAGATTTGTAAAAATCTTGATCTATCTTTGTACTTTTTCTAAAAATCACCTTATATGCTAACAAAACGAATAATTCCTTGTCTAGACATCAAAGACGGTAAAACGGTAAAAGGTGTCAATTTTGTAGAATTAAGAGATGCAGGAGATCCTGTCGAACTTGCTAAAATCTACAGTAATGAAGGTGCAGACGAACTAGTATTTTTAGATATCACTGCTACTGTTGAAAAAAGAAAAACATTAATTGAACTTGTACAACGAGTTGCTTCTCAAATCAATATCCCTTTTACAGTTGGGGGAGGAATATCAAGTATAGAAGATGTTTCTGCTTTACTAAATGCTGGAGCTGACAAAGTTTCTATTAACTCATCCGCTGTAAAAAGACCAGAATTAATCAACGAACTTTCTGATGAATTTGGAAGTCAATGCGTAGTAGTTGCTGTTGACACACGTTTTGTTAATGGAGAACACATTGTACATGTTCGTGGTGGACGAACTCCAACTGAACTTAGAACAATCCCATGGGTACATGAATGTCAAGAAAGAGGTGCAGGTGAAATTTTACTTACCTCAATGGATCATGATGGTACTAAAAACGGTTTTGCTATCGAATTGACAAAAGAAATTTCTCAATCTGTCAACATTCCTGTAATTGCTTCTGGTGGAGCGGGTAAAGAAATTCATTTTACTGAACTTTTTAAACAAAATGCGGCTGATGCGGCTTTAGCTGCAAGCATATTCCACTTTAAGGAAATTAGTATCCCTCATTTAAAAGGGGAACTTAAAAAAGAAGGAATAGAAATCAGAATGTAGTGATAATGAACAAACAATCATTAAAAGTTCTCTAAGGAAACTTAATAAAATTGTTCATTCAGCAAATAAGTCTTATTATTGCAGGCACGATTTACAAGAGCAACACGGGTAACCTAATAATGAACTGAATATCAAGCAACTAATAATTTGCATATTCTTTAACGATTAAGGATATTTGTTATAGCCTTTGTAAGCCAATAGCATTAGATAACAGATTGTTAAAATACAACTATGTATATAGAAGTTTTAAAGTCAAAGATACACAGAGTTAAAGTAACTCAGGCTGAACTAAACTATGTGGGGAGTATCACTGTAGATCAGGATCTCATGGATGCCGCTAATATTATTGAAGGCGAAAAAGTTCAAATTGTCAACAATAATAATGGTGAGCGATTTGAAACTTATGTAATCACTGGAGAAAGAGGTAGTGGTACTATTTGTCTAAATGGTGCTGCAGCTCGTAAAGTACAAGTTGGTGATATCTTAATCATCATCTCATACGCTTACATGAAACAGAAAAAAGCATTGAAATATTCTCCTAAGTTAGTATTCCCTAATGAGAATAATAAGTTAGAAGATTAACTCTATACAATATTAACAACTATGCCAACTCAGACCTTTTGAAAGTATTTGGGTTGGCTTGTTTTTTATACTTCTCCCTATCATAAAGGAGGTACCTATGAAATTAAAAGAGATTCTTAAATATGTTTTCTCTCTTGTACTAGCCGGGTTGTTACTCTGGTATGTATTGAAAGAGCAAAATATACAAGAGGTAGCATCTTCATTTCAAGATTTGAATTGGGGTATTGTTCTAGCTTCTATTACTATATCATTAATTAGCCATTACGCAAGAGCTCTTAGATGGGGTTTAATGTTGAAACCTCTAAACTATAAAGCAAGTGGACCAAATTTATTTATGGCCACTATGTCGGGGTATGCAGGAAATGTAATCATCCCTAGATTTGGTGAGTTTTTTAGGTGTGGTGTTCTACAAAAATTAACAAAAATCCCTGCTAAAACTTCATTTGGTGCTGTTGTAGCAGAAAGGGCTATTGATTTAGTCGTATTTATAATACTGTTTACAATTGCTTTTGTTAGTCAATTCGACAAACTAAACAATATGATAATGCCCCACATCTCCGGGCAAGAAGAAAATTTAAAGAATAAGGCGATATTATTGATTATTCTTTCAATTCTATTCCTATTAATAATTCTTATTCTTTTTAAAATAAGAAAACGCTTAATGAAAACTCCCCTGTTCCGAAAATTCATGGGTGTATTACAAGGAATTTTGGAGGGTATGGCTGGTGTATTTCAACTAAGAAAGAAAGACCTTGTCTCTTATTTATTACTAACTGCAGTAATTTGGATCACTTATTTTTACATGTGTTACATCCTCTTTTTTGCGATTGATGGAACATCTTCCCTTCCTGCTATGGTTGGTTTTGTAATGATGATGATGGGTGGTTTAGGTATGGTTTTACCAACTCCAGGTGGGACAGGAAGTTATCACTTTTTTGCAACACAAACACTTTTGGCGTATGGAGTTGCTAATACAGATGCCGTTGCTTTTGCACTATTAATGCATACTTCACAAACTATTTCAGTATTAACTTTTGGGGGTATAAGCACATTGATTGCCAACCTTAAGAAAGATCCTGAAGAAACTGACGAATAAACATGAGTTCAAAAAATAAAATTGTAAATCTAGAAGAAGCAAAAAAAATACGTGCTAACTGGAAACAGGAAGGTGAGAAAGTCGTATTTACAAATGGATGCTTTGATATTGTTCACCTAGGACATGTGGATTATTTGGAACAAGCAAGAGCTCAAGGAACTAAAATGATTCTTGGACTTAATACAGATACTTCGGTAAAACAATTAAAAGGAGAAGAAAGACCTATAAATAATGAATATGCTCGTGCAAGACTTTTAGCTGCATTTGAGTTTATTGATATGGTTATTCTTTTTGGAGAAGAAACACCTATCGATTTGATTAATTCATTAATCCCTGATGTATTAGTGAAAGGTGCAGATTACACAATCGAAAACATTGTTGGATCAAAAGAGGTTATAGAAAATGGAGGCGAAGTAAAGACGATTACTTTAGTTGAAGGATTTTCTACATCTTCAATCATTGAGAAGATTAAAAAGTTTGGTCTTTAGAAAAACGATTATTTGTGTACATTCAAGATTTTAAGATACTTGTTGAATATACGACCTAATTTGAAGAAACACATTTTGCTTTTCAACAAACTTGTCCATAAATTATATTAAAGATGAACATTGAAAATCCGATCACAATAACTGATCGTGCAGCCGAAGAAATAAAAAAAATATTAACCCAAAAAAAAGTTCCTGAAGGCTACTTTCTAAGAGTAGGTGTAAAAGGTGGTGGTGGATGTGGTGGCGCCGCTTTTACGCTAGGATTTGATAAAGAAAAAGAAACTGATGTTTCCTACATGACCAAAGAAATTACTGTTTTGATCGAAAAAAGACAAATGATGTTTTTAATTGATCTTGAGATTGATTTCGAAGATCGTAGAGATGAACGTGGTTTTGTCTTTAATAAGAAAGTAGCTCAATAGCTTTTTCTAGATGCTTAAACCATAATGACTGAAAAAAAATCAACAAAAGAATTTAGTATCAAAGCATGGATACCTCTAATCGTAGGTCTTTCAATAGGCCTAGGAGTGATTATAGGTACTCATTTGAGGTCTCCAAGTGTAGATGACAAACGTCTTGCTGTGGATTCTAATGCATCAAAATTTGAACGTTTACTCAATTATGTTGATAAATATTATGTGGATACTGTAGATGTTGATCAATTGACACAAAAGGCAATTGACCACATTTTAGAAGATCTTGATCCTCATACAGTCTATGTTCCCCCTTCAGAAGCTGATATCATGGCCTCAAGACTTAATGAAGGTTTTGAAGGAGTCGGAATTGAATTTAGAGTTATAGATGACACTTTAAAAGTCGTATCCATCATGCCTGGCGGTCCTTCTGTAAAAACGGGAATTAGAGCCGGTGATAAAATTGTTGTGGTCGATGGTGATACAATTGCAGGGCAAAATTTTACAAATGCTCAAATTGTCAAAAAACTAAGAGGTAAAAAAGGTACAACTGTAGATGTGGGCATCAAAAGAAGAAAAGAACCTGAATTACTATCATTTTCAATCACAAGAGACAGAGTACCCACTCCTTCTGTAGAATCTAGCTACATGATCGATGAACAAATTGGGTATATCAAAATTTCAAAATTTGCGAATAAAACATACGATGAATTCCACAATGCACTTTTAGTTCTGAAATCTGATGGAATGAAAAACCTTGTTTTGGATTTAAGAGATAATGGTGGTGGTTTCTTAGGACAAGCTGTTAAAATTGCCGATGATTTACTTCCTAAAGATGATTTAATCGTTTACACAGAAGGAAAAGGAAATGAATTCAGTGAAAAAGAATACAGCATTCGCCCTGCAGAATTTGATGGTCCAATCGTTGTTCTTGTCAATGAAAGATCTGCTTCTGCTTCTGAAATTGTCACAGGTGCATTACAAGATCATGACCGTGCAATTGTAGTAGGAAGAAGAACATATGGTAAAGGTCTTGTCCAAAGACAAATCCGTTTAAAAGATAACTCTCTATTACGCTTAACGATATCACGTTACTTTACTCCTAGTGGTAGAAGTATTCAAAAACCCTACGGAGAAGGTATATCTTATAATAATGACATCAACGAACGCTATGAAAGTGGTGAACTGTTTTTCAAAGACAGTATAAAATTAGATCAAATGCCACAGTTCAAAACCGATAATAATCGCATTGTTTATGGTGGCGGTGGTATTATTCCAGACAATTTTGTACCTCTAGATACTACCTCACTAGGCATTTATTATTATACTTTAGAGCATACTGATCTACTTCGTGATTTCGCTTTAAATTATGCCAATGATAATTACATAGATCTTCAAGAACATGGTTTAAATCATTTCATCGAAAATTTTGAAAATGACACTTCTATTATCAATCAATTGGAAAATTTCTCTTCCGCTAATGGTGTAAATCGTAGTGCAAGACATCATAATCCTGACATGATTGATGAAGAATTAAGACATAGAATAAAAGTAGTAATCGCTCGTGCTATGTGGGGTGATGAGGGCTATTACAAAGTAGTAAACATCAAAGACCCAATGGTAAAAGAAGCCAAAAAGGTAATCCAACAAGGTGTTGCCAACGAAACTCAAAATCATAAAGATAAAGGCTGAATAAAAAAAAAATAAAACGCCCTCATCTGTACTTTTCTCATTACTCATGGAACTATCAAAAATCAAAGCATTATCCCAAAAGGATACTCAAAATTGCTTGTATCTATTATCTGTAATAGGTCAAAGTAATAGCGTTCCTTTGGTTTTTGATCGATTTAGTGCCCATTTAAAAAAAATTACTTCTTCTTTTCATTTATCTTTTTTTGTAGAGCAAAGTAAGGCTAAAGCTTTAGATTTCAGGCTTACTTTTCCTTACGTTCATAATTACGGCCTTTTCATTAAATACTCAACAGTAAATTACATTCCACCTTCAATGCACATTTTGGAGGAATATCTTAATGAAAATGTAAATAAATTTTCAGTATTAAATGACGAAGGACAATATCTATATTTTATTACTATAGAAGATTGGGGAAAATTATGCCTTCAAAGTAATGAAGAAAATTTTGGTTTCGATGATATAGAATGCTTAAAAGTCATTTGTGAAAAGTTATCAGAAACGATCATTTCACTTATCAATAAGAAAACTACATACCTTAATACACCTTCTCATAACTCAGTACATAACCCCTATCCTACTTTAAAATTTAACCAAGAAGGCAAATTGATTTACTCTAATCAAGCAGCTAAAGAAATCCTTCCTCATTTTGAAGAATTAGATTGGGTATACAGTAATTTGTTTGAGAAATGTATAAATAATAATGAGACAAGTAGTTATGAACAAGTGATAGAACATAAACATTATTCTATTACAATAAAACCAATTCCTGATGAAAAAGTGGTCAATGTGTTCGCCATGGATATTTCCTCCAGAAAACATGTTGAAAATAAATTAAAAGAAGAAAAAGAGAAAGCCGAATACTCTGCACAACAAAAAATGGAATTTCTTTCGACCATGAGTCATGAGATTCGAACACCTATGAATTCCATTATTGGATCTATCAACCTTTTAATTGATACTGCCTTAAATCCTTATCAAGCTAAAAAGCTAGAGATGATGCGCTTTGCGGCTGATAACTTATTAAGATTAATCAATGAAATATTAGATTTTAATAAACTAGAAGCAAATAAGGTTAGTCTTGAAAAAATTCGTTTTTCACTTCCCGATACTGTTGAGCACCTCTTTAATATGTATGCAGATCAAGCAGAAAAAAAGAATATTGGCTTTCAACTCGACGCTAAAAACCTACCTATACATTTTGTAGAGGGAGATCCTACTCGTTTGTCACAAATCTTATTAAATCTATTGTCAAATGGTATCAAGTTTACTGAAAAAGGAGCTGTAACACTTTCAGTAAACACTAATTTTCAAAATGATGATATGATTGTTTATCAATTTAAGATAAAAGATAGTGGCATTGGAATTTCACAGGATAAAATAGATTCTATATTTGAGGCCTTTACTCAAGCAGAAGATAGTACAACTAGAAAATTTGGAGGTACTGGACTTGGATTAAGCATAACCAAAAAATTAGTGGATTTATTAGAAGGAGAATTGACTGTTGAAAGTGAAGAAAATAAAGGCACAACTTTTACGGTTAATTTACCATTTAAGATTTCAGGTAATCAAAATGCTATCAAGCGAAAAGACAACTTAAAAATTGTCGATGGAAATCTTAAGGGAAATAAAGTTTTATTAGTTGATGATAACGAATTTAATATTCTGATTGCTTCTGAGTTTTTGAGCCGTTGGGAAGCGGATATTATAGTTGCTAAGGATGGCCAAGAAGCTTTAGATCAAATGGAAAACCATACAGATATAGATATTATTTTGATGGATTTACAAATGCCTGTTCTGAATGGATTTGAAGCTACTGAACAAATTAGAGAAAAAGATAATCCCTATTTCAAAAACATCCCAATTGTAGCATTAACTGCAGATGTTGCAAGTGATGAAATCAA
The DNA here is from genome assembly GCF_056161045.1 of Flammeovirga sp. AWQ4_249. Lineage (NCBI taxonomy): Bacteria > Pseudomonadati > Bacteroidota > Cytophagia > Cytophagales > Flammeovirgaceae > Flammeovirga > Flammeovirga sp. AWQ4_249. Next base: position 17,963 of record NZ_JBSWYJ010000016.1, read on the forward strand.
AAATATAACTGCAAAAGGGTTTAATGATTTTGCATCTAAACCTTTTGAACCAGAAACTTTACTCAGTAAACTCATCACACTAATTGAAAAAAAATCAAATTAGACTATTAAAATATTCGAATTAAATTTCGAAAATCAGAATAAAACATATTTTTGTAAATTCATATAATCTAATAATTCATCTCATTGTACCTTTTATTGTTGAAGTAAAGTGTGTTATAAAGAGATTAAACTATGAACAAATAAATGGAGACACAACAGCAGAAAATGCTTAAAAGCTTAAGTCCAAAAAAAATGGTCATTCCTATTTTAGTGGGCTTTGGTGTGATCTTTTATATGATTTATTCTAATGATGAATTTAATTCTGAGCTCATCCTCGAAAGTTTAACTCAAATGAACTTGTGGTGGGTTGCCGCTTCATTTTTAGTGCTTTTTGGAAGAGATTTCGGTTATATGTTTCGTATAAGAACTCTGACTGATAATAAATTAAGTTGGAATTCTAGTTTCTTTGTCATCATGTTATGGGAATTTGCCTCTGCAATCACACCATCAGTTGTTGGAGGAACTACAGTTGCTGTTTTTATCATGAACAAAGAGAAAATCCCTTTTGGAAAAGCATTAAGTTTTGTCATGCTGACTGCAATTCTTGATAATCTTTTCTTTGTTTGTGCATCATTATTAGTGATTGCTTTATTTCCTGGAAGTATTTTCCCTGAAAACAACTACTCAACAGAAATGTTAGGATTTACATTAGGCCTCCAACAAATATTCTTTGTTAGTGTTTCACTAATTGCTCTTTATACTTTGTTCATGGCTTGGGGTTTATTTATTGGTCCTAAATCATTTAAAAGATTTTTATGGTATCTTACTTCATTTAGAATTACAAAAAGATGGAGAAGAGATGCTGTAAAAAGTGGTAACGAAATGATAGTCGCATCTAAAGAATTAAAAGGGCACAATATCAATTATTGGCTTAAAGTTATTTTTTCAACTATTTTCATTTGGTCAGCTAGATATGCTATGTTGAATTGCTTAATTAATGCTTTTCTTCATATTGATTTAACAAACCTAAGTAATCAAGACTTTTTAGATCAATGTTTAATATTTGCAAGGCAAGTCATCATGTGGATTGTGATGCTTATTTCTCCAACACCCGGAAGTGCAGGAACTGCTGAATATTTCTTTGATGAATTTTTCAGACAATTTTTTAAGGATGGAGGCATTGTATTAATTGTTGCTTTATTCTGGAGGCTATTTACATATTATGCATACTTGGTAATTGGTGGTGTGGTACTTCCAAGATGGATTGCCAAACGCTTCTAATTATATTAATAATAAGGTTTATTTATAATAAAAGTGGATCTTCCCTCGAAAGAAGTATCCACTTTTTCATTTCTCTGATAATAATAGCTTTTCAAGAAGACCAACCATAAGGGCAAAATCTCTAAAATTAGGTTTAACAAGAAGAAGGCTCTTATTCAATATCAAAGGTAGTACATGTCATTTTATTCGTCAACTCGTTTTTTAGGCTGTACTACACACGTAATAAAAACCACAAAAGGCAACAAAAACACTAATATTCAACTATTTACCCCTGAATTCACGTTCATTTTATAAATAGTCTTACATAAAGTATACATCATAAGCACATTCTTCCGAAATTTGTAACCCGAACTTGATTTAGAATGATAAGAAAAGAAAATAAATTATCAGATTGGTTACCAATCACTCAGAAAGAGATGGCACTTCGTGGATGGGATAGCTTAGATGTTATTATTGTCTCAGGAGATGCTTATGTTGATCACCCTTCATTTGGTGCAGCTGTAATTGCAAGGTTAGTAGAATCTGAAGGATTACGTGTGGGTATTATCCCTCAGCCAAATTGGAAGGATGACTTAAGTGATTTTAAAAAACTAGGTAAACCTAATCTGTTTTTTGGTGTAACAGGTGGTTGTATGGATTCTATGGTGAATCATTATACTGCTGCTAAAAGGAGACGTTCGAACGATGCATATACTGCTGGTGGTGAATCTGGAAAAAGACCAGATTATGCAACTATAGTATATTCTAAAATTTTAAAAGAATTATATCCAAATACTCCTGTTTTAATTGGAGGTATTGAAGCTTCTTTAAGAAGAGTTACGCACTATGATTATTGGTCTGATAAACTTAGACCAACTATTTTGGAAGAATCTAAAGCTGATATTTTAGTATATGGAATGGGTGAACAGCCTTTACGCCAAGTTATTAAATTGGTAAAAAAAGGGGTTCCAATGCGTTCGCTGAAGACTATTCAACAAACGGCTATTTTACAACCTGCTGATCAAGAACTTCCAAAAGGTGTTCACTGGAATACAATAGACCTTCATTCTCATGAAGAATGTCTTGAAGATAAAATTAAGTTTGCTTCTAATTTCAAGCACATTGAAAGAGAATCAAATAAACAATATGCGGATCGTTTGACGCAAGTAATTGGAGATCAAAAATTAATCATCAACCCTCCTTACAAAACAATGAAGGAGAAAGAAATTGATGCTTCATTTGATCTTCCTTACACAAGACTACCCCACCCAACTTATAATAATCAAGGAGCAATACCCGCTTTTGATATGATTAAGTTCTCTATCAACATGCATAGAGGCTGTTTTGGCGGTTGTTCTTTCTGTACGATCTCTGCACATCAAGGTAAAATGATTGCCAGTCGTTCTGAGAATTCAATTCTAAAAGAAATTGATAAGGTTACGACTATGCCAGATTTCAAAGGTTACTTAAGTGATCTTGGAGGTCCAAGTGCAAACATGTACAAGATGAAAGGTAAAATTCAATCGATTTGTGACAAGTGTGTGAGCCCATCATGTATTCACCCGGTGGTATGTGATAACTTAGATTCTTCTCATAAAGCGATGACGCAACTTTATAGAAAAGTTGACAAGCACCCTAACATCAAAAAGGCATTTGTAAGTAGTGGTATTCGTTATGATTTATTGGTCAGTGAGTACAATAAATCAGATGAAACGAAAAGTTTGCATGAGTATATGGAGCAAGTAGTCACTCGCCACATCCCAGGACGATTGAAAGTTGCACCTGAACATACTTCAGATCCTGTTTTAAAAATCATGCGTAAACCTTCTTTCAAGCATTTCCATACGTTTAAGAAAAAATTCGATCAGATTAATAAGAAACATGGTCTTCGACAACCATTAATTCCTTACTTTATCTCAAGTCATCCTGGCTGTGATATGAAAGATATGGCCAATTTGGCTTTAGAAACAAAAGAAATGGGATTCCAATTGGAACAAGTACAGGATTTCACTCCTACTCCAATGACTGTAGCAACGGTTATTTATTATACAGGTGTACATCCTTATACTTTGAAGCCAGTTGATACAGTAAAAGATCCAAGGAAAAAGAAGGATCAAAATAAATTCTTCTTCTGGTATAAGAAAGAAAATCAAGCTTGGATTAGAGAAACACTTCGTAAAAGTGGTAACTCTAAAATGGCTGAGGAACTTCTTAAATATCACGCAAGAGCGAAAAAAGAAGAAAGAGATCAAAAAGGGAAGCCTGCAAGTAAAGGAAAAAATCTTCATGGAAAACCTAACTCTCATGTCGGGAAAAGTAGTGGAAAACCAGGAATGAAGCTTGGTAATACAAAAGCTTCAGGAAGAAAGAAGAAAAAAAGATAAAAGAAAAGCACTTTGGTTTAACTATTAACCAAAGTGCTTTTTTTAATGTATTGCTAAACTAACTTTATTTCTTAGTTATAATCTAATGAAAAATTAAACGGCACGATTACCCATGATGGTACTGCAGTAGTTTCTCCTGTTGAAGTATTTGTAACAACTGTAGGTTCAAATTCTAAGTTCATTATCGCATCATGTACAGAACCAGCTAACATCTGATTACTTCCTTCTACGACTGTATATTTTGTAACTTCGCCATTTTCATTGACATAAGCCTTAATTTTTACAGTTCCTTCAATACCTAAATCTTTTCCTATTTTTGGATAATTCACTTGATCAACAATTGCTTCATAATTCACAACTTTAGCTTGTTTGTATGTAAATAAAGGTTTGTCGTCATCAATATTGTTAGCAGCAACGTTAAATACTAATCCAAAAATAAATGCAACTGGCAATAATATATTCTTAATGTTCATAATTGTATTGTTTAGTTTGTAATAATTAATGTCATCTTCTTGTAACATTATCGTAACACAAAGATGTAGTATATTTTTTAATAATGTAATAAGTACACTAATCAAATTTTAGTGATTTATATCATATACCTTAATTTTACGCCTATTTTCTATGGTATGTTACAACATTTTATGTGAAAAAATTGTAAGAAGTTCTAAAATCATAAAATAACCTTCACTACTCCAATGTTAACTATATGTTACGTATTAAGTAATATTTATTACTTTTTGACGTAAATATGAACACAAAATGGAATTTCTTTCTTGTTTAATGAACTATAATTTTAGTTAAATAACTAAGTTTTTAGTTTATATATTTTGATAACTAAAGATTTAGTTCATAAATTGCAGACATATTCAAAAACAAAAAATATCTAATCATTAATAATTACATGAAAAAGCTCACTACTGCAGAAGAACAAGTAATGCAAGTTCTATGGGATCTTGATAAAGCCTTTGTAAAAGAAATCATAGAAAAACTTCCAGAACCAAAGCCTGCGTATAATACTGTTTCTACAATTATTCGAATACTTCAGCAAAAAGAGTTTGTAGGTCATAATACATTTGGAAAAAGTCATCAATATTTTCCATTAATAACGAAGGAGCAATATTCACATCAGTATCTCAAGAATTTTGTAGGACGTTTCTTTAGTGGGTCATTTGAAAGTATGGTTTCATTCTTTGCTAAAAAAGAAGATGTTGACCTGAATGAATTAGAAGAAATGCTAAAAGATATAGAAAAAGATAATTCAACGGACACTAAAGACTAAAATCATGCTTTCTTATCTCTTCATCACATCAATCGGATTAACACTTCTTGCTCTATTTTATTTTATCTTTTTAAGAAAAGAAACGTTTTTCCAACTCAATAGAATAACACTCTTGATAGGACTTATCATTAGTATTGTATTTCCTGGAATTGAATTTTTAAATCAAAACCAGAAAGAAATCATTATTGATACAATCCCCGTCATTACTCTACCAACTCTTGATATATCTGTTCAAGAAAATATAATCTCAAATACTGAAATTATATGGTCAGATACTGAAATTGCACTGTCGATTTATGGAGCTGTCGTGCTATTTTTATTAAGTAAATTTATTCTCTCTAACCTATTATTACTTCGTTTTATAGCAAGAAATAAGCGAACGAAATTGAATCATATTTCAGTTGTTTTTACAAATGGAAAATATCCCACTTTTGCCTATTTAAAATACATCTTCTGGGATAATTCTAAAGCGTTAAATCAACAAGAAGAAGCTTTAATTTTAAAGCATGAAGAGACGCATGTAAAAGAACTACATTCATTAGATATTTTTCTGATGGAATTTATAAAGATTATCTTTTGGTTTCATCCTGCAATATACCTTATTGATGCTGCACTGCGCACGCAGCATGAATACCTTGCCGATCAAAAGGCAAATCAAATGACGAATGATGCTTCTTATCGTCAGTTAATGGTCAGATCACTCTTTGAAGAGCTCTCGATTAGTGTTGGCCATGGTTTTCAATTCTCAACAATAAAATCTCGAATCAATATGTTAAAACAACAACGTTCAGCACAATGGAAAAGAGTTCATTCTATATTTTCTATTTTCATTGTCAGTTCAATCGTTCTAATAGCACAGGCTTGTGTACAAGATGAAATTAATGCAGTAGATCCAAGATTACAAGAAGTAACTACTGAAAATATCTTTGGTTATGAACTTGATGAAAAAACCTATTGGGATATCAATAAATCAATAGATTTAGAAAAAGATTTTGATAGTGATAGAATAGCAAGTGTAAATGTTTTAAAAAATGAAAGTTTACCTCAAATATTTAATGAAAAGGTAAAAGGGGCTATTATTATTAATTTCAAAAGTGATTTAACTGAAGAAATGATTAATAAAATACGTCAATTACCATCTTCAAATCATCAATTTCAAGTGAACACAATAAAAAATAAACCTGAAGAATCATCACCTAAGTATAAGATGGTTGATGGTGAAAAGGTTTATATAGTTGCTCAAAACCCTGCTGGATACCCAGGTGGAATGAAAGAATTCTACAAACTAGTGGGAAAACAATTAGTATATCCTAAAGAAGCAAGAAAAAAGGGTATTGAAGGGAGAGTATATCTTCAGTTTATAGTTGATAAGAAAGGTAATGGTGAACATTTTACAATAGTAAAAGGAGTTCATCCTTTGTTGGATGAAGAAGTTCTAAGAATTGCACCTTTGATAATAAAAGGATGGACACCTGCAAATACAGATGGTGAAATTGTAAAGCAAAGAATAGTTTTACCTATCAATTTTAAACTTTAATCTCATAATGACTATAGCTGAACATTATTTTGTTTAGCTATAGTCAAACGACGCATGAACTTACATATCAATTTCAGATTACACTGAACTTCTATTACAAAAAATATATAATTTAACTTGTAGAATGTTAAAGAAAATGTCTATTACACTGTTTCAAATGACCTAATATTATAATTTCTAACTTCAATTACAACATGAAACTACTCTTCATCTTATTTATCATCATGCCTTCTTTTATTTATGCACAATCAAGAAAAGAAGTAAAACAAAGGCATCAAGAACAAATCAAACTTCAGGAAGAAAAAGAAGCGAAATGGAATAAAGATATTCAAAGTTTTTGGGATAAAATAAAAGAAAATCATCCTGAAAGGTATGAAAGACAAATTGCTTCCCTTAAAAAAGACTCGTTAAAGAAAATTGAGGTTCGAAAGGATAAAACTGTTGAAGCAAACAATTCATTAAAATCTTTAACAATTGATCAACATAAAGTTGAGATTTCCCATTCAAATTGGGAGGCTATCCCTAATAAGATTTATGATCTTTCTAAGATTGATACTCTCATTCTAAAAAATCATAAGTTTACGAAAATCCCAAAAGAGTTAAAGGATTTAGAAAATTTGAAATACTTGAACTTAGCACAGAATAACCTTTCTTCCTCTAAACTTCGATTTTCAAAATTAAAAAACTTAGAATATCTCAACCTAAGTCAGTGTAATCTAAAAAAACTACCTCGTGGTTTACGAAAACTGAAAAAATTAAAAACTTTAGTTTTAACTGATAATCCATTAGAAAACACAAAAAAAATCCAAAAATTAAGAAAACTTGAATCTCTGACCCTTAACAAAACGATCGTACCTCTAGATCCTTACAGTATTGGAAAGCTAAAAAATTTGAAAAAGCTCAATATGAATGAGTGTATGGTACTTGAAATTCCTCATAAAATTGATCATATGCAAAGCTTAGAAAGCTTGGTGATGGCAAGAAATAACATTAAAAAAATTCCTGATGAAATCGGAAATTTATCTGGATTAGATCATCTTATTTTATATGAAAATGATATAGAAGTAATCCCTTTATCATTTTTCAAACTTACAAACTTAAAAGAATTAGATTTTTATCATAACAAAATAAAAGTCCTCCCTAAAGAGATTGGTAATCTAACTAAACTAAATACATTATATATATCATATAATGAACTAAATGAATTACCTGAAGAGATGGAAAACTTAAAGCAATTAAAGAAGCTATATGCTCATCATAATACCTTAACTTATGTATTTGACTTAAGTGTATATCAAGATTTACAAGTTCTACATTTACAAGAAAATAGTCTTGAAGACTTTCCAACATCTATTCTTTCTTTGAAAAATTTGGTAGAACTAGATCTTTCTAAAAATAAAATCACCTCCTTCCCTATTGAGATTAAAAACCTCGACAAGTTAGAAATTCTCAACATCTCTGATAATCTAATTGAAGAGAAAAATAATGCCTTGGAAGAAGAGTTAAAAGTGATGGAAAATGAAGGAGTGATTGTTAATTTTTAAGGTGATGAATGTATATTCCAAACAACGTAAGTGAATAATAGGTTACAATCGTTTATCTTCCTTTTCTGTTTTTTCGCAGGTAATAACCTTCCAAAAGACTAAAGTAAGGATGAAAAATTCCATAGTAGGCTCTCTTCAATCCTTTTACATTTGTGATAGATCAAATTTCCATTTTAAGTAATAACTTAAAAACAACAAAACGACTATCCCATGAAGACAAGCAATTTTCAACTTTTTTCTATTTCTGAACAAAAAGCTAATTTATTCATTCGTGAAAAATTCATATTAAATGATATTGAAATACGTGAATTCTTACTACAGTTAAAAAGTGAGTTAAATATTCATGAAGCTATGATCATTTCGAATTGCTCTAGAACTGAAATCTATTATTGTGACGCTAAAAATAAAAGCATTGAAATTCTCGAAATGCTGTGTAACTACAAAAAACAACTTCCCTATTATGAGTATGTGACCTATTTTGATGAAAAAAATGGACAAGAAGTAATCAAACATTTTTTCTGTACAGGAATAGGTGTTCACTCTAAATTATCAGATGATAATCAACTACTTTTTAGTTTAAATAAGGCATTTACGATTGCAGAAGAATGTCAAATGTCGTCTATTAATCTAAAATATATGAAGGAGCAGTTCTTACGCTTTGATGCTCGAATTCTAAAAGAAACACACCTCAAAGAAAATTCCATATCTAAGGCTAAGGTAGTTGCAAAATTAATTCAAAAAGAAAGTATAAAAGGGAAAGCTAAGAAGATTCTTATCATTGGGTTAGGTCACTTAGGAACTGAAATTTGTGAATATCTAAATGATTACAATACTCAGAATATTTGGGTAACGAATCGAACAATGAAAAAAGCAAAAGAAATCAGTAAACAATATGGATTCCAATGTATGCATTATAGTTTTCACAGTAAAAATCTCCATTATTTTGATATCGTGATTTCTTGTGCTCAGCTTGATAAAATTACATATCATTCTACTCATTTTAGTAGAAAAACACCAAACCTCATAATGGATTTATGTGTTCCAAGAACTGTATCCGCTGATGTAGTACGTTTAGGAACAAAGCTTATTAATGTTGATGATCTAAGCTTTCAAACAAGCAACAGTATTATGAAACGCAAGCAAGAACTCAATAATGTTTTACCTATTCTTACAGAAGAATTGCTTTCTATAAATTCTGCTGATGCATTGTCAGCCTAAAAAAGACTACACTTTGATTTTTTAATATCAAAAAGGAATGTTGGCCATAAAACTTTTCACTGTCATAATAATTACACGGCCAACTTCCTTTTTTAGCTTAATGCTAAACTGTTGATATCTTTATTATCTAAATGCTTCTTAGAAAATTCTTTTTCAACAACTGAAATCATTGCTTTTCCTACCCTTGATGTTGTTGTCACTTTATCAGGAAAGAATTTATTGATAATTGGAAAAAGAGGTGATATTATTCCATAAATTACTTTATACAAAGGTACTTTTGAAGACACCCCTTTTTCAGGTTGTATAAAACCAGGGCGAAACATATACACATTATCGAAAGGCATTTTTAGCAAATCATTTTCAGTCTTACCTTTCACATTTGCCCAATTCATCGAAGAGTTCTCTTCAGTAGACGTCCCCTCTCCAGAAACATAACAGAAGGTAAGATCTGGGTTAAGGGGTAAAATTACTTGAGCAAAGTGTATCGTTAGATCATAAGTAATCTCTTTGTATTTTTCTTTTGATATGCCTGCAGAAGATATTCCTAAGCAAAAATAACAAGCATTATATCCCACTAATTGAGGAATAAGTGCTGTGAAATCTGAAAAGTTTTTATGAACAATTTCAGTTAGCTTATTGTGTGTAATTCCAGTAGATTGACGTACAATAATTAATACTTTTTCGACATTAGGGTTTTCAAGGCATTCCAGCAAAACACCTTTACCTACCATGCCCGTAGCACCAGTAATAATAGCTTTTATTTTTTCCATGTTAGTAGTTTATCAATTAGTACCTAGATTCTGTATTGTAAATTTATCAATTAATTAGAATCATTCAAGTGCATTCTAAATAAAGGAGCTAAAACATTGATCTTCTCTTAATTTTATATCTTTTTAAGCACCTTTTTGCAATTCAAAAAGTGTATTTACATGTTTTTCACAAATGTAAATCATACAATTTACAGGTAAACTTTTATTCATTTTTTAATGCGTATTAATGAATTTATATTCACTTATTATTTTTTACAATCCTTAAAAGTATTTTTCAAGAAACAGTGTAAATAGATGTTGATAGTCTAATATTTTGTTAATAAAATAAAGAAAAATAACACAAATGTAAAATAGTAGTAACATTGTTTCTTATTTTTGTCTTCGTAACATTTTTAGGATTAATTAGTATAAAATATGGAAAAGTTGATCATTGCAATAATCATCGTGGCAGCTTTAGTTTTAGCGACTATTAAGTTCACATCAGTGTTTAAATATTTAGGCTTAAATTCTTTTGAAGCTATTTCGATTTCTATTTTAACTTCAACTTTTATTTTAGTTATAATAGGTAAAGTTATGATTTCATACTTAGGCTTCCCTCCATTTCTTTTTTAATTTTTATTGGTAGCAAACCGCTACTGACAGCTCATTCCCAATAGATTTAACATCAAAATTCCAAGGATTTTCACCCGAAATCTGCAACTCCCATTTCCCATTAATAAACCAAAAACTAAAAGTATCCAGAGTATATGTTTTGTCTGTTGCCTTAATAAATGCTTCTTTCATTGTAAACAATTGAAATAAAGCCATTTTCCTTTTGTCGTTACTTTGTATTGATTTTACCTCCTTAAGTTCTTGTTGGGTTAAAAACCATTTTAATTTTTCTTCATCTAATGCTGAAATAGGTTCTACATCCACTCCAATTTCTTTATTGGAAATGCCCAGAACAATGTATCCATTACTATGAGATAAATTAAAATAAAACTCACCATAAATTTTAGACATATAAGGTTTACCATTTTCAGAGTAAGAAAGTGAAATCTGTTTTGCTTTCACACCAAGTTCTTTTGCCAAGGCAATTTTTAAAAATGTTCTTGCAGCAAGGAACTCTTCTCTTTTTTGATCAGAAATAAAGCGTTTATATCTTTTAAGTTCGGTACCGTCTAGTAAAGATATATCTGGGTTTACAGCATCTACAGTTGTTGTTATTAACTTATAGGGTCTATTCATCAATTAAGCTTTTTTGTTCATACAGAACACTAATATATAAAATTACTTTTTCTTCTGTCGGTAGAATGCAAAACCAAAACCAATAATTAGGCATAATCCTATACCGATGAGGAAGTTTAGCAAACGATGAAAAAATCCGCCTAGTTCTCCAAAATGAATTGGAGGTATCCATTGATTTGTAATTTCATCTAAAGTATTTGTTTGATCAGGGTCAAAAGTATAAATAGGTTGATGCGTATAAATATCTACATTCATATACGGGCGAATTCTTATTCCACTATCCACACCTTCTGGATTTTTTAGCCATGAAAAATAGGCTGTTTTTGTCTTATTTAAATGAATAGACCTTGGCGAATATTCAGTAAAATAACCTTTCATGAAATCTAATGCTTCTTCAATATTCATAGGTTTTTTATTACTCTGAATGGAAGTTAGTTGAGAAGGTTTGTCTGTTTTCTCTTGTACAACAATACCAATAATTTTCTGATATGGAATTTTAAAAGTAAAATAGGGTCCAGAAAGTGCCAAAATCAAGATAAATGGTGTACAATACAAGCCAATTAATTTATGCCAATTGATATTAAAACCTTTACTATTTGACTTCACTAGATTCCAAAAATCTCTTTTTCTAAATTTTCTTCTTTTGGGATACCATAAATAAAGGCCTGAAGAGAGTATCATAAAGGCACATATTAATGTAGTCCAGGCAACAAAATATTTTCCGCCATCTATAAAAAAACTCATGTGAATGGTGAGAATATGATCTAATATTCCTCTCCTTGTCATCATTTGACCCAATACTTTACCATCTGATGGATTGATGAAATAAAAAGCCTCATCATTATAATATTGGATGATATATGTTTCTCTTTCTCTCTCTGGAAAATAAAACGTTTTAATTTCTTTTGAAGATAAATTCTCTAGATGTTTGGCAACTTCTTTATAACTGAGATTTAAGGCTGAGGATTGAGCTAAATATAAATCAGAATATATCCACCTAGTAAGTTCAGGTTGCCAAGTATATATGCTTCCTGACAAGCCAATAATAAATAGTGGCACTCCTAATACAAGACCTAAAAATTGATGAATCTTCCTCATTTATATAAAAAACAAATAGAGGTAGATTGGAGTTTCTACCTCTATAAAATTATTTAATAAATTCTTACTAGAATAAATATCTAAAACTTAACACTAAATGTCGTGGTGCTCCTGGCATAACTCGATTATAATTTTGTGAGCCGACATAATATTCGGTGTTTGTTATATTTTTTATGGTCAAAGTAGATGACCAACGATCCGTTCTATAAAAAATATTCCCTTCAAATAAATTATAAGCTGGCAACATTTCGGCATCTGGAACAGAAGCAGCAGCACGTTCAGAAACGTAATTATATCCAATACCTGCACCAAATCCCTTCATTCCTCCTTTTTGTATTTCATAATTCATCCATAATTTATACATATGAGGAGCGACATTTAATAACGGCTGTCCAATATTATCAGGGTTTGTATCTTCTGTAATTCTTGCATTTGTATATGAATAAGAAGTCATAAAGGTCCAACCGGGAAGTGGTTCCCCTTGCAAATCAAATTCCACACCATTACTTTTTGCCTTACCGGTCTGAATTTGGAAATCAGGATCATCCGGATCTTCCACTAAATAACCATCTCTTGAAAGGTCAAAATAAGTAGTTGTAATATTGAATTTATCATCAAGGAAATAGAATTTCATTCCAATATCAAAGGATTGATTAATGATTGGGTCAAATACATTTCCATCTTTATCTGCCGGATTACCCCATTGAGGATTAAAACCTGTACTCCAATTACCAAATAATGAAATATCTTTTGTGACTTTACCTAACACTCCCACTCTTGGTGAGAATCCCATGTAAGTACTATTTGTTGTTTCTCCATTTAGACGGTTTTCATAGGTTTGATCATAGATATCAAAACGAACACCAGCAATTAAATTAAGCCAATTCGTTACTTCCATATAATCTTGGGCATAAAAACCGTAATTATTGATTGTATATAGATAGTCATTAGAAGTTGTTAGCTCCAAATCATTTGGTGGTCTTTGATTGTAATCGGTGTTATAGATAGAAACGGTATCATAGGACCCATCTTTCTGAATAAACATATCTGTCGTTGTTTGAGCAATCTCAACTCCGAATACTGACTTATGTTTTGTAGATCCTAGTTCAAAATTACCTAAAATCTCATTTTGCATAGCAAGATACATCTCTTCATGACGTTGGTCTTGGTAATATCTTTTTACAGAATCTGGAGATACAAAACCACTTACTTCAACGGCATTTCTTTCTCCATTCGTAAATAACATATTTCCAGCATTTCTAAATGTCCACTTACTACCTATTTGATGTACAATCTCATATTGTGTCAAATTATTGGTGTTATGTGTTTCATTATATGGATCACCAAAACTTTTACTTGGATCAAAACTATGCATTTCTCCTGTTGCTGGATTGTATAAAGGCACTCCTCTATCGGTTGGTTGAGAATGATTTAAATATTCACCTTGAACAGTAATTTTTGTATTTGGTGAAGCATCATAAGTAAATACAGGAGCTAAAAAATAGCGTTCAGTATCAATAAAGTCTCTATAGGTTCCGCCTGATTCAATAGCACCGTTTAAACGGAATTTCATTTTATCATCTTTCCCTAAAGGTCCACCAATATCAAATGAAGGCCTGACCATCCCAAATGTATTGGTAGTGAAATTTACCTCTCCATGTTTATAAGACTTGGGCGTTTTAGTAACAATATTAATAGTTCCTCCTGGGTCAGATACTCCATATAAAGCGGAAGCAGGCCCTTTTACAACTTCTATTTGTTGAATGTTAGAAGACTCTCTATAGATTCTCATAGGGTTTCTAAATCCATTTTTAAATATAGATTCTCTTTCTGACCTAAATCCTCGAATAATGTAAATATCTGTTCTACCGCCAAAGCCTGTTTCTTGATTGACTCCACTTACATATTGAATGGCATCAGTAATTCTAACAGGTTCAATTTGGTCTAACATATATTGTGATAGAACATCCAAAGCAAATGGAAGATCTTTGGGATGTACAGGAACTTTAGTACCAACTGTTGTCGCATTGGTTAGATATTCATCACTGTATAAATCACCAGTTACCACTACTTCATCCAACTTAGAATAAGAGGTTTTTAAAGTGAAATTTTTCTCCAAAAGTTCACCTGAGACAACAGTTACCTCAAGGGTTAGTGTTTTAAAACCTACTGATGTAATCACCAATTTTTTAACTCCAGCAGAGACATTTTCAATTTTGTATTTACCATCTACATCTGTTGCATCACCGTAATTTCCTCCTTGAATTATTACATTAGCACCAATGATAGGTGTTCCATTTTCATCTGACACAACACCTTGAATATCACTTACATTTTGAGCTTTTAGCTCATTAAAAAATGATATCAGAGTAAAAAAGAAAATAAATATTTTTAGGCTACAAGTTTTCATAGACAAACGTTAAAATCAATATTTGCTCAAAAGTAATTTTATTTAGACTGATTTTAAATAAGTTTTCTTTTAATAAATTCAAACGTATGAAACTCTTTAATAAAAAGTGACTTTTATCAAATTTAACTCAAAATAATATAATTTATTCTTTGCTTTTTAAACGAAAAAAGGTTGCTTCTTTTCAGAAACAACCTTCCTTTGTATTTTAATAATTTTACTCTATGATACTAGCTCCTATATAACTGTATTCATCAACACTTTCTTTTCGATAAATTCTGTAATGTGCCTGACCACCTGTAATATCTAGATAATTCAAAGAATGTAAATCTCTATAAGAAGTCATTCCATCTGAATTTATAATTCTCAAATCTATTAATTCGGTTGCAGATTCGTCTTGAAAATCAGTACCTGTAAATATTTTGATAAGGTAATCATTATTATGAGGGACAGACGAATCTAAATTCACTACACATTCCGTTTTAGCATTCACTCTTTCTTTTAAATAATTTCAAGAGGAATAGCAACTACACCTTCAAAATAATCTATGTCAGTAAGTTCATTTTCACCTGTATAAGCTGCTGTACCTATATTAGATACTGCATAATAACTTCCTCCTCTGTCTTCAGTTCCAACAAACATCCTAATATGATTATCAGTAGTTGTTAAATCTGAATAAGATACATTGCGAACATCAGTATAAAAAATATCTTCACTTCCAGCTTCATATTCTTTTAGATCCATAATTTCTCCATCATTGTATTGTATATGATTATTATTAAACAATCCTACAGTACTATTTTGAGAAGGATTATCTTCACCTCCTGTCATTTGATAACTTACTAAGGTATAACCATTTACTCTTTCTTGAAGAACAACTCGACCTATATAATTTTCATTTTGTTCATTATCAAAAATATATTCGTTAAATCCACCTGTGAGTTCATTTCCCCCAACATCACCTCTCGCATATTCATTTCCTTCTCTAGAACTCTCTCTCAATACGATAAATCCATTAGAAATAGAATCTGAAGAAGTATAATTTTCTAAATTATTCATTGAAATTGTACCCAATGCATCACTTCCAAATCTCAAAATAGGCTCAAGCTCTGCTATCACATTATTTGAAATCTCTCCAGTAGCAGCACTCCCTTCGATAATGGATGGATAAAAATCAGTTGAAGTATTTTCATTCGTCAACTTAACAGCAACAAACATCGGGTAATCATTGTTTCTAGGCAAGAATTTAGATTAAGCTACAACATTAGAATCTGCATCTAGAATATTATAGTTTTTTTCTGCACCTTGAACAAACGCATTTTGACCTAGATCAGTAAAAATATTAATAGATAAATGTTGGGACTCGTCTGATAAAACTCTTATGTTTCTATCTGCAGTAACAAGATCTTCAAATGAAATAAAAGATCCATCATCACTTTTATTTACTTCCGTAAGACTTTCTGTTTCACCTGAAGCAATAGTATTCAAGGTGAGATAGACACCATGATCTTGTCCATCAAAATGATTATTATAAATTTTAACTACGTTATCTTCGCTTGCTGGATCATCTAACTGAACTCTGACAAAGATATCTCCGTCTTGATTCGTTTCAATATCTACTCTACCTCCAGAAGAAAATGAACTAAATGAATAAGCTGCATAACTATTCACTTGTGAAGGTAAATTTGTAGGAGAATCATCAACTTCATCATTTGAACACGACCAAATTGTAATTCCTAATAAACTTAATAATAGTAATTTTAAATAAGTAGTAGACTTCATAATATAGTTTTAAAATAATAGTTTTTTAGTAGTGTATATAGTGTTATACTACAGGCTTATTGTTTAGGTTTAAACATTTAAATTAATTAACTTTTTGTTTAACATCATATTAATTAAATATATCATTACCCATACTTTCTTTTGGAGCTTCTTTCTTTTTTGATTTATTATTTCCAATTCTATATCTAAATGTTAGGCGAATCACTCTTGATTCCCAATCATAGGTTTTATCTTCTGAGAAAGTGGGTTGATTTCTCGTCATTTCATATAGCTGCGTATCAAATACATCATCAAATGATAAGATTAGGCTTCCTTTATTTTGAAATATGGACTGAGAAAGTGATGCATTAATAAAATAACGTTGGGCGACATCGCCTTGTGGATTATTTTGTGGTGATAAATAAGTACCAGCGATCATTAATTGAGACCCTTTCCATAATTTCATATTTGAGGTAATGGTTGTTCTCCAATTCATACCTGTTTGATAAACATTAGGGTCAATATTTCTACCATCAATCATACTGTAAAAAACATTGACATTGGCATTCACATTCCACCAATCTGATATTTCAGTATCAATAATTAATTCCACACCAGCATCGGCTGCCTTATCCATATTTTCAACTGAATTGACCATCACTCCATCATCTCCTTCTGTAGTATACCATCTTGCAGGGTCTTGGTATAGTTTGTAATAAACTGACCCTTTAAAGTTGAATTTATCTTTATTTAAATTATAACCAAGTTCAAAAGAATCAATAAAAGATGCATTTAAGTCTGGATTACCTTGTCTAATATAACTTGGGTTAGAATAATCAACAAATGGATTAATCATTCTCATACTTGGTCGCTGTACTTTCTTGGTATAAGTAAAAAATAAATTATCTATGTCTGATAAATTTTGTTTTAAACTGAGACTAGGATAAAGTTTGAAGTAATCGTTTTTATAAATGTCATAAGGATCAGAATCCAGATTTGTTCGAATAATAGTTTGCTCTGCTCTCACCCCTACTTGATAAGAAAATGATTTCTTTGATCCTGAAATCATTAGATATGCAGCTGTAACATATTCATTATAATTAAATACATTATTTCTAGATAAATCAGGTTCAAAGACTCCCGTATATTCATCATAATCTGTAACATATAAACCATCCGTCTTAGAGCGAATAGTTTGTTTTACCCCCGATTCTAATGATATTTCATTTGACAGTTTTCTTGTATAGTCTGTTTGAAAAGAAAAATTTGAGAAAGAAGCATTTCTAGTATTTGTTTCATAGTCGCCTAGGAATTTATCAACTTCTACATTACCATATGCATATGCAGTACTCAAACTTAGCTCTTCTCCTTCTCTATCTGTCTTATGAATGTAATCTAACCTTACTTCTCCTTTCAATTTGTCACCATACATCTCATTAACCTGAGAAGAATTTATGGGATTTGAATCTCCTTCTGTAATTGCTGAAGAAAGTTCACCATCTCTTCCCCAATCTACTTTGACAACATTGGTTGATATACTAAGGCTATTATATTTATCAAAATCATACTGCCCTCCTAATTGAAAATTATGCTTGGTAAAATTATTATTTCCATAATAAGTTTGGTCTGTATTTTTAGTTGAACCGTCTTCGTTAAAGTTTTGTAGATTAGCATCCATAGAAGCATACCTATTTTCTTCCTTAAAATTATAAGAGGTATTTAAAGAAAATTTACCATATTGCTTTTGAAGACCAATTCCTGCATCATATTTATCTGCTGTACCCATACCCAACATCACATTTGCAGAAGTACTTTTCAAATTTGATGAAGATGTATTTATATTAATTATTCCTGCTGTTCCATCTGCATCATATCTTGCTGAGGGATTTGAAATAATTTCTATAAAATCAATATCCTGTACTAAAATTTGTTCTAAAATAGGTCCATATTCTCCTGATTGACTTGCTGGTCGATTATTTAAAAAAATCTGTACTCCTTGATTCCCTCTATAACTAACAACTCCATCTGCATCAACGTCAACTGCTGGAATTAATTTTAAAGCATCCAATGCGTTACCATCGACAATCTTAAGGTTCTTCCCTACTTCATAACGATCATTTGAATGTTTATGTACAGTCATTTTATGCTCCTTATCTATGGATTGAGCATACAAACTTGTATTGATTATAATGAAAATAAAAAAGGTCTTAATAATATGATGCATAACGTAATTAGTTTAATATAAAACTACGTTAGTTCATCAATATTAAATGACCTTATTTAATGATATTATGCATATTAACACTAAAAATGAAGTATTCACTTTTCATTTATAGTATTTTATATTTGTTTAATTCAAAACAGAAAGAAAACTAAGAGTGCTACCATTACATTAATAAAGAAATCTAAGACACCTACACCAATGTTTTTATCCTCTACTAATTCATACGATAAATCTGATTTGGGAATAATTACTTTATCAAAGAAATAACTGACGATAAATAACAAGATGATCATAATAGCACCATCTAAACAAATCATGATAAAAGTTTTCTTCCAGCCCATAAAATCATGGCCAATTGCAATCATTACAAGTAAGCCAATTGCAACCATCTTTCCTGCTACACTAAAGGCTACAGCAATATTTCCTCTATTTATTTGTGTTTGTATATCGTATGATGAAAATTTAAGGTATCCTTTTGTGAATAGAATTAGAAAGACCTGTCCAATTAAATAAAACACAAATGCTTGTAATGGTCCTCCACCATCTCCTGCAATTGCTCCAGCAATCATAAATCCTGAAGCAATAGATGCTGCTACCTGTACAATTGCTGCAGCAACATTATGTTTATTTTTAATTTCTTCCCTAATTGACATTTGACGATATATCATATAATCATTTATCCATGAAGAGATAAACATGACAATTACACCACCTAATGCATAAGCAGAAACATTAATAATGTCCGTCATTAACCCATGCGAAGGACCAATCAATGCTCCAATGTAAATACTAAATACACCCAAAAAATATCCACCAATAGATAAACCATAGGCAACATTATCTTTGTCTATCAATTGACTATCAACATCGTCTTTGTAAACCAGCTTTTTAAATAGTTTTGCAATGAATAAGATTACAGCAAATATGAGAATGTAAATTAAACTCACTCCCCAACCTTGTGTTAAATCCAATAGTAGTTCTTTCATTTTTATTAGTTTATTGATTTTTTAATAGAGAAACAGCTTCAATAGCTGAGTCCATTGCTTCGGTTAAAAAAGGTAATCTACCATTATCAACGCCAGCATATACTAATTCCTTATACCTACGGTTATCATTTAAATCATTAAATAAATACCCTGGTTTTGGTATTGGCATTCCATGTCCCAATAAATTTATATATACTTTTTCAATTTGAGAAATAACTTCTTCACTTTCAATCTGAAAGAATTCAGCTATTTTCTTTAGTGATGCCAATACTACTTCTTGTTTTTTGCCTTCTATCTTCTTTAAAGATTCTCTTTCTGAGACATTAAAACAATGATAGACAGTTAATACTCTATCTTTCTGTGAATATTGAGTTGATGAATCTACAAAACCCATAAAACTTGAGTGATCTTCTAAATTCTCATTTTGCCAAGAGCCAAAAGGTATAGTATTCTCATTCTTAAGGATAATATTCATCACCATCCATGGAGCTTGTTGAATATCCAGTTTTTGTTTTTCTTCTTTTAAAATATATTTCAAAGCGTGCTTTTGACCTGCATAGATAATTTTATCAGAATGAATCTCTTTGATTACTTTATCTTTAATATCAATTACCTCAGTAATGAAACCCTTTTCTTTTTTAGTGATTTTTTTAACTAAATGTTCTTTGAAAACTGTATTCTTTGGAAGAAAAGAGTTCATTTTATCAATAAAATAAGCATTACCTTGAGGAGGAGAAAATGTAGCACAGCATTGTCCAATTTCAGGTCTTACTGCATAGTATGCTATTCCAGCAAAAGCAGAAACAGTATCTGCGCCTGCTCCATAATCATCTATTAAATGGTAGTCCATCCCTTCTAAAAATGTTTTAGGGAAAGGAATTTTTAAGTCTTCAAGCCATTTTTTAAAAGTAATATTGTCCAACTCCTTTGTTTTTCGATCTGACAATCTAGAAGGCAATGTCATTTTCTCATAATATGGGACAATAGCTTGATAAAATTTATGAGCCCATTCAGATTGAAATAAAACTTCATGATAATATTCATCTCCAAATTTACAAGTAGTCATTAAGTCTTTGGGAATTATATACTTTTCATCTTTGAAGTTATAAAAAGCTCCATCTTCATATACTATATCTAAGTCAACTAATGTCTGTAATACCTGTTTTCCAAACTTCTGAGGATAAACCATATCATAGTGAGCACCTTGAGCAAATGTTGTCTCATTGTATGTGTTTGATGCAGCACTACCTCCCAATCGGTTTGATAATTCGAATAGTTTGAATGATTCATCTTTTAACAAGAAAGCGGAAGTCATACCGGCTATGCCACCACCAACAATTAAGGTTTCAACTTTAGGCTCTTTTACTTTAGGAAATAAAATACTTTCCAACACTAAATGACCTACTTTATGATCTGATTGCACCTCAATAGTAAAGGGAAGTTTTTCTTTAGTATTACCACAACCTAATAAAGCACTAAAGAGAGCAGATGAGGATAATTGTACAAATTGTCTTCTTTTCATAATTAATTTGCAAAGATTTTTCTCATGTTCTTATTCTTATTGCCTTTCCAAATAATGCCATCAAGAATATAATGTGTGATTTGTGGAAGTGATAATAAGCCAATACATAATGCACGACTTAGGTCATTTTCTAGGTATAAAGATGTCCACCCTCCATAGAAAGATTTCTTTTCGCTATTGATAAAAATGTCCCAAAAAAACTCTTCAAAATATCCCAATAATAAGCAAATTGAAATCATCCAAATGACATTCAATGCTATTTTTGATACCTTTCTTAATGGTGATTCCAACTTCTTTTTTTCTTCAACATAATAGAATACTAATAACATATATGGTATTCCATGTGCGACGACATTTGTAATAGTAAAAGAGAAGTCTGAATTGAAATAAACTATTCCTAACCACCAAGTACCAAAAGTAGATACCATCCAAAGTATCTTACCGATTGGTATCATTTGTTTAACTTTCTTGGATTGATATACCTGTTCAATTACCCATGCTGATAACAATGAAAAGTACAATATATTTAGAACTTGAACTTGTTGGTCATTAAGCATTGAAAAAACAAAAAAGTCATCTTGAACAAACCAGTTAAATTTTCGATCTCCTTTTAAATGCCAAATAAGAACAGGATAAAGTGTACCTAAATATATCATCCATGTATCTTTCAATAAAAACTTCTTTACACCATCTCTAATTTCATATAGTTTGATGAAACCATATTGTTGTTTGATAAAATGAAATAATGCAAAATAAGCTAGGACTCTCCAAAATAAATATTCTGAATACCATGAGATGAAAAAGGATAAAATAAAGGCTATGATTGGAGCCCACTTCATTGGTGATGAATAGTTACTTCTTTCATCTTTGGATAGATATGTTCTAAAAATTGTACTCCAAACATGGGAAACATCGACTCCTAAAACGAAAACTACCCAAACGAAAAGTGGTATTTTAACTGTTTCAAACTGATGATCAAATATGAAACAAAGAATCCATGTAACCAAAATTGGCAAATACATGAAATATAGATCTAACCTTTTAGAAAATAACCACTGCTTGTTCATAAAGTCTACTTAAAAAATATGACTAAAGATAAGAGAAAAAATAAATAGCCACTTCAGATGTAACTCTAAAGTGGCTATTTGTGAGATTAAATTATGATTATTGATCGCGAGTAAATACCCATTCATTCCCTTTTGTTAGGGATTCATTGTAATGATACCCTTCAAAATCAAAATTCTTTAAATCCTCTACATTCTCTATATTATTATCAGTTGCATACCGTACCATCATTCCCCTCGCTTTTTTGGCAAAGAAACTAATGACTTTATAATTGCCATTTTTAAAATCTTTAAATACTGGCGTTATAATCTCCGCTTTCAACTTCTTCTTATCAACTGCCTTAAAGTATTCATTTGATGCTAAATTAACCAAAATTTCTCCATTAGCTAATTCACTATTCAATGAATCTGTGACCGTCTCTTTCCAGAAAGAATATAAGTTTTTATGTTTTCCAATACCCCATTTCGTTCCCATTTCTAAACGATATGCTTGCATTAAATCCATTGGTTTTAATACACCATATAGTCCAGATAAGATTCTTAAATGTTCTTGTAAGTATTCTTGTTGTTTATTATCTAAAGAATAAGCATCCAATCCTACATAAACATCCCCTTTGAAAGCATAAACAGCTTGTCGAGCATTTTTTGGATCAAAGTCTTTTTTCCAATCCATAAAACGTTCTTTATTCAAATCAGATAATTTAGGGCTTATACTCATTAGTTTCCCAATATCTTCTGAAGATAACTTTGCTAATGATTTTACAAGTTGTTCAGATTGATTTAAAAATCTTGGAGTAGATTCAATATCGGTTTGAAACGAAGTTTCATAATCTAAACTTTTCGCTGGAGAAACCACTAACTTCATATTTATATCTATTTTTTTGTAACTAATTAATGGATGCAATTTACTTTAGAATTCAATCAAGATCCAATTAATAATATCTATAGAGGTATTAAGATTATTGATTCGTTGGCTCAATTTCTCCTCCAGCTTCTTTCCATCCTGTAATACCACCCTCAAGGTCTACTACTTCGGTGAAACCCATATCAACCAATTTTTGTTTTGCTTTCGCGCTTCTTCCACCAGCTTTACAGAAAACCATCACAGTTTGGTTTTTATCTAACCCTTCAACTTTTGAAGCAAAAGAATCATCCATTACATTAATATTTACAGCACCTTCAATTGTACCTGTAGCATATTCTCCAGGAGTACGTACATCTAAAACAATTGCATCAGGATGTTCATTTCTGATCTCTACAAATTCTGATACTGAAACTTGAGGTTCATTGTTTACTTTTCTATCACAAGACGAAAAAAGAGTCACAAATAAGGCGGCTAAAGCTAAAAAATTCTTCATATTAAAAGTTATTTAAAATATAAAATATTGATTTTCAGTGTTAAGGATACAATGGCACGATTTTAATTTTATTTCCACAACAAAATATGTTATTTTTCGTGTATTAAATATACTTATACCTAATTAACCAATGTGTTTAAAGAATAGGCAAGATAAGCATTTGAAGCTAAAATTGTATATTCTTTAGGATAAGGATAAGATGATTTACCGTCATCAAACTGTTTTATTTTCTTTACTCTTTTTTAGTGTATAGAAATATATTTTTTAATTACTGACTTCAAAGACCATGTTAAAACAGGCACAGAAGCTCAAGCAGACACAGACATTATCGCCGCAACAAATTCAATTTATTAAATTGTTGCAGGTACCGACGATCGAATTGGAAAAAAGGATCCAAGAAGAACTACAAGAAAACCCAGTTCTTGAAGAAGGGAAGGAGTCTGACCGAGAAGAAAACGAGTTTGGGAGTGACGATACTACTACTAATGAAGATTCAAATGAAGAGTTTGATGACATTCCTGAAATAGACCCAATAGACGAAGTTAATCTTGATGATTACGTCAATAGAGATGACGTAGCTGGATATAAAATGTATGGCGACGGTGATGTTGCCGACGATAAAGAACTTCCAATTCCTATGATGGATACTTTGGGAGATGCTTTATTGATGCAATTGAGTTTTCTAAAACTTGATGATGTTGAACAACAAATTGGCGAACAACTCATCGGTAGTATAGAAAGTGATGGTTATATCCGTAGACCATTAGAAGCTATCGTGAATGATTTGGCTTTTCTACAAAATGTCGAAACAGATCTAGATCATGTTGAAAAAACATTAAAGAAAATTCAGCAATTTGATCCTCCTGGTATAGGTGCAAGAACATTACAAGAATGCCTTGAAATTCAATTAAAGAAAAAAGACACAAATGATCCTATTGTCAAAATAGCTATCAAAATGATTGTTCTTTGTTTTGAAGAATTCAAGAAAAAGCACTATACTAAAATTCAAAAGAGGTTAGGTATTGACGATGAACAAATGAAAGATGCGATTGATCTTATCATTCATTTAAATCCAAAACCAGGCGGAGTGAATAGTAATGCTGCTTCTGCACAATTTCTTACTCCTGATTTTATCATCAAAGAAGTTAATGGAAGAATCAATATTTCATTAAACGGAAAAAATGCTCCAGATCTTCGAGTAAGTCGTCAATATGGAGACATGATTGATGCTTTTGATAAAACACCAAAGAAAACGAAGAAGATGCGTGAAGAGGTTCGTTTTGTGAAGCAAAAACTTGATGCTGCAAAATGGTTTATTGATGCTATCAAACAGAGACAAGATACTCTTCTACGTACAATGCAAGCAATTGTTGACTATCAAATGCCATTTTTCTTAAGTGGTGATGAAGGACAATTAAAACCTATGATTCTAAAAGACATTGCTGAGATTATTCAAATGGATATCTCAACCGTCTCAAGAGTAGCAAGTAGTAAAGTTGTGGAAACGGATTTTGGTATTTATCCTCTTAAATATTTCTTCTCTGAAAGTATTTCAACAGATAGTGGAGAAGATGTAAGTAGCAAACAAGTAAAGTCTGTTCTTAGAGACATGATTGATAATGAAGATAAGAAAAAACCTTTATCTGATGACAAGCTTGAAAAACTTCTAAGAATCAAAGGATATAACATTGCAAGAAGAACAGTTGCCAAATACAGAGAGCAAATGAATATTCCTGTAGCTAGAATGAGAAAGGAACTTTAATATGGAAACAAAAAAAGTATTTCAAATTATTTCTGTTCTTTTACACCCTATTTTTATACCCTGCATCATTGCGGGGTTATTTCTTTTTGGGGTAAATGAAGCACCTTGGCTAGATGATAATGCTAGATGGTCTTTGTTTAGCTTACTGGGTACAATAAGTACACTTATGCCTATTAGTTGTTTATTAATTATGCAACGATTTGGTGTTGTCAAGAGCCCACAAATGCATAGTAGAGAGGAACGTGCATTTGCTTTGTCATTAATGATTCTTTCATTGGGAGTAATCTGCTATATTCTAATTGCAAAGATAAATGTAAGCACTGCTTTAAGTATTGCTTTTACTTCTGCAACGATTACATTAGTCAGTGCCAATATTGCTAATTTCATTGATAAAATAAGCCTGCATTGTGTTGGGTTATCAGGTCTATTAGGTATTTTATACTACTTTATTTCTGAAGAAGCAGTACCTCATATTATACTCTTTGATGCTTTTGGAGTGACTATTATCTTATTAGGTTTAGTAATGACAGCTAGACTCTATTTAAATGCACACACTTATTATCAAGTAATATCAGGAGCTGTCATTGGTTTTTTAAGCGGGTATTTCGGGGCAATAATTTCGGGTAGTTTTCTACATACAACATTATACTAATACAGCATATTTTTTTAGTAGATCATAAGATAAAGGCTTATTAATAAAACCTTTTACAAATTCGTATTCTATTGCTCTATCTTTATCTTCTTTAAGAATAGAAGTACTTAACATTACAACTTGAACATGATATTTAAAAGAAGAATAATTTTCTAAAAATTCATGACCATTCATGATTGGCATATTGATATCCAACAGAATCAAATCAATTTCATTATTATGAATCTGAAGGTAACCTATGGCCTCTTCCCCATTCTTTTGAGTGATAATATTAAATGTATTATTCGCTCTCTTTAAAATAATTTCATTGTAGAAACTTGCTGCTTCATCATCATCAACTAATAATATATTCATAATCATTAATTTTTAGGTAAATAAACAATGAAAGTTGTTCCTTGATTCAACTGACTTTTCACTTTAACATTTCCTCTTAATTGTCCACACGCTTGTTTAACAAGATATAACCCTAATCCATTTCCTTCTACTACATCATTGGCTCGTTTGAACATCTCAAAAATTCTCTCACCATGCAAATCTAGATTGATACCTACACCATTATCTGAAATAGTAATACTGTTTTCAGCAGAGGAAGTTGTATCAACTGTAAGTTTAATCTTTAAATTCTTATTATTCTTACGATAACGTAATCCATTCGTCAATAGGTTTTCGAAGATTGTATTCAATTGTTTTTTTGAAGATACTATTGAGGTTGATCCTATAATTTCAACGTCTAAGAAATCTTTTAAAGAAAGTTCATCTACATTAACACTCCCTTTTATGTCATCTATAAATGAAGGTAAGGAGATTGTTTCTTTGAATATAGAAGCCTCACGTTGCTCTATAACTTTCACTAAATCATCAATTTTAGTATTTGCTTTTTCTATTGACTTACTAATCCAATGGATTGCATTTAAGGATGTAATATCTGTAATAGTCTTATCTTCTTTTAAAAATTCTAAGAAGCTCTCAATATTTGCAATTGGACTTTTGACATCGTGAGTAGTGATATATGCAAATTGTTTTAATTCTTCATTATGAGCTTTTAATGCCTTTTCCTTTTCTATTTCAGAAGTAATATCATTTAATAAAATAAGTACACCTCCTATTTCGCCTGAACTCATTGCCCATGGATCAATATGCACCTTGAAATACTTTTGAAGTCCGTCAAATTTAAATGAAACCACATCTATGGTACATCTAATCTTGTTTTTTATAACTTCATCTAATTCACTTTGAATAAATAGTTTCTTATAATGATCACTAAAATTCTCCCCGAATAATTCTTCTTTACTTGGGAAATTTTTAATCCAAGAATCACTATAAGTAATTATACGCTTTGTTAAGTCCAACATGATTACTGGAGAAGGTATCGTATTTACAAAGGCTCTTAGGTTTCTAATACTTGTTTTTTGCTCTTTTCTTAGTTTTTTAGAATGTGCGATTAACTCATCGTCTTCAATTAATCGAGATACACCAACGGTTCTCTCTGTGATCCCATCCTTGTTTTTTATAGGGTTTTTTATGGTATGGAAATAGTTTTCATTTCCTTCTCCATCAGTTACCGCTTCTGACGGAACATCTAATGTTATCCCTTTTGAAAATACATAGTGATCATCTTTTACATATTGAATAGTATCATCAGGGTCACTATGTTCTGAGTCAATTATATTTTGGAGTTGTTCATTGGACATGTTATAGTAGTCACAAAATGCTTTGTTAGCCCATAGTAGTTTTGATTTATCTCCTTTTACTAATATCATATCATTAATGGCATTTAAAACGGATAAATACCATTCTTTGTCGTAGTTCATATTTGGTAGTTCTAAAAAAATGAGTCTATTCCCAATAAAATTAAAATTACACAAACAACCAAAAGTTTAATATTAATGTTTTGAGAACAAAAAAAAGGCAGCTCTTTACAGAACTGCCTCTTAGTTATATAATTAGATGATTAATAGATTAACCTACTGAACCTTCTAATGATAATGCCAATAGTTTTTGAGCTTCTACAGCAAATTCCATTGGTAATTTATTTAAAACTTCTTTACAGTAACCATTTACAATCAAAGCTACAGCTTGTTCAGTATCGATACCACGTTGGTTACAGTAGAAAATTTGATCTTCACCGATTTTTGAAGTTGTTGCCTCATGCTCAACTTTAGCAGTATTGTTATCCACCTCGATATAAGGGAATGTATGAGCACCACAACGATCCCCCATTAACAAAGAATCACATTGAGAGAAGTTACGAGAGTCTTTAGCTCCTTTATTAACTTTCACTAAACCTCTATATGAGTTTTGTGATTTACCAGCAGAAACACCTTTAGAAACAATTCTTGATTTAGTGTTTTTACCAATATGAATCATTTTAGTTCCTGTATCAGCTTGTTGCATATTGTTTGTAACAGCTACTGAATAAAATTCTCCAACAGAATTATCTCCTTTTAAAATACAAGAAGGATATTTCCAAGTTACAGAAGAACCAGTTTCTACTTGTGTCCATGATAATTTAGCATTATCACCATCACAAATACCACGTTTCGTTACAAAGTTATATACACCACCTTTACCATTCTCATCACCTGGATACCAGTTTTGAACTGTTGAATATTTCACTTCAGCATCTTGGTGAACGAAAATTTCAACAACAGCTGCGTGAAGTTGATTTTCATCACGTTGAGGTGCAGTACAACCTTCTAAGTATGAAACATAAGAAGAATCTTCTGCAACGATTAATGTTCTTTCGAACTGACCAGTACCTGATGCGTTAATTCTGAAGTATGTTGATAACTCCATTGGGCAATGAACACCTTTTGGAATGTAACAAAACGAACCATCTGAGAATACTGCTGAGTTTAATGCAGAAAAGAAATTATCTTTAACAGGAACGACAGATCCTAAATATTTTTTCACTAATTCAGGGTGGTCTTTAACCGCTTCTGAAAAAGAACAGAAAATAATACCTTTCTCTGCTAATGTATCTTTAAATGTAGTGGCAACAGATACAGAATCAAATACAGCATCTACTGCAATATTAGAATCTTTAACTCCAGTTAAACGCTTTTGTTCATCTAGAGAAATACCTAGCTTTTCAAATGTTGCTAATAATTCAGGGTCTACCTCTTCTAAAGATTCTATTGCTTTCTTTTGAACTGGAGCAGAATAATAAATGATGTCTTGGTAGTTTACCTTTTCGTATACTACGTTAGCCCATTCTGGACAAGTCATTTTTTGCCACTCTCTAAATGCATTTAATCTCCACTCTAAAAGCCATTCTGGCTCTTCTTTCTTCGCAGAAATGAATCTTACAATCTCCTCATTTAGTCCTTTAGGAGCTTGGTCTGCCTCTATATCAACAGTCCAACCATGCTCATATTCTTTGGACGTAAAGTCTTCTAATATTTTATTATCCTGATCTGCACTCATTATATTAAACGTTTTCTACGCTGTGTAAATATCGAATCAAAAGTTTGGGCTTTCCTCAAAATTGAGAAAAACTGATGTTTATTATCTAGAAATCACACTATTAATAATTAGATTTTTCTTATTTCATTATTTAGTATGGTTCTAAATTGCAAAAGTACTATTAAAAATTTAGAAAGCAGAGTTTTGAAGGCAAAAAGTTACTTAATTCATTTAATTAAGATGATTCTTATCGAATTAAGAAAAAAAAACTACATATAGTGCAATTGTTACACTAGAATAATTATATTTACACTTGTTAAAGTTGCTAACACAACTCCGCCTCAAGTTGTTGTTATTACGGGTATTTATTTTCATGACTGTATACCTTAGCCTTAACAAAGAATTTTAAACT
Source organism: Flammeovirga sp. AWQ4_249 (assembly GCF_056161045.1). Lineage (NCBI taxonomy): Bacteria > Pseudomonadati > Bacteroidota > Cytophagia > Cytophagales > Flammeovirgaceae > Flammeovirga > Flammeovirga sp. AWQ4_249. The sequence continues at coordinate 47,878 of NZ_JBSWYJ010000016.1, forward strand.
TATAATTGTGGGTTGTCTTTTATGGATAACCCTTTTATTTTGTTCTAACCCTACTACAACTTTTACTCTCTCTTTAATTTTTTCAATAAAAAAAGCAATCAAGTATATAACCTAATTGCTTTCTTTTTTGTTTCATCTTTCTATTATTTCTTCAATTTAGCATAATGCTTATAGAACAACTCAATTGTTTCTATTCCTTTTAGGAAATTGAAAATACCAAATTTTTCATTTGGTGAATGGATTGCATCTGAATCTAAACCAAATCCCATCATTACTGAATCTAGATTAAGTTCTTCTTTGAAAAGTGCAACAATTGGAATTGACCCTCCACTTCTTACTGGAATAGGTTCTTTACCAAAAGCTTCTGCATAAGCATCATTTGCTGCCTGATATTCAATTGAATTTGTTGGGATAACAACTGGAGTACCTCCATGATGAGTAGTTACTTCCACTTTAATTCCATCAGGAACAATAGATTCAATATGTTTAGTAAATAATTTTGAGATTTCTTCCCAAGATTGATGTGGAACTAAACGCATCGAGATTTTAGCGAATGCTTGAGAAGGAATAACTGTTTTTGCTCCTTCACCTGTATAACCACCCCACATTCCATTTACATCCAAAGTCGGACGAATGCTCGTTCTTTCATTTGTAGAATATCCTTTTTCTCCAAACTCTTTATCAATATCAAGTGCTTTTTTATAGGCATCTAAATCAAATGGTGCTTTAGCCATTTTTGCTCTATCCGCATCTGAAAGCATTTCAACTTGATCATAAAAACCAGGAATTGTAATGTGACCATCTTCATCTTTTAAAGAGGCAACCACTTCTGCCATTGCATTTAATGGATTTTGAACTGCACCACCATACATACCTGAATGAAGGTCTCTGTTTGGTCCAGTCAATTTAATTTCCATATAACTTAGACCTCTTAAACCTACAGTAATTGAAGGGGTATCGACAGAAATCATTCCTGTATCTGAAATTAAAATAACATCAGCTTTTAGATCTTCTTTCCGCTCACGAATAAAATCACCTAAGTTTACTGAACCAATTTCCTCCTCTCCTTCTAGCATAAATTTCACATTACATGCCAATGTATTGTTTTGCATCATTGACTCAAATGCCTTGATATGCATATACATCTGACCTTTATCATCAGAAGCACCACGAGCATAAATGTTTTCTCCTTTAATTGTTGGTTCAAATGGAGGAGTATCCCATAAGTCAATAGGATCAGCAGGTTGTACATCATAATGTCCATAAACAATTACTGTAGGTAATGATGGATCTACCATTTTTTCACCATAAACTACAGGATTACCTTTTGTAGGACAAATTTCAACTTTGTCTGCTCCTGCTTCTGTTAATTTATGTGCAATAAAAGCAGCTGCTTTTTTGATGTCTGGCTGATATTCTGCATCTGTACTTACGGATGGAATTCGTAACAAATCAAACAATTCAGATAAAAATCTATCCTTGTTTTGATCAATGTACTTTGTCATTTTCTATTTATTTTAATCTCTAATTATCATATCAATCAGGCATTGTCCGGAAAATAAAATCCCATAAAGGTGATGAAACACCAAATGCCTTTGTATCATCTCTATAATGATGTATGCTGTGATGAATCCATAAGACCTTAAAAAAGTTCTTAGGAGGTTGCATTGCATGAATCATATAATGAACACCTAAATATAATGCATATCCAGTTAGAAAACCCGATGTAAAAGGATAAGAATAGTCATCCATTCCTAATTTAAACAAGAAAAAAAAGACAGAAGCCAAAATTACACTAAGTATTGGTGGCATGGCTAATCTAGATTTATCTTTAGGGTGATGATGATGTACTCCATGAAATTTATGCGTAATATCCTTCTTCAAATCAGTACTTGGTTCCATATGAAAAAGAAACCTATGCATTACATATTCAATGAATGTAAAAAATAATAATCCCACAAAAAATAAACCCACTGATAATACAGCTGAGACTAATTGATTATACATTCCATAAAACAATAGTCCTGATCCAATTAATAAATACATAGTAATTGGAACTGCTGCATGTGTGTGGGTTAATTTTTCTAGAATAGGGTTTTTGAATAACTTTTTATCATTTAACTTTTTATCATTAAATGAAGATGAAGAAATATCCATTATTTTAAATAGTGTTTTGGGTGGTAAAATTTATTATTCTTCCACCATCACATTTAAATTAAAGGATAGTGGATCTAACTCTTTAATAAGTTCGGAAAATAAATTGATATTTTTAGGCCAAAACTCCATTAAATTCTTAATTCTTTCTTGAGGTGCATTGTTAGGAAGAAGACACTCTCTTATACATAGAACTCTTTCAATATCTTCTTGTATCTTTCTTTTACCTTCTTTTCTCAGTTTATTCTGAGTATGCTTAACTCTTTTGACCATTCTCGTCTTTTCAGCATCCACATGCTTTTGTAGCGTTGGAGTTATTATATTCGCTTTTTCCAAAATTTCATCATAAGCAGACTCAATTTGGGCTAACTCCTTTGAAAGATCTGTAATTATTGCTTCATCATCATCCAATAATTGATCTTCAATAGTTCTTTTAGGTTGTAAAAGTTTATCTAATTCCCAACCAGTTTTTTTCCATTTCTCAGAGAAGTGACCATCTAAAATCAGACAGAAACCTCTAGGTAAAACCATTGGAAAATGTACACCATATGCATCAAATGCATTTTTTAATTGCAACCAATAAACTACTTCTGCTGGTCCTCCTAAGTAAGCTAGGTTCGGAAGTAATATCTCTTGTAAAACAGGTCTCAATACAACATTAGGACTAAACTTTTCTGAAGAATCACTTACTAATTGACGAATTTCATCCTCTGTCCAAGAATATTCACCACCTACTGTTTGGAAACCATTATCTATTTTTTCTAATCGTAATCTAACACCATCTTCCATATAAAACAGATTTATCTCTCTAGCATAAATCTGGGTTTTATATCCCTCCTCCTCTATTAAGTGATTCGTTTTTGATACATTTTTGAAACCTGTATTATCAAAAAGTTCTTCTAATACAACCTCTTTAAAAGGCTCTTTCATCTCTTTGTAATCAGCATCAACGATTACTAAACCATGCTCACCAAAAAGTGTATTGACTATCTTTCGTGTTGCTTCTGACAAATTTTTACTTTCCCTGTAAGCATCAACAAAAAGAGATGGCATATCTTTAATCCTATCTAGAATGGTATCAATTCCTTCTAAAGTTAGTCTACCAACAGGACCTGAAGCATTTGGATGATCCCATGTATATTTGCGTCCTCCTAATTGAAAGGAAGCTATTTCCTCAAAATCATGATCTTCTGTTGCCATCCAATATACTGGAACAAAATTATATGAAGGGTATTGTTCTTTTAATTGCTTACAAAGATTAATTGTAGCAGCAATTTTATAGATGAAAAATAATGGGCCAGTAAAAATATTTAACTGATGACCTGTTACTACAGTAAATGTATTATTTTCCAATAAAGCATCTACATTTTCTTTAGGGAAAGAACTGATTCCCTCATATTGATGATGCAATGAATCGACTAATCTTTGGCGAGCATCTTTTGTAAAAGAGCTTCTATCTTTGATAATCTGTTCAAATGATGATAACTGAGGTGAATATTTATATAAAGGTTTAATTTCTTCTTTTTCTGAAAGATAATCTAGAAACATTTTGCCATAAAGACCTGCTGTTTCAAAGGGAATTTTGTAAGTATTCATTGTGTTTATTATTCTTAGATGCACGAATTTAATGGACTTTTTGGAAAATAATAGAGAATTAGATAAAATATTTGTTGCAACAATATTCGATACTGTATTTTCTTATGAAGATTGATTAAAATAAATGATCGAAATCCATAGATTCACCAATAAATAGAGCGGACTGATGTTCTATATTTACAGTTCCATCATTTATTACTTCATAATTATTTATTGAGCGTTGTTCTAAATTTTGATGTTGGATAATACTACCATTTGTAGCGATTGTCACTCCTTTTGGTAACCACTTTTGATAAGGAGAATTCTTATTAAGAATCCACCTATATTTATTATCAAAAACTACTAAAGTTTTGATGAAAGATTGAGTTTCCCAAAACTTATAATCATCAATCAGCAGTGAAGATGTAAAATAATTTAAAGCAAAATGATCTTTTTTATTTAACCATTTCAATACTGACTCTAATAAACTTCCGTGAACTTGTTCTAATTGAAAATATTCATTTTGATGTCTCATATTTTCCAAAATAGCCTCTTCATTTTTTTCATAAAAGATTACATCAATTTTAATGTCCAAAGAAAGAAGCTGTTCATAAGAATTATCTGTAGCGATAACAATTGGGCTCCATTCTAGAATGGATAAAATTATTGGCTGTGAAAAGGAAGATAAATGATCAATTAGAATAGCAGGCTCTTGATCATCTTTTACTATATGATGGGATGACATAATAAAAAAAAGTTTGTTTGTATACTGAAATTGAATACAAACAAACTTACATTTATAATTTAATTATTTTAAACTCTCTAACATTTTTTGAAGATCCTTCATAATGGCTTTACCTTTATTTTTGTTATACCATCTTTGGACTTTCATTGAAAATTGTTGTTTATCTTCACCAACTTCCTTTTTAAATTCTGGAATCAATTCAGTTAGCTCTTGAGGTCTTGGTCCCCAAACATCTATTACTTCGTTAGTTTTTTGATCAATCATAATTAATTTTGGAATCGATCGCGAGCCATTTGTAAGAAATTGCTCCATCAATTCTACATTATTATCACGAAGTAAAAACCTCAAATCAATTTTTGGTGAAACTTGAGCTGCTTCAGCAATGATAGGTAAACTTTGTGCTGCATCACCACACCATCCTTCAGTGATCACCAACCAATACACACTTCTATTAATCGCTCTTCCAGCTTCTCGTAAAGGATCTAATAACCTGTTAGTTTTATCAATCCTTTGCATTCTGGTAACATTCAATCGAGTATAATCTACCAATGATGAATCATCATAACTAATAATCGTTGGTTCTTCAGCTAATAAACTATCTAATGCTTCACGATATACTTCATAAGTAAATGCATTATCGATACACTCTTGTGCTACTTTTTGTATTTCTGTCATGTGTGTAATTGAATGAATAGGTTGAATATTTCAATAGTTGTTTTGCCATCAAATGATTTTATTATTTAGAAATTAATAGCAAGTACTAATTATCATACAAATCTTTTGATAGTAATGTTCATTTTCGTTAGAAATAATATTATCTAAAGTTGCCTCAAAGTAGTAAAAATGAAGATATTCATCTTACACTCCTTCCACTTTTTTCCACATAAAATGAATAATACTTGATATAATACAATGAATTTAATTTTCAGTTGAAGGCACCTTTACAAATTGAGCAAAAACTAATGATATGATAGATAAAAATGCTCCTCCATAAAATGGTAATGTCCAATCTTGTAACCATATCCACCCACCCAATAGTGGTAAGAATACTGCGACAATATGATTAATAGTAAACCCTACTGCCATTGATGGAGCAATATCTTTAGGGTTTGCATTTTTTTGGAAATAAGTTTTTATAGCAATTGAAAAGCTAAAGAAAATATGATCAATAATATATAAACCCGCTACTACCCATCTATTTTCAATAGTAGCATATGCAATAAAAACTACTGCTAAACTGATATATTCAAAACTTAACATTTTTCTCTCTCCATACTTATTTAGCATTCTTGCAATGATTGGATTGAAATACATTGAAATTATATTATTTAAGACAAATAAAACTGTAATTTCTTTTATTGTAAATTGATATTTTTCAACCAGTAACAATACAGCAAAAACTACAAAAACCTGTCTTCTAGCTCCACTTAAAAGATTTAAAACATAGAAAAGCCAATACTTTCCTTTGAATATCATTTTTTTATGTTGAGGAACAGCTTCTTTATCAATAGGGTTTTGAAAAATAGCCCAAAAACCTGCCAATACAACTAGAACACCTATTAGTAGGTAAGTATTTTCGTAAGAAGAAAAATAAGATAATCCATAGATAGCACCTCCTACTGCAATATTTGTAAAGGCCATAATACTCCTTAATCTTGCAAGTACATGTGGACTATCTTCTTTAGAGAAATTTTGTAATGTCAAAGATTGGTTAGAAGTTTCAAAATAATGAAAACCTATTGACATGATTAAAGTCGTAAACATTAATCCCCAAAAAGAAGAAAAAAAACCAGTCAAAGCTACACCAACTCCCATTACAATAATAGAGATTGAAGCAAACTTATCTTCTCTAATGAACATCAAAAAAAATAGTGCTGTAACTACCAAAAAGCCTGGTACTTCTCTAAATGACTGAATTGCTCCAATATCAAATCCATTTAAACCAATTTCATCTACTGCAAAATTATTAAATAAGGTTCTCCAACCTTGAAAACCTAATGCTGTAGCAATAGAGAGTACAAGTAAGAACTTATACATTGGTGATTTTAAAAGAGATTTATCTTTCACAATAAAAAAATTATAATTGTTTGTTCACTAAAAAAGGTTGCCAAATTTAGCAACCTTGTTTTGATATTAGAAGCGAGTAATCATTTTTGTTAGAGATTTTCTCTTTTCTAAGCCTATTTTTTTTCTGATTCTATATCTAGAAGTTTCTAGAGTTCTTACACTAACATTCATTAGTGTAGCAATTTCTTGATTTTCTAAATCCATTCTTAGATAAGCACAAATTCTAAGTTCTCTTTTGCTTAAGTCAGGATATTCTGTTTTAAATCTTTCCAAGAAATTATCATGAGATTTATTGAATTGATGTTCAAATTTATCCCAATAATCATGATCCTCACTTTCTTTATTTATTTCTTTTACAATAGATTTTACTCTTCTTTTTTCTGTGCTACCCAAACCGACTGAAAGCTCTTCCAATTTCTGTTTAATCTGTTGTAAACTTTGATTCTTGTGCAAATGACTTATTGTTATATTCGTCAGTTCACTCTTTGTGTTATCTAATTCTTTTTCAAGTGTATCATTTTGAATCTTGATCTTCTCTCTTTCCGCTTGAATACTCTCCAAAGCAAATTGCTTTTTGACATTCATAATCCTTATTCTTTGTAATAGATATAAGCCTACTAAGATCAATAAGAACATTAATACTCTAAACCAAGTAGTTTGCCAGAAAGGTGCTTTTACAATAACATTGATTGAAGCTCCTTCTTTATTCCATACTCCATGATTATTAGCAGCGATTACTTTAAAAGTATATTTACCTGGATCCAGGTTCGTGTATGTTGCTATTTTTCTATCCCCAACATAATTCCATTTTGTATCGAAACCAGATAATTTATATGCATATGCATTTCTCTCTGTTTCAGTAAAATTCAATGCACAATAATTAAAATTAAATACTGATTGATCATATTCCAATTCTATGGTCTCTGTTTCAAGAACTGACTCTTTTAGAATTGATGCAGAATCTAATGGAGATTGAGTTACATTAAATAGATCAAAGCCAGTGATATAAACAGGAGGTGCTGTTTTATTTTTTTCTAACAGTTTTGGATTAAAAACAGTAATACCTTCTGTCCCTCCAATTAATATTTCCCCTCTTTCACTTTTTTCAATGACATTATAATTAAATGAATTGTTAGCAATATGAAAACTAATTACTGATTCATCAGAAAGTGACATTTTCGAAACATATTTTTTCGAAATGACAATTAGATTTCCTCTATTATCTGAAGTAATATTTAAGATGGGTAATTGAGGTAATCCATCTTCTTTTGAAATTAGATCAAACTCATTTCTTTCTGGAGAATATTTTAAGAGACCTACCGCCGTTGCCATCCAAATGTGACGTAATTTATCCTCGTAAACGGCTTTTATGTAGCTATAATTATGGTTTCTTTGAATTAAGTGATCCATTAATTCCATATTCCATTCATCTTTCTCTCTATCATAAAATACTACCCCACCATCTGTACTAAACCACAAATTAGAATTAGAATCTTCATAAATATGATATACATGATGTTGACCCGTATTTAGATACTGTAAATCTAATCGTATACATTCTTTTTTTATAGGGTCATATTTTGCAATTCCACCACCCAAAGTACCTAACCAAGTTGATCCTTTAGAATCTGTAAGTATAGTCCAAATGTTATTACTTGGTAGGCATTTATCATCTTTGTTTCTTTTTAAATGAAAATATTTACCAGTATTCTTTTCAAAAATTCTAAGCCCCTCACTATATGTACCTACAAGTAAATTGCCTAAAGAATCTTGTGCAATAGCTTTAACTACATCGAATGCAAACTCCGAAGATTCTTTTCCTTCAATAGAAAAATGTTTAAAATGATTTTCATTTTCTGACAGTTGTTGATGCAATCCTCCCCAATCCGTTCCTGTCCATAACTTGTGATTATCATCATAGTAGAGTGACAATACAGGCTTATTCGGTAATGTCCTAAAATCACATGGGTTATTACTTATCTGTCTGAAAAAGTTTTTACTAGGATCAAATTTATCGACTCCTTGAAGATAGGCTCCTAGCCAAACATTATCTTGTCTATCTTTATACATCTTCCACAATACATCTGAAGAAATAGACAGAGGATTAACTTTAGAATGTTTATGGCTTAAAAATTTCTTTGTTCTAATATCAAATTCATCCAAACCTGCTCCATCTGTAGCAATCCACAATTTATCATCTACTGCCAAAATATCTTTAATATTATTACTACTAGGTCCTTTTCCATTTGTATCAGATAAGTATGTTTTAAAATCCCCAGTTAATAAATTATATTCCGACAATCCTCCACTATTACTTCCAATATAAAGTAAAGTATCGTTATAGATAAAAAGGTTTTTCTTTACATTATCCTCTAGACTATTTAATGGAAGATGAGTGTATTCAACCTCAGAGAATTTTTGTGAGCTTTTATCATAGACACAAAGCTTTCTATTATCGGTAGCTATCCATATTCTATTCCATTTATCTTCAACAAGATCATAAACGGATTCTCCATTTAAAGTAGTTGGATTCGCTTCATCATAATAATATTTTTGAAATTTTTTTCTATCTTTTGAAATAACAGATAGGCCATCACTTGTACCCACCCACATTTTATTTTCAGCATCTTCAAAAAGACAGTTGACAGAAATGCTCGCAATTTTACGATTTGTCTCTCTCCCACCTAATAGATGTTTAAACATTTCTTTTTCAGGATTATATACACTAACTCCTTTATTATTAAGACCTATCCATATCAAACCTTGATGATCTTGTAATAAAGAAGAAATCATGTTATCATTTGGTCCTTTATTACTTCCCATATCATATGGGAAAACTTTCATTTGATAACCATCATATCGATTTAATCCTTTAAAAGTACCAAACCACATAAAACCTTTATCATCTTGAAGAAAGGAGCTAACAGTAGCATCAGATAATCCATTTTCTACCCTCAGGTGTTCAAATTGCTTATTTGTATGTTGAGAATATAAAGTACTAGGAGTAATAAAAAATGCTAGTGTAATGAAAAGTAGTGCTTTATTCATTTATAATTTGCTAGTTGTATTAATATAACAGTATATAGTATAAAAATACTAATAATGAGAATAGTAAGCAAGTTAGTTTCTTTTTAAATGGTACTTTTTACAAATAAAAAAAATCAAGGCATTAAAGTAAGCCTTTAACACCTTGATAATATTTCTTTTAGTAAAAGTATAATTAGGTTATTTTACCCTCTTGTTTGATGAAACTTCAGTTCATTAATTTCCATTTTATGACGCTTTATTCTCACCTTCAAATGTTCAGTATCTTTGAATGAAGATCCATTTCCTTCTAAGGATTTTATTCTTCCTTGCATTAGGGAAACTTTATGTTCTAATTTTTCAATTGCAGACAAGATTGTATTTTCCATTGTCAATTTACAGTAAATGAGTTTTTAAAATAATCACATACTCAAATACAAGAAAATTATATGAGTTTGCCTACCTCCTTAAGATTTATTACACAAATAAATAAAATGGACAAATACCTTAAAAAAGACATTAAAAAAGAACTGATTTTGATCATATTATAATCAAATTTTATATCACAAAATATAAAGGTGAAGAGTAATTAACCCCTCACCTTTAGCTCTATTTATTTTTTTATAAAACGAATAGTTTTTGTTTCATTCTTACCAATAAATTGAACTACATACACTCCTTTTTGCAATGATTGAACATCTAATGTAAAATCATTTTCAGAAGGTATAGTTATAGAATTATTTATTTTTCCATCCAAGCTATATAGATTTAACTGATGAAATTTTTCTCCTAAACCAGATAAATTAAGCTTATTATTTGCTGGGTTTGGATAAGCAATTATTTCTAGTTCTTTTTCTAATGACAAATTATGTCCACCAGCTTTTCTAGAATTTGATTGAACAGGTGTAATTTCAATCCAATCTAAATTAAATGGACCTGCAGGAAAACCAATTCCAAAATCTTGAACTCCTTGATTTAAATTTGCTGTATGTGAGATAGTTTGAAAATTGCCCCATCCTCCTGTATTTGGAATATTTGCACTTCCATATACTGTCGAACCGGCATTACCCTCAAGTTGAACTACACCTCCCGAGAAAGGTGATGAAACATGATATGAAATTGTATAATTTCCACTTGCTGTAATATTTACATCATGGAAAGCCAACCAATCACCAGCATCAATATACCCTACAACTCCACCTCCTGCTTCTATACCACTCATATGTGTATAATCTTCAGCCTCTAAACGAATTGTAGTTCCATAATTATTATCATCTCCGTTGTTATCATTATCACCTCCATTATCGGTACCATAATCATATGTTGCCATAATTTCTTTAGCAAAAGCCCCTGAAGCTGTAAGATTCGACCAACCTCCAGTACTAGAGGCACCAGGGTTTAAGAAAGATGCACCTTCTTGTTTATCATGCAATGACCATTTACAATGTGAAATTCCATTAGCTTTCATCCAATCAATCCAAGCCCAAGTTTCATTGTAATTTACTCCACCATCACCATTTGCATTTACAGATCCCCATTCTGTTACAAAAAGAGCAATACCTCTTGAAAGAGCATAATTACCTTTGTCTCTCAGTGATTGGCCATGAGTTCCTGCATAATAATGTAATGTGTAAGCAATATTTGGTTGATTAATTGGATCATTTGCCGCTTGATCAACGTCTTGAGACCATGTTGGTGTACCTACAATGATGATATTATCTGGATCATGCTGACGAATTGAAGAAATAATTGATTCAGCATAAGGTTTAATACCAGAAGACCATGAAATCTGTAGTGGTTCATTATAGATTTCATAAAGCACATTATCATATTGACCATATTTTTGAGCCATTTCTGCAAAGAAGTTTGCTGCTTGTGACCAATCATGTTCATTTGCATGGTGAGAATGCCAATCGATAATCACATACATATCATTTGCAATGGCTGCATTGACTATTGTCTCTACTCTTGCTTTATTACTTGCAGCATCTGTAAAGTAACCTCCATTGTCTTCAACTCCCATTGCAGCACGAATAATTCCAGCATTCCAATCGTCTTTTACCCATTGAACAACATCAGCATTATAAAAGCGTTCTGCTCCCCAACCATTGTTAGACCAGAATAAACTTGGTCCAGCAAAGCTTACAGGTTGACCATTTTTATTTACTACTTTATTACCACTTACTTGTAGTAAACCATTTCTTGAAACTACAAAACCACCATTATTATCTCCTCCATCTTCTAAAACTGTGATAGTCGCTGATGCCACATTTCCATTTAATTCAGCTGTAACGGTATGTTGCCCCACAGAGCTTGCGGTAAAGCTACCATTTGGAGCATTTGCTGACCATGAAGGTGTCGTATTGATTTCGTTACCACAATTATCAATTGCTGAGAAAACAAATTGTACAGATTCATTCAAATTGACAGTAGAATTACCTGGAGTTAAATTCACTGAAGAAACTCCATTAGATTGACAAGGAGTCAATTGTTTAAAATCTAAATAATTCACATTTATACCACCAGAGGTTGTTGATATACCAAGTTCAAACGTTCCAGATGGTAAATTTAAATTTGTAGAAATGTTTTGCCACGATTGCCAACCGCCTGTTGCTGGAACGTCTAATGTTGTTACAATATTTCCATTGATCTCAATTGAAACATTTCCACCACCTTCAGATGCCATTCTTATTGTCACTTCATATTCATTTGCTGATTGTGCTGTAATAGTATAGCGAACCCAATCACCATTATCAAACCATCCAATATTTTCTCCTCCTCCAGAATCAGTTGTTGATTCAGTCTGAATTCCATTCATAGAAGAATAATTTTCAGCTTCAATTTTACCAGGAATAGTTAATGTAGAAACTTCATCATCGTTATCCTCATTCCCATTTGAAGTAATAGAAATCCAATTAATATTCACACCACCAGTTACTGCATAAACACCTATATTTTGTTCACCTGCAGTAGGAAAAGTAACCTCATGAGAAACTGTTTGCCAATTTTGCCATCCTCCTGTATTTACAATATCAACTAAACCACGAATATCATTACCTTCATTTTGGTCTAATCTTAACTGACTTCCTCCGACTTCTGATGCAACTCTATATTCAACTAAATACGTTCCTGCTGAAGGAACATTGATTGTATATTCTAACCAATCACCATCATCAATATAACCGATGTTTTCTCCTCCACCTTCATCAGTTGTAGCTTCAGATTGAACACCTTTTGCCTTGCAGAAAGATTCTGCCTGAATTGTCCCTGGTAATGTCACAGTTTGACAATTACCTTCAATAATATCATCACCTCCTGTTCCATCTCCTGATCCATTTCCATCATATGATAACATGATTTCTTTAGCGAATGCTCCGGAAGCAGTCAAGTTTGACCATCCTCCATTACTTGAAGCACCTGGGAATAATGCTGAGGCACCTTCTTGTTTATCATTAATTGACCAATTACAATGAGATATTCCGTTAGATTTCATCCAATCTACCCAAGCCCAAGTTTCATCATAATTCACTGCGCCGTCTCCATTTGCATTTACAGATCCCCACTCGGTTACAAAAAGAGCCAAACCTCTTGATAAAGCGTAGTTACCTTTATCTCTAAGGTATTGTCCATGAGTACCAGAATAGAAATGTAATGTATAAGCAATGTTAGGCTGATTTATTGGATCATTTGCTGCTTGATCAACATCTTGAGACCATGTTGGCGTACCTACGATGATTATATTGTCAGGATCATGATTACGAATAGCAGAAATAATTGATTCTGCATAAGGTTTGATACCTGATGACCATGAAATTTGTAATGGTTCATTATAGATCTCGTAAAGAACATTATCTAAATGACCATACTTTTGAGCCATTTCAGAAAAGAAATTATAAGCAGAAGCCCAATCGTGTTCATTTGCGTGATGAGAATGCCAATCAATAATAACATACATATCATTCGCAACAGCTGCATTGACAATTGTCTCTACTCTTGCTTTATTAGCTCCAGGGTCTTGGAAGTATCCACCTCCATCTTCAACTCCCATTGCTGCTCGAATAATTCCTGCATTCCAATCCTGTTTGACCCAACTTACAACACCTGCGTTGTAGAATCGTTCAGCTCCCCAACCATTGTTAGACCAGAATAAACTTGGGCCTGCAAAGCTAACAGATTGGCCATTTTGGTTGACAACTTTGTTGCCGTTTACTTGTAGTAAACCATTTTGAGAAACTTGAGCATTTATTGGAGAAATAGTTCCAAAAAAAAATAGCAATGCCAAGCTCCTTATTAAGTAAGATAGTTTGATAGATTTCATACTTTTAAGTAATAATTTAGATTCATATTTCATTTTGTAATACAAATAGTTGCTGGTTAATTGATTTAATAGTTTGTGTTTGTAATTCTATCGTTTTTAGCAATAGATAATTGGTTTGATTTATTATTTAAGTTACCATAATAAAGTTGTTAAGTGAATGAAAAATTTATAATTAAAGTATTTTATTTTATTGTAATATAGTTTTTGAACAAGTTAAAATAGCAGCTTTAAAGTAATGAGTTAGTTAGTTTTTTTAAGGTATCTATTCTTCATTTTTTGATCTAAGAATAGATACCATATTTATTTATCTTTTGATTATTTTTTTGCAATAACCTTGACCATTTATTGAGTATTTCATAAAATACATACCATTAGGAAGGTCTTCTAAATTTAATTGAAAGCTTTTTTCCGTTAACCTTTGGCTTAAAATCACATTACCAATGGCATCCAATATTTGTAAATCATTATGAATACCTTCTAAATTTTTCACTTCAATATTTAATTTAGATGTAAATGGATTAGGATACCCAATCAAAATTGATGATAATAATTCATCTTCCAAAGATTCAAGACTAGTTACAACTTCATCTTCTATTTTCTTTTCAAACTTTATTCGATCAATATTAAATGCAGGTGTTTTATCTATATAAATTCTTAAAATCTGTATACCCTCATCTAAGGTAATGTCTCCACTTACCATAGTAGTTGTTTCCCAACTATTTGTGGATGGAATATCAAAGCTAGTAGTGTTGTTATTTATATCATTTGATATAGTAAACTTCCCCCCAGCACTAGTTGCAGCCACTTCAGCTGTAAGTTTATATTTATGCGATTCATCTACATCAACTGTATATTCTAACCATTCACCTACTTCTAGATAACCGACATGATACCCACCATCTTCTCTTGCTTCAATATCTACAGCATCATCTCTGTATGCATTTCCTTGATTAGAATCATCATTGTCTGAATATGTAAATTGATTTCCTCCAATATCATAATTTTCAACTTCAACTATACCAGGAATTACTATTGGAGCTCCTTCATAGTAACTTCTTACTGTATTTATTACATTAATTCTTTGTGGATAAGAAATTAGATCTTGATTATCATCCTTCTGTATGATTCTATACTGATGATATGACCCAAAAACGAGACTTGTATCATTATACCCTTGTGTATTATAGCTAACCGAATCAATTACTTCATAAACATCACTTATTTTTCTCTCAATGTAAATTTTTTCAGTAGACTCACTTCTATTTTCCCATGATAAATTTACTATTGAATCTTCTACCAATTCTAGTCTTAAATTATCTGCTGTTTTTTCATTATAGTGAATTAATATATCTTTTGTTTCGTGCCATTTTTTATCACTTCTTTGATAAATTTCAAACATTCCACCATCATCCCAAGCCATAAATGAAATCCCTCTATTCAATGATTGTTCTACAAAAGTGGCATAATGTCTCATTCTAGAATTAAAGTCTGTTTCATGAACAGAACCAAATTCACTCATAATTACTGGAATATCATTGGAGTCACTCCAATTTTTAACTTTCTGAAATTCATTTGCGATATAGTTTTTATCATCTTGCGAACCCCATGTTTTAATATTGCCTGCAGAAGAAAATTCCCAGGGATCATACGTATGATAATAACCAATAATGTAATCATCATTTTTTGGAAACACAGCACTTAATAGATCATGAATTGCAGACCACCCAGTACCTGAAATTATAACATTACGAGTTGGATTTTTTTCTCTAATTATATCCAAAGCTCTTTGATTAGCATCACCTGCTTGAGCAATAGTCAAGCTTTTATTATGTGTCCTTGGCTCATTAAGCGGTTCAAATAATAATCTTTCTGATTTTTCATAAAATCTATCTGATATTTGTCTCCAAATACTTTCAAACCTTGCAATATTTGTTGGTGAATAGTTTTCTTTGAGCCACCCTTCATGATGAGCATTAATTATAATCATTAAACCTCTTGATAACCCCCAATCTACTATTTCTTCCACTCGATCCATAAAAACAGGATCTACTGTATAAGGAGAAGAAGTTTCTACGTGATTATGCCAAGTAATTGGAATCCTAACAGAAGTAAAACCTGCTTCTTTATAGGCGTCAAAATAATATTCCTCTGCTTTTAAAGCCCAGTCTCCTTCATAAGGTGCATCCAATGTATTTCCTAAATTAATTCCTCTACCCATCTCAGCAACTGCCTCTTCAGGAGTCATTTGAGCAAATAGTTGAGATTGTATTAGTATACTAAAAATTGCTACAATATATGTTACTTTTAGATTCATGTTAGTTTTATGTTTTTAGATTGAAGTGTTGATGAATAAATGATTTTAGTTTCTAGCTAAGTTGATTTCAGTTCAAATTTTATCAAGAATATATGTTTGTAGTTTAATTTACTACTTCAGTAATTGTTATTTTTAATCTTTTATCAATCTTATTTGAGGCATTTCCCACATAGATAAAATAATCTCCATTTTCAAGATCCCAACTAGATGTTTCTTCATTATAATACTTCAATGATGAAACAGGAATACTAATTTTCACTTCTTTTGTTTCTCCTTCTTTAAGGTTGATTTTTTTGTATGCTTTTAATTCTTTGAGAGCTCTTTCAACTTTTGATTTATTTTTTCCTACATATACTTGAATAACTTCAGCTCCCTCAAGACTACCAGTATTTGATAAATTACAGCTGAGACTGATGTTTTCGTTTTCAGAAACAGTTTTCTCAAGAATTTTTACTTCAGAAATTTCAAATGATGTGTATGATAAACCATATCCAAAAGCATATTTTGGATCTATTTTTTTGGTTTCATGCCATCTATATCCTACTAAAATTCCATCTTCATAATTGACATTTATAGAATCTCCTGGATAAGACATTGTACCAAAATGATGTGCAGAATTATCTTCTAATTTAACTGGAAAAGTAAAAGGTAATTTACCAGATGGATTTACTTTGCCTGAAATAATATCTGCTAATGCATGACCCGTTTCAGAACCAAGATACCAACCTTGCATGATACCTTTCACTTCACTAGACCATTCGGTTGCAACAGCATTTCCACTAATAAGAATAACTCCAACATTTTGATTTACTTTAGCTATTTCAGTGATTAATTCTGGTTGTCCAAATGGCAAATCATAGGATTCTCTATCTCCACCTTCACAATCCTGACCATGATTCTTATTCAATCCACCAAAGAATAAAACAACATCTGCTGTTTTTGCGATTTCAATTGCTTTATTTTTTAGCGAGTCCGCATCATATGGTGAAGGTAAAACTCTTCCATAAGTTGCAGGTCCTGATGCGTATCCAAGTGTATGAACAATATTTGCATTTTTATATGCTTCTTTAATTCCTTGAAGAGGAGAAACTTCATATTCAACTTTCAATTCGGACGAACCTCCACCAACAGTCATCATACGTGTTGCATTTTCACCAATAACTGCAATAGTTAAATCGCTATTTTGATTAATTGGAAAGAAATTTTCTTCATTTTTCAATAAAACTACCCCTTGTTGACCTATTCTTCTTGCAACTTCGTGGTGTTCAACAGTATTGATTCTTCCAAGAGGTCTATTATCTGCAAGATTAGTTCTAAACATCAATCGTAAAATTCGTCTTACTTTTTCATCAAGAACATTCTCGTCAACTTCACCATTTTTTATAAGTTCTTTAAAAGGTCCTGCTAAATAATAATTCTCATAATGATTCTTTTCCGAATAGGTTAAACCATTAGTTCCTGTACCCATTTCAATATCTAAACCATATAAAGCTGACTGTTTAGTATCATGAGCAGCACCCCAATCCGTAAGGAATACACCGTCAAATCCCCATTCTCCTTTTAAGATTTCATTTACCAAATGTTCATTATGAGAACAATATTGACCTCTTAATTGATTATAAGCACTCATCATCGACCAAGCGTCTCCTTCTTGTACAGCAGCCTTAAATGCTGGCAAATAAATCTCGTGTAATGCACGATCACTGATTTCATTAACATTAATATGACCTCTCCACAACTCTTGGTTATTTGCTACAAAATGCTTCACACATGCTGCTACACCATTTGTTTGAACCCCCTTAATATATGGAACCACCATTTTTGATGCTAAAAATGGATCTTCTCCCATGTACTCAAAGTTTCTGCCATTTAAAGGTGTTCTGTAAATATTAACTCCTGGACCAAGTAAGATATCTTTTTTTCTATATCGTGCTTCTTCACCAACAGCAACTCCATACTCATAAGATAAGTCTTCATTAAAAGTTGCAGCCAGACACGTTAAAGCAGGAAATGCAGTAATAGAATCATTCGTCCATCCAGCATATCCCCAATTATCCCAATTTATTTCAGCTCTAACACCATGAGGTCCATCAGACATCCATATTTCTGGAATTCCTAATCTTGGTACACCTGCACTAGAAAATTTTGATTGAGCATGACACATTGCTACTTTTTCATCAACAGTCATTTCATTTATTATACGCTCAATTTTTTGTTCTGTAGTAGCAATTTGGTTTTTAGTTTGAGCTTTCGCATTCAAAGTCAATGACATTATAATTGTCACTGCTAATTTGAAATTTAGTTTTAAATACTTTTTCATATTCTTTTGATAATTTTTTGTTTAAGTCTCAGCTATGTAATTTCTAGGTAATGCTTCAGTAGAAAGCATTAAACCTAGATTTACAATTAATTGGATTTTAGTTTTACTAAGATTTCAGCTTGTTGTTTAGTTTAGATTGTTCACTATTCAAATTACCTATTTTGTTTTTTGTATTATTGTATATGTTTTTTTCTCTTTGCCTACCCCTTTCAATATCAATTTCTTCCATTTTAAAGGTAGATTAGATTCAATTTGTATAATCCCTTGATCTGTGATTTCCATTCCTCCAAAACCAAATAACATCGCTTGTAACATTCCACCAGATCCTGTTACGAAATAAGTTAGATCATTATCAGGCTGTTCTGAAAAGGCATTAAAAGGAGGTTTTTGATTTGGTTTGTACCCTCTTTGAAATAATTGGTAAGCTCTTTCTGTATCACCTAACCTTGAAGCTATAACTGATAAAATTGAATGTGACATTGCAGGTGCATTATATGCTATCTTAGGTTCATAGAAATCTAAATTTCTTTTTATTTGCTCTTGATCTTCAAAGTATTGAAGAGGAAAAGAAAGTAAATTAACATCCACCTGCTTAATGGTTCTTCCATCATAGCCTTCATATTCCATTGTAATACCATTTTGGTGAATGACAGGTATATTTTCAGAAACATAAACCCACTCTTCTTTTATAGGTTTACCTAATATTTTAGATGCTTTAATAGTAGCTTTTAAGACTTTTATTGCTGATGCATTTGTAAATGCATTATCATTCACATTTTCAGCATATTCATCAGCACATACTACATTATTAATGTGACATACTCCTTCTGTATCTTTTTCAACTCTACTTACCCAAAAATCTGCTATATTCGATAAAACTTCATACCCAGAGTTAGCAAGCCAATCCTTATCTTGAGTTACCTGATAGTATTTCCAAAAAGCTAATCCAATACAAGAAGTGATATGCTGTTCAAAAGGTCCTGTTAATGCCCAAGTTGGTGTGTCTTCTTCACCACTTAATGCAGACTCCCAAGGAAACATAACTCCTTTATATCCATTCATAAAGGCATTCTTTTTTGCTTGATCTAATCTATCAATTCTATAATCTAGAATATTCTTTGCCAATGCTGGCTGAAATAATAAATAAGTTGGAAACATCCATAATTCAGTATCCCAAAAAATATGACCATTATAACCATTTCCAGATAAACCAACAGGGGATATTGATAGTCTTGTTCCTTCTCTTTGGAAAGAATAAAGGTTAAAAAGCTGAAGTCTAACATCTAACTGCGCTTCAAGATCACCATCAATTATGATATCACTTTCCCACAAGCTTTCCCATGCAGACAAATGTCTTTTATGAAGCCTTTCATAACCTTCTAAGTGAGCATAAATTGCTTTTCTCTCTGCTTCATTTATAGCATCTACAGATTGTGCTGTATTACAAATTGATCCTACTAATACAAACTCAAATACTTCTCCTTTTTGTAAGAATTTTTCAAAAGATAAATTACTTTGTTTTGCATTAATCAAATTATATTCAAATGATGGTTTAAAATTATGATCAAAAATAAAAGAAGATGTAGCTGCTAAACAATATTTACCAGTAGGAGAAAATGCAGATAAAGAATGTAAGTTAACCTCTTTCTCTTTTCCATATTGATGAAACATTCCTTTTCCCTCTTGATTCACTTCAGGAACTAATATCTCATTTGAGACCTTGATTTTCACATCTTCCAAAGCAGTAATTTTTACTTTAGACATACCAGAATATGCAAGATGCCTTAAGGCTAAAAGTTCATTTTCTACTTTAATTTTTTTATTCTGAACAAATGAAGTTGTTAATGAAGCTTCTTTTAAATCAAGTTCTTGTTGCCAATTAGAAATCTTCTGAATTGAATTATCATCATCATCAATCTGAATATCCAAGTTTAAGAAATTTATTCCTTGGACAATATTTGAAACATCTCCTCTACCATAAATATCCCAAACTCCATTCAAGATCACTTCTTTTATTTTTAAAGGTGATTCAGAAGGGACAATGCCTATCATACCATTAGCTAATGCAATAGGATGATAGTTTGTTCTTTGTTCAGTTTTAATTTCCCAACCTTTGTCTTGAGCAGAAGTAGATAACGAAAAGTAAAACGTAAAAAATATGACGTATAATAATTCTTTCATTTTTTTAATATTAAGAAGTAAAGTCATTACTCTTAATTGATTAAATTCATTTCAATATTTTCAACACACAATGTTATCTAGATTCAATAAAATATTAAAAAAATAGAAGCTACTTTTTTACACTTTTAATACAACATTAATACATCAATATTTTATATTCACCTGTATAACAGTAATATAAAGACATATATTTAGTTATTATCAATACGTAATATAAATATTCACATTGATCTTAAATGCAGCATTACTTTTATTTAAAGAATATAAAATCTATTTAAATAAAAATATATTACCTCCTCTGTTTTGTGGTTTATCAATCTTTCAAAAACAGCTTTCTTAATTATAATAGAGTTGCAACAATCTAATACTATATTCTATCAGTGATTCTGATCTTAATAAGGATTGATTAATGGATAAATATTAGGAATAAAAAAAACTGAAAGACACATAAAGTATCTTTCAGTTTTTTACTTAGTTTAAGAAGATAAATATTAGTATCCAGGGTTTTGATCTTCAGGACCAATTTCTGCATTCGCTATTATCTCTGCTAAAGGAATTGGGAATAATTCATGTTTACCAGCTTGGAAACCTAAGCTTCCTAACTCTTGTTCAGCTAATCCCCATCTAACAAGATCCCAATATCTTGAACCTTCATAAGCCATTTCAACTTGACGCTCATTTACTATAGCATCGAATAATGACTGTCCAGATACTGATGCATCGTAGTCAGATAAACCTCCAGCTCTTTGTCTTAATTTATTAAGCATAGCTCTAGATTCTGCTTCTCTACCTTCTCTGTAATAAGCTTCTGCTGCTAATAATACAACATCACCATATCTTAACAATCTCCAGTTTGTTGTATAATTCAATTCTGGAGTTGCTCCATCTACATCAGTAGTTTCAGATGTAAAAGTTGTATACTTAGTTCTCACTAGACCTTCAGTATCCCAACCATCGTTAAATTTTTGTCCATAAAGTGCCTCTAAACCAGCAGCATCTAAAATTGTTGCATTTCTTCTACCATCAGTAGGCTCGAAAGCATCAAATAACTTCTGTGTTGGAGGTAAGAAACCCCAACCTGCTACTAATTTAGAACTCTCTGAAGGAGTTGCACCAGCAATATCTTCTAATGATCTAGGACCCGACAATTGAATATGTCTATTATCTAAATTTTGTCTATTCCATGTTGCATTACCCCAGTTCGCACCATCAGATACAAATGAAGCTTCAAATAAAGATTCTTTGCCAAACTCTGTAACTTCCAAAGTTAAATGTTGAAAATTTGGAGTTAAGCTCACTTCGGAACCTTCAGTATTCATAACAGACTCTAGTGGCCCAATTGCTCCGGCATAATCCCCACTATAAACACGCACTTTTCCTAACAAACCTTGTGCAGCTTGTTTATTTGCTCTAAAAGCATCACCTGTACCTTCAAAAACAGATTTATTCGGAAGAGATTCAATAGCTTCACTTAAATCCTGTTCGATTTGTGCATAAACTTCATCTTTTGTTGCTCTTGGCTGACTATCACTAATACTTGTAGGTGGTTCTAATCTTAAAGGAACACCTCCAAAAGCTGTTACTAATTCAAAGTAGAAATAAGCTCTCAAAAACTTTGCTTCACCAACCATACGGTTAACCACAGGACCTCCATCAGCTGGAGCATTTTTTATAATTTGGTTTACTCTATAAATACCATAATAGTTGATATTGAAAAGAGCATACACTGCAGAATTTTCTGAATTCCACTGAAAATCATCAATTTGTTGATATTGAGGTTGATCAGTTGCACTACCACCACCACAATTCACATCATCTGATGGTAAATTCTTAATTACATAGCAACTTGA
Organism: Flammeovirga sp. AWQ4_249; assembly: GCF_056161045.1. Taxonomy (NCBI): domain Bacteria; kingdom Pseudomonadati; phylum Bacteroidota; class Cytophagia; order Cytophagales; family Flammeovirgaceae; genus Flammeovirga; species Flammeovirga sp. AWQ4_249. The sequence continues at coordinate 70,426 of NZ_JBSWYJ010000016.1, forward strand.
CCAACCTTGAAGTTGATCTGAGCTTAACATATCATATGCTCCAACCAAAGCTAGTGATAAATCCTCTTCAGTCTGATAATATGATTCCGCAGGAGTTCTACCGTAAGGAGCCACATCTAAAAAATCAGAAGAGCAAGATGAAATCATTACTGAAGCACCTAATACAGCAATGAGTTTCTTTATATTTTTAATATTCATTTTGTTATAAATTTAAATTAGACTTAGAATGAAGTAGAAATACCGAAAAGAACTTTTCTTGAGATTGGGTAAGTACCATAATCAATACCTTGAGAATTATTACCACCACTACCAACTTCAGGATCTAAACCATCATAATTTGTGAAAGTGAAGAAGTCATTAAGAGATACATAAACTCTTGCATTAGCAAGGAACGCTTTCTTAGCAATATTTGAAGGTAATGTATAACCTAATTGAATCTGTCTAATCTTTAAATAAGTAGCATCTTGTACAAGAAGATCACTCTTATAATATCTGTCGCTATCATATGAAGCTCTTGGGTATGTAGCTACATCACCATCTTGTCTCCAACGATCTTGTGTAATACTTTGTAACCTGTTATTTGTATATCTATCCGCTCTAATGAAACCAATAAAGTTTTGGTTACCAGTAGCTCCTTGTAAGAAGATATTCAAGTCAAAACCTTTATAACCAAGGTTAATATTAGCACCATAGATAAATGTTGGGTGTGGAGAACCAATATTTGTCAAATCCTCCTCATTAATAGTACCATCGCCATTTACATCTTTTACTATTACATCACCTGGACTAAAGCCTGATGCGTCATCAGTGATACCATTTTCTTCGATCCACTGACTTACATGCTGTTGATCTCTGAAGATACCATCAGTTTTGTAACCTCTGTAGTACCAGATAGGTTGACCTTCTTCGAAATATGTTAGAGTATTTAATGTTGGTAAGCCAGCCCCTGCAATTTCCGTAAATTCGTCACTCACGCTAATTACTTCATTATTATTGATTGAAGCATTAAAGCTTACATCATATGTAAATGCTTTTTCCTTATTTCTGTAACCTAAAATGAATTCAAAACCTTCATTTGAAACTACACCTGCATTAGCAAAAGGAGCATTATTACCTAAAGATGGTGGTGGAGTAGCAGGAGTAAGTAGATCTTTCGTTAATTTCTTATAATAGTCAAATGTGAAATAAAGTTTGCTATCAAAAGCTCTTAAATCGATACCAATATCTGTTTGCTCTGATCTTTCCCATCTTAAGTTTTCATTAGCTAATAACTCTGGCTCAGCACCTGGTAATGGTGTTCCTTGAGCATCAGGATATGCAATATTAGCTGTAGTAATATAAGAGTTAAACTGACCTTCACCTAAGTTAGAAATACTACCATTTTGTCCCCAACTTGCTCTAACTTTCAAGTAATCAATTGCTTTAACTTGCCAGAAAGATTCATTAGAAACATTCCAACCAAGAGATATTGAAGGGAAATTAGCTTGTCTGTAAGCTGGACCAAATAATGAAGAACCGTCTCTACGTAAAGTCGCCTCTAACATATATCTGTTATCATAGTTATATGATAAACGTCCAAAGTATGAAGTCATCGTTCTTTTAGATGCAGAACCTGTTACTCGGTCATTCTCTCTTGATGTTACAAAATCAGGATATCTAAATTCATCAATTTCTTGAACCATATTACCAGCTCTTGTGTATGTACCTCTCCAATTATTTTCTTGAGCTGACATACCTGCCAATAAAGTAAATGAGTGCTTATTAATTTCTTTTGTATAAGTAGCAAAGTTTTCCCATAACCAAGTATTCCAAGCAGTTTCATTGATAGATACTGTAGGAGCATTACTTAATGCTTGATCATGTACCCAGAAAGATGGGTTAAAACTGTTATAACTTCCATATCCTAAATCAACACCAATTCTTGAACTAATTGTTAAACCTTTAATTGGCTTTAAATTAATTTGACCTGTTGAAACAACTTTATTTTCAGTATAAATACCTCTTTCATTCTCTAAACGAATGAATGGGTTATAAGTATCACCATCAACACCAAATCTACTTGAAATACCATAATAATGACCTTTTGAATCAGTCAATAACAATTGACCAGCATTAACTGCATCTTGCATATAAGATGGCAATTGATTAGGAGCATATGTTGGTGAGATATTTGGATCCATCATTAATGCACTATTTAATACACCTTGATAAGCATCATCCTCTGCTACAGATCTTCTTGATGAGTTAGTAAATGCAACATTAGCTTGAATATCTAACCATTCTTTAACATCTCTTCTTAAGTTTAATCTACCAGTTATTCTTTCATAACTAGCTTTATCACCTCCAATAATACCATCTTGTGATGTATAACCAGCACTCAATAAGTATGTACCTTTATCTGAGCCTCCAGAAAATGCTAAATTATGATTAACCATTGGAGCTTGTTGAGCAACTTCATCTACCCAATTCGTACCTTGAGCACTGCTACCTGGTGCTAATTCATTAACGGTAAAACTAGGGTCTCTATCAGTCATAAATTCATTATACTGAGTAGCATTCATCATGCTTGGTGTATTACCGATTGATTGAATACCATACTGGAATGAGTAATCAATTTTTGAAGTACCTTTCTTACCTGATTTTGTAGTAATCATTACAACACCATTAGCACCTTCTGTACCATAAATTGCTGATGATGCTGCATCTTTTAGTACTTCCATTGATTCAATATCTTGAGGTGATAAGAAGCTGATATCACCTGTCTTCATACCATCAACAATGTATAATGGATCACTGTTTCCATTAGAACTTGCTCCACGAATACGAATTTTTAATCCGTTACCAGGAGAACCTGATTGAGGAGTAACAGAAACACCTGCAGCCTTACCTTGAAGTGCTTGTTGAGGTGAAACTACAGAGCTGATCATTTCATCTGAATCAACACTTGCAATTGCACCAGTTACTAAGGATTTCTTTTTTACCCCGTAACCAACAACTACAACTTCTTCAAGTTGTTCTTGATCAATATCTAAATTAATATCAAATGTAGTTTTACTTCCAATAGCTTGTTCTAAAGTTTCATAACCTACAAATGAAAAAACTAAAGTTTCAGCATCTGCTGGTACATTTAACTTAAATTTACCATTGAAATCAGTTACAGTACCTACAGTAGTGCCTTTAATTTTCACGTTTACTCCTGGCAGTGGTGCAGAAGATTCATCTAATATTGTACCTGTCAACACTTTTTCTTGTGCCCAAAGTTGAGCACTAAAAAGCAACACAAAAGCAAATGAGAAAGCCCAAATTTTGCTTCTAAGATTTAATAGTTTGTGCATGTTTTTTTTAGTAAAAAGAAATAATAAAAAGTAATAATGAGGCCCTAAGGACTCTTTCATTTTTAGCAAGTAGCTAAACGTAGTTATTGAAATGCTTTACGTTCTGGTTTTATAAATTGTGTTTTAGTTTAGAATGTAAAACAAAAAAATTAGTTTATACTTCAATCATAAAATAGACTTTAAATTTTCATTTCATTACCTGACGTCGTTATACAATTTTACAACTGCTTTTAAAATTTTCAAAAAAAGGTTAAACACATTTTTTCACTTTCATTACTACATTAATACACAAATCACTATATAAACAACTGTTAATTAATAGCTTAAGTGTTATTTTTCATTATGTTTTATTTACACTTATAAAAAACTAGATTATCAGAATTTTATATAAAAAACAGGCTATTTGTTCTTAAAAAAATCATTTAATAAAAAAAATGGACTTAAATAAGTCCATTTACTTCTTCAAATAACCATTTAAAAATTGTGTTTGTTGATATTGTTACATTTAGTTTTCGGTTATTATAGAGTTGTAATAGTTTAGCTTCTGTTTTATCTTTTGATGACAAAGCAATCCAAACTGTACCAACAGGTTTTTCTTCAGTCCCTCCTCCTGGCCCTGCTATTCCTGTTGTTGAAATTCCAAAGTCTGTATTATATTTCTTACGAACATTTTTTGCCATTTGTATTGCTACATCTTCACTTACTGCACCAAATCTTTCTATACTTTCTTTCTTTACACCTAACTGAGTTATTTTAATTTCATTACTATATGATACAATTCCTCCCTTATAAATAGATGAACATCCGGGAATTGAAGTTATTGATTTTGCTACATTTCCACCTGTACAAGATTCAGCAGTAGCAAGAGTTAATTTATTTTCATTTAAAAGATTGACTAAAACTTGTTCTATATCTACATCATCTTCGGCATATAATTTTTCCTTTAAAATACTTCTAAGTTCAGTTACTGCTTTTTCTACTTTCTTATCCAAAGCTTCTTTATTAAAACCAGTTGCTGTAATTCTCAATCTAACTTGACCTAATCTAGGTAAGTAAGCTAAACTTAATTCCTCTGGTAAATTTTCTTCCCAATCTTCAATCAAAACAGCTAGTTGAGATTCAGGAATTCCCATAGTTCTCAACATTTTGTGTTGAATAAATGGTGTTTTATATTTTTCTTGAAGTTGATTTAAAACATAATTTTCCATTAAATGCTTCATCTCATGAGGTACACCTGGCATTGATACAATTGTTTTACTTCCATTTTCAAACCACATTCCTGGAGCTGTTCCCACTTTATTCATCAGTACTTTTCCATTAGCAGGAACTTCAGCTTGTAATCTATTTAACTCAGTGAGTTCTCTATTTCTAGCCTTGAAAAGTTCAGCAATATTATCATACACTTCTTGATGGAAAGTCATTTCTACACCAAAATATTCAGCAATCGTTTTTTTGGTTATATCGTCTTTTGTTGGTCCTAATCCTCCTGTTATTAATACAATATCTGCTCTTGATTGGGCTTCATCAAGAATATTCAATATTTCTTCTTTGGTATCACCTATTGAAGTTTTACGTATTACTTTGAAACCTTTTTTATTTAATTCTGTTCCCATCCATTGTGAATTGGTATCGGTAATTTGTCCATATAGGATTTCATCTCCTATTGTAACTATTTCTACGTAAGTATGTATTTTCATTGCTTTTTATAAATGTATATGCGAAATTAAAAGACTTAAATCTTTAACTAAAATGAGTAGTAAAAACAAATTTCGTTTAATAGGTGTGATGTCCGGTACAAGTTTGGACGGAATAGACCTATGTTATGCTGAATTTTGGAAAGATAGCCAAAAACATTGGCGATATATAATGCCTCATACGGATAGTATTGACTATGATGAGGAATGGAGAGATAAATTGAACTCTGCAGAACATCTTTCTGCATATGAATATATAAAACTTGATCGTGCATTAGGTAGAAAATTTGGTAAACATGTTAGATCATTCATAGACAAGAACAACCTAAAAGCTGATTTTGTTTGCAGTCATGGTCATACAATTTTTCATCAACCTGAAATTGGAATTACATCTCAAATTGGTCATGGCCCTGCCATAGCTAGATATTCGGGTTGTAATGTTATAAATGATTTTAGAGTTGCTGATGTTGCTTTTCAAGGACAAGGAGCTCCTTTAGTTCCCATAGGTGACCGCCTTTTATTTCATGAATATCATTACCGTTTAAATCTTGGAGGTATTGCCAATATTTCTTTTGAAATAAATAATGAAACAATTGCTTTTGATATTGCTCCTGCCAATATGCCATTGAATCATTTTGTCAGAGAAATTGGAAAAGAATTCGATGAAAATGGAGAAATTTCCAAAAAGGGAACAATCGATCAAGATATTCTTCATCAATTAAATCAATTGTCATTTTATTCTACTTTCGAAGTAAAATCATTAGGAAAAGAGTGGTTTGTGGATACCTATTTACCATTGATTTCTAAAATTGATAAATTAGAAGATCGATTAGCTACTTCTATTGAGCATACAGCTATTCAAATTAGTAGAGTTCTTGATTTTGCATCAGAAAGTTCAAAATTACATTTTGGTAAAGAAAAACTATTAGTAACGGGTGGAGGTACATTTAATACTTTTTTGATGGATCGAATACAATATCACAGTAAAAATATTGATGTTGTTATTCCTGAAAAAGAAATTATTACTCATAAAGAAGCCTTACTTTTTGCTTTTCTAGGTTGCCTACGTTTAAAAAATGAAATTAATTGTCTTAAAAGTGTGACAGGCGCTATTATAGATAACTGCGGAGGAGTAATCCATACTCCTTTTGTACCAAAAGAGGACGAAAAACCCTCAATTATAGAAACAGAAGAAATGCCTTCATTTAATAAAATTATCGGATGTGGTGGATAAATATGAATATTTAGCACGCAAAAATGTCAAATTATGAAAATTCAATATAACGCCCCAGTAACACTTACTTTTACTTTTATTAGTGCCACATTTATCATTCTTAAAGAATTTTTCGGCTTAGAATTTCTAACAGGGATATTCTCAGTTGGTGGTTTTGGTCAAATGAGTTTAAGTAATCCAATAACATATTTTCGTTTATTCTCTCATGTTATTGGCCATGCTAATTGGGGACATTTCATGAGTAATTTCACTTATATCCTTCTATTAGGGCCAATATTGGAAGAAAAATATGGAAGCAAACAATTATTATATATGATCGTTGTTACTGCTTTCATTACTGGAATGATCAATGCAATCTTTCTAAGTAGTGGATTACTTGGTGCTAGCGGTGTAGTATTTATGTTTATTTTATTGAGCTCAATTGTCAATGTACAAAAAGGAAGTATCCCATTAACTTTCATATTAATAGTTTTCTTATTTATCGGGCAAGAACTTTTAAACGTATTTGATAATGACAATATTTCACAACTTGCTCATATTGTTGGTGGAATCTGTGGGGCAATTTTTGGTTTTGGATTAAATAAACGATCTACTAAAAGAGTAACTGGAAATAATTTAGTATAAATAAAAATGCCCCAACACTAAAACTAGTGATGGGGCTTGCAATATATAGAATATATACGATTAATTCTTCGGAGTTCTGTCCATCATTTGGTATAACATCTCTTGCATTTTGCCAGGAGATAATAGTTCTGGACGTTGGCGTGGAGGGAAATCTTTGAATGACATAAAGAATTCACCTAACTTCTCTTTTGCAGGAACAAATAACCACATTTTTTGTCCGTACCACTTCAAGTACATACCTGAATGATCAGCCATTTCGTAAGGATCTTGACCTAAGTTGTAGATTTTTGGCCATGATAATGCAAACCTATGACCTGAGAACCACATGTCAGGACCTTCACCTTCTTGAATAATGAAGTGGATTTTCCAATCGTTCCAACGCATAGCTTGAATCATACCATTGTCAGCTACATAGAAGAAAGTATCTCTTCTTGATTTTTCCTCTTTACCAGTGAAGTAATCCCATTGGTTGTATCCATCCAAATGTACTTTGTAGGTAGATTCTTCACCTTTGTAACCTGTTTTCAATGTTTCTTTCAAATCATCTTGACCAGTAACAGCAGCATATAATGTTGGCATCATATCTTCGTGAGAAACAATACCATTTAATCTACGACCAGTTTCTTTAATACCGTTAGGGTACTTGATAACGAAAGGCACTCTTACACCACCTTCCCAAGTAGATCCTTTTTCACCTCTAAATGGAGAGATACCACCATCAGGCCATGTCATTTTTTCAACACCGTTATCAGTTGTAAAAATTACAATTGTATTATCTTCAACACCTAAACGTTCTAAAGTTGATAATAACTCTCCAACTTGATTGTCTAATTCAGTCATACCAGCTCCATATAAACCGTAATCGTGAACTAATTTTTTAGACTCTTCAGTTAAGTGAGTGAAAACGTGCATACGAGTAGAATTAAACCATACGAAGAAAGGTTTATCTTCTTTTACAGCATTTTCCATGAAATTGATAGATGCGTTCATGAATTCAGCATCAACAGTTTCCATTCTTTTTTTATTTAATGGACCAGTATCAGAGATACGACCATCAGCATATGAGTGAATTACACCTCTTGGACCATATTTTTTCTTGAATTCTGGATCAGTAGGGTAAGCAGGATCTTCTGGCTCTTCTTCCGCATTCAAGTGGTAAAGGTTACCAAAGAATTCATCGAAACCATGATTTGTTGGTAAAAATTCATCTCTATCACCTAAGTGGTTTTTACCAAATTGACCTGAAGTATATCCAAGTGGTTTTAAGATCTCAGCAATTGTTGGATCTTCTTTTTGAATACCAATTTTAGAACCTGGCATACCGATAGTAGATAAACCTGTTCTTAATGGTGACTGACCTGTAATAAATGCTGCTCTACCAGCTGTACAAGATTGCTGCGCATATTCAGATGTTAGAACTACACCTTCTTTACCAATCCTATCAATATTTGGAGTTTGGTAAGCAAGCATACCATTGTTGTATGTAGAAATGTTTCCATATCCTACATCATCACCCATAATAACAAGAATGTTAGGTCTTTGATTTTTCTTTGATTTTTGAGCAAATAATGCCCCTGTAACGGTTAATAAAACCGATAACGATAATAAAATTTTTCTCATTTCTAGTTGGTCATTTTAAGCCCGAGGGCTTCTCATATCAATTGTAAACAGTCTCTTTTCTCGAGATTTTTTCGATCTGTGTTACAAACATAGAAAAATTTATTTAGTTTGATATCAAACTTAATAAAACATTAACAGTTAATTATAATTTTAACCCTACTTATAAAATAAGTGTTTACAAATCAACTATACCCCTTCAAAAGGTCTAAAATATGATATTACTTTCTATCAATATTTTTATTTAAATTAATTGCTTATTAAACAATCACTATCAATTTTAGATATAATGAAATAGAAAATATCAATTTCCCTTACTTATTCTTATTCACTAATTTTGAATCATCAATCAAATAATAATTAACTCTAGATTAAATACTATGAAAAACAAAAACACATATCAAGATTGTCCTAACTGCTGGGGATACCAAGAATATATAACTAACCAAAACAAAGAGAATAAAAAAGAGGATAATGTAGAGAATAAACCTGTAAAACTATTTAGTATTTCAGGAACATCAATTGAAGAAAGCGACCTTCTCTATAAATAATACTTTCTACAAAAAGCCATGTAAATTCATGGCTTTTCTTTTTAATATACATTAAATATTAGATCTTTATAGTACTTCAGTTATTTATAATCTACTACTACAAACATCTAATGAAAAACTTCATACTTCATTCTATTATAGGATGCTTCATCTTATTTTCATGCACAAAAAATGCAAGTGATTCACAGGTATACATTATCCCTGAACCTTCATCAATCCAATATGCGAATGGTAATTTTATTTTAAATAATGAAACTACACTTTTCGCTGAAAATGGGTTAGATGTTCAAAAAGCATTATTGAATGAATTTATCATTCAAACGAAAAATCCTCCTTTAAATGAAACTGAGCATCAACAGAAGAATCAGATTCAATTGACTTTGAATAATTCTTTGAAAAAGGAGGAATATATTTTAAAAGTTACTCCTCAAAATATTATAGTTGAAGGAAGTGATGAACAAGCAATTCTATGGGGGATACAAACGCTAAGACAAGTTATAGTAAATCACCCTCAAAACTCTTTTCCATCTTTAATTATTAAAGATCAACCAAGATTTGCTTATAGAGGAATGCATCTAGATGTTGGTAGACATCTGTTTCCAGTTACATTTATCAAGAAATACATTGATATTCTTTCATTGCATAAAATCAATACATTTCATTGGCACCTTACAGAAGACCAAGGATGGAGAATTGAAATAAAGAAATACCCTAAATTGACTTCAATAGGTGGCTATAGAAATGGAACTGTAGTCGGACATCATGGTAGTAGTAATACATATGATGGAAAAAGATATGGTGGTTTTTATACACAAGAGGAAGTCAAAGAGATAGTTCAATATGCAAAAGAACGTGGTATGCAAGTTATTCCTGAAATTGAATTGCCCGGACATGCTTTGGCTGCATTATCTTCTTATCCAGAATTTGGTTGTACAGGTGGTCCTTACGAAGCTGCTCAAACCTTTGGTGTTTTTGAAGACGTCTATTGTGCTGGGAATGATGACACCTATTCTTTTTTAGAAGATATTATAGACGAAATCCTTCCTTTATTTCCTTCTGAATATATTCATATAGGTGGAGATGAATGTCCAAAATCACAATGGAAAAAATGTCCAAAATGTCAGAAAAGAATTAAAGATGAAGGGTTAAATAACGAACATGAATTGCAAAGCTATTTCGTTCAACGAATGGAAAAATATATCAATGGAAAAGGTAAACGAATGATAGGTTGGGATGAAATTTTAGAAGGCGGTTTAGCTCCTAATGCAACTGTAATGTCTTGGAGAGGTACAGAAGGAGGAATTGCAGCTGCAAAAGAAAAGCATGAGGTTATCATGACTCCTGGTAATTTTGTTTACTTTGATCACTATCAAAATGAAGATATAGAGAATGAACCTATGGCAGTTGGTGGTTATACTTCAGTCAAAGAGGTATATGGATATGAGCCTATTCCTTCAAGTCTTTCAACAGAAGAACAAAAATACATTATTGGTGTTCAGGGAAATGTTTGGACGGAATACATGAAAACAGGACAAAAAGTAGAATATATGCTAGTTCCTAGAATTACAGCATTATCAGAAATTGCATGGTCAACCCCTGATCATAAAAATTGGGAGAGCTTTAAAAATAGATTAAATTATATTCAAAAACTTTATGATTTAATGAATATCAATTATGCTACTCACCTTTTTAATGTTGTCACTGAAATTAAAGCTGACACAACATCAAGGGATCTTGTTGCTACTTTAGAAACTACTTCTCCTTCTCCTATTTACTATACTTTAGACGGTACCATACCTACCAATAAAAGTTTGATATATAAAGAGCCAATTCATATCAACAAATCATTGACATTAAAGGCGACAACTATTTCAGGTAAAGTATATTCTGAAAGAAGTATTAATTTTCATAAAGGTGCTTTTAAAGAACTTGAACTATTGTCTTCAACTGATGAAAAATACTTTACAAAAGGTTCAGTACCTCTACATGATGGTTTGAGAGGGTCATTGATTTATAATAGTGGAACATGGGTCGGGTTTAACCATGGAGATTTTAAAGCCGTCATTGATTTAAGTAAATCAGAAGAAATTTCAACTGTAATTATTGGTACACTGATTAAAAAGAAAAAAGGAATCTTTGGACCAAAAGAAATCTCCATTTACACATCAATTGATGGTGAAAAATATGATAAAGTAGCTACTAAAAAAGGAGAAAAAACTACTCAAGAAACTAGTGATGGTATTACTGATTTCAAGTTAGACTTCTCTCCCCTTCAGGCTAGATATATTAAAATAGAAATAGACAATTATGGTTCTCTTCCTAAATGGCATAGTTTAAAAGGAAAAGAAGCTTATATATTCTTAGATGAGATTATCATTGAATAATCAATGAAATGAGCTAGGGTAAAATCCTTAGCTCATTTCCCCTACTTCTTGTGGTGAATATTCCTTCTCACTTAATAAGAAGTAGACATAAGAAACACCCATTATCAACAGAAAAATCCCAGCTAAAAATAGGTTATAAAAAGTCATTGCAATTAATGATACAGATGCTATCACTAAAGCTATTGTAGGAAATATAGGATAAAAAGGTACTTTATAAGACCTCTTTAAATTAGGTTCATTCTTTCGTAAAGCAAACAAACTTAGCATTGAGATAATATAGAGTGTTAATGCACCAAAACATGCTATAGTAATTATTTCTCCTGTTTTCCCAGTAAACAACGCTATTATACCGATAACCATATTTACTAATAATGCATAGATAGGTGTTTTGTATTTTGAATGAATTTTACCTAAAAAGCGAGGAGCATACCCTACTCTTCCAAATTCAAATGTTGATCGCCCTGCCGCCAATATAATACCGTGGAAGGAAGCTATTAGACCTAACAAACCAATACCAATTAATAGTTTATAAAGTATATGACCTTTTGCCACAACTTGTCCTAGAGCTAAAGGTAGTGGTGAATCTGATGTAGCTAAAGAAGATGTATCTGTATATACTACTTTCTCCCATCCTCCTACACCTACTGCAGCTAAGAAAGTAAGTATACATAAGAAAACAAGAGTTACGATTGCTGAACCAAACCCTAAAAAGATACTTCGTTGAGGATTTTTTGCTTCTTCAGCAACATTTGCAATTCCTTCAATAGCTAGAAAGAACCAAATAGCAAATGGAATTGATGCAAATATACCTTCATAACCAAAAGGCATCGCATTAATTTCTAGATTAGAAACCTCAAAATGTGGAAGTGTAAATCCAGCAAAAAGAAGTAATTCAATTACTGCTAAAACTGTTACGATTAATTCAAAAGAAGCTGCTAGATGAACACCTAAAATATTGATTGCTGTAAAAATAAAATAGGCTCCGATGGCAAAATACATAACATCAATTTCTGGATAAATCAAATTAAGATAAGCCCCAATAGCAGCAGCAATAGCAGGAGGTGCAAAGATAAATTCTATATTTTGTGCCATACCTCCAAGAAATCCAAAATGCTTCCCTAAACCTCTATGTGCATATTCAAAAGCTCCACCAGCCTTAGGAATTGCACATGCTAATTCTGTATAGGATAATGTAAAAGTTACATACATTATAATAATAAAAAAGGTTGCAATCGCTAAACCATAGGTTCCACCTTCTGCCAAACCCAAATTCCACCCAAAATACATTCCTGAGATAACATAGCCGACACCAAGACCCCAAAGCATTAATGGAGTAAGTGTTTTAGATAATTGAGGATTACTCATCTGCAATAGTTAAGTTTTAGAAAAAATATTTGTAATAAGATAAGGAAATAATAAGAGATAAAAAATAAGTACGTCATAAAAAAAGCCTCATGAAATTCATGAGGCTTAAAAGCAATTTTTTATTCAAAAATAACTGTTTCTTGTTCTTGGAACCACTGTGGATACAATGGTCTATGAATTTTCTCTAAGTTATTTCGTTTTAACTTTAATGTTGGTGTCAATAAGCCATTATCAATAGTCCAATCTTCTTTCATTACAATAGCTTTTGCTACTTTTTCATAATTTGGTAGTGTGGAATTTAAATCAGTTAATGACTTTTGTAATGATGATCTTAAGGCATCCTGAGATAATTGCTGACCACCTTCTGATGGTACAATTAAAGCAATTGGTTGAGGTATACCTGTACCCACTACACAAACTTGTTCTATATCTGGATTATCTGATAAAGGTAATTCCAAGTGGTTAGGAGAAATGTATTTCCCTTTATCTGTTTTAAATTGATCTTTCACTCTACCTACAATAGAAAGGTAGCCATCATGATCATATTCCCCTAAATCTCCTGTTTTTAAGTAGCCCTCAGCATCAAAAAGAGCTTTTGTTTGTTCTTCATCTTTATAGTAACCTAGTGTAAGGCACTCACTTAATAAACAAACTTCACCTTCGGGAGAAAGTTTCGTTTTAATGTGATCATATTTTTTACCAACTGTACCTATTTTATTGATACCTGGGAAGTTCATATGTGAAACACAAATATCTTCAGACATACCATATGCTTGATTTACATCAATTCCTAATGTCTTAAACCATTCTTGCAAATCTGGAGAAATTGGAGCAGCACCAGAAATTACTGATACAGCTTCTTGAAGACCTAAAGCAGAGATAATTTTCTTTTTGATAACCCCATTTATTACAGGAATTTTCAATAATAAGTTTAATCTACTCTGAGGCATTTTCTTTAAGATACTTTCTTGGAATTTTTGATAAATTCTTGGTACCGCAAAGAACATATGAGGTTTTGCTTCCGCCAAATTAGCAGGGAATGATTCTAACGATTCTGGGAAAGCAATACTACCTCCTAAATATAAACCAATGAATTCGTAAGCTGCTCTTTCTGCAATATGTGCTAAAGAAAGGAAAGCGAAGAATCTTGGATTTTGAGGTAAAGAGAAATGATGTTCAAATTCACTTACTGCAAAACGGACAGCACCATAACTATGCATTACTCCTTTTGGATTTCCAGTTGTTCCAGAAGTATATAAGATAGTCATCAAGTCATCTTTAGAAGGTTTATAAATGTCTTGAAGAGGTTCTGATTTTTGTACCAATGCATCCCATCCATATTCTTCTTGAACACCATGCATTTCAATTCCAATTTTCGGAATACCTTGTATACCGTCCTTTTGAGATGCATAATCATCTAGTTTACCAACAAAAATAGCTTTACTACCACTGTGTTCTAGAATTTGTTGAATAGTTACTTTATCTGTTGTTGGATAGATTGGAATACTGATACATCCTGCCATTAATATAGCAAGATCTGCCATAATCCAATGTGAACAGTTTTTTGATAAAATAGCTACATGACTTCCTTTTTCAATTCCCATCTCCAAAAGTGCAGTTGCCATTTTACGGCTTTGTTCACCTGCTTCTTTATAAGATACAGTAATTTTTTCACCATTAATATTCTGATGTAAAAAAGGTTGATTAGGAGTTTCTTTCTCCCATTTCTGAAAAGCATCTAATACAGATATAAAGCTCATAGTTCAGTGTTTATTTTAATTCTAAATAGTTTGGTTGATTAACAGAACAGTAGTTTTATAAAAATGATAATATTTAAGGATATTAACAAGCATTTAAACTAAGTATATCCAACGGAATTGTATTTTTTTTGTTTTTATTCATCAAATATGACTAACAGAATCTTAAAATAATGCAGTAAGATTCATGCTACCAATATGTATCGGTGAATTATTTTCAGATTTTCTACCATCATACTGTACTCTCAATTGCATTCCGTCAAATAAACTTTGTGTCCAAGCAATATTCCATTTCATATTAGTGCCTTCACTTAATGCGTCTAACATTTCATATCCAATTGCTGTATTACTGTCACCATCATAAGTCTGAAAAATAGCAGAACATTTAGCAGTTAAAGAGAATAAAGAAGCTTTCGACCATTTTGCTTCTAAGAATGCTTCTTGAATTTGAGCTCTTTCATTACGATTTTCGTCCAAAGTAATTCCTTCTTTATCTTTAATCTCATAACCAATTGTATACCTCATAAACAAATTTGGCTGATAAGACAATGTTGGTTTTATACCTAATTCTCTAATGGAATAATTACGATCTTCTAAGTAATCAGATCCTGAAAATATATCTCGTTGAAAACCTTCTAATCTAAGTGTAATGGCTTTTTTCAAGTTTATTCTACCTCCAAGTGAGTATCTTTGATCTTGTCTTTCTTCTCTACCTTGTGTTAATAATTGAGCACTTTCCAATCGAATTATTCTAAAATCTGCTCCATAAAAAGGGTTATTACGATTGTAGAAAAGGGTATTTCTAAATGAAAAATTATAAGCCAACATATCTTCGACAGCAACACTTCCGGGAAAAGGTGAGAATCGACCTTGAATATCTTCACTTAAACTTTTTTTATCTATTAATAAAGAAGCGTTATTAGAAAATTTTGAAATCATTTTTTTTATTGCCCCCTTTGTTCTCCAACTATTTGGAGATTTTAATGTCATTCTTAAATTTAGGGTTGAACGATAGGCTGGTATATATGTATCTGTGGGTGTATAGAATCTTGCATATTGCCTTTCATCGGGATTTTGAGCTAGAAAAAATTCATTTTGATCTTTTATTCCATCATCGTTTAAATCTCTCCAAGTGTGTGTTCCCTTTCCATCTTCTACTCTTACATAGACGAATTCTCTCATTAATTCTCTGGAAGAAGAAACAGTGTAAGTACCATTTAGTCTACCTACTCCTTTTCCAAATTTAATTCCCCCGACAATTCTTCCTTGAATTGATTCCTCATTTGTAGGTTCAGTTAAAGAATATTCTGTCCATTTTCTATACGTTGCTCCAACCGAAATATTTCCTCTATTACCAGCTCTTCCAATATCCATGGCATAGATATTAGAAACTGTTTGAAGCCTCATTTCACCTTCAATTGGCGATTTATCTTCCCTATAAGTATAGGATAATTGATAATCCCATTTCAAACTATCACCATTTTTAAGATAAGCTTGATGTTCTTGAAAATTCATCCAAGAATAAGCAATTGAATCCGTTTGTAATGATGTTGTTTCTTGTTGATCTAACTTGTATTTGTAACCAGGAATTAGATAATCACCTTTCCAAAAGATTTCTCCATTTAATTTATTCCAATTCGCTTCTTGATCTTCAACAAATAAAGTGGAGTGCATGGAATATACATCTCCTTTAAAATTTAATTTATCTATTGAATACCTTGCAGAAAGATCTTGTTGAAAACCATCTATTACATTTTCTCGATTTCTATGGTTAAAATCATACGCAATGAATCGATTTCTATCATCTCTTAATTCTATTCCTGTTTCAATATATAGTTCATTCCCTTTTGGGACATTATTATAATCTAATGCCCAATTTCTATCAAACTCAATACTTCTAAATCGATCAATACTAGTAAAATCCTCTTCTAAAAACATTAAACTTGCGTGTGTCGATATATATATATTCTCTTTTATTGGTCTTCTAGTAGAGGTTAAATCAACATTAATTGCTTTCCCTTTATTATCATCATTTCCATTTTCAGCAAAAAGATTAATATCTTGATTAGAAAAGGCCGTTTCTAGTTTTATTTTTTCATATTGAGAAATTTGATAATTCCCTCCAACGGTAATCATCTGTTTACTATTTGGAGCGACCAATTGTCTAACGGGTAAATACCTACCTTGACGAATGCCATTTATTGGAGAAACCCATTTATAATATCTTCCAAATGCGGTAATTTCATCTAATATATAATCACCGTTTCCTTTCCCAACATCAGAAAAACTGGCAGAATAGAGAATATCTTCACTTTTATATGCTCTTCTCAAACAAATCGTAGAAGTACCTTGATCTGTTAAAGTATCTATTTCTGTATATAAAACTCGATTAGGATCAAAAACAAAAACTGTATCGATAGCAGGAGCAAAAGCATATTGAAGACTATCCCCTATTCCTGCTAGGATTAATTTATCTTCATCAGAAAGTGTATAAAATAAAGAGCTATTCCTATCGTCTTTTTCTTGATAAAAATTGAAATATGCATTCCATTTGTCCCCTTTTAGTTGTTGACTTGCTTCGATAATAGATCTGCTATAATATTGGGAGGCATATTCATAATCTACCCTAATTCGAGTATACTGTGTTATAAGTATTTTCTCAGTAAAAGTTAGTTCAGAGGAATTATAATCAATCACATAATCAGCATCAAACCCTCTTTTTAATAATTTCCCATCAACAAATACTTTTTCAGAATTTGCGATTACAATAATATTATTTTCACCATTAGGGCCTAGTAATCTATAGGGGCCTAATACACCATCTAAAGGTTGAAGATTTGCGGAATAAAATTGCCCTTTTGCGATAGAAAATCCCCCCGAAGTAATTGACTTAATTTTTGAAGAGTCTTTTCCAAGGTAAACTTCAGCTTGTCCACCTTGTACATTCTTATTATATCTCAAAAATGTTCCGGGATTATTTCTCATCACTACGTCACCAGCAGCAAGTTTTGCATT
This sequence comes from Flammeovirga sp. AWQ4_249, assembly GCF_056161045.1. Taxonomy (NCBI): domain Bacteria; kingdom Pseudomonadati; phylum Bacteroidota; class Cytophagia; order Cytophagales; family Flammeovirgaceae; genus Flammeovirga; species Flammeovirga sp. AWQ4_249. The sequence continues at coordinate 88,002 of NZ_JBSWYJ010000016.1, forward strand.
ATCATGTTTCATTTCAATATAGACTCTATCAAAATCTTGAATTTGCTGAGTATTACCTTCTGGTTGAAATGGGACATCTTGATCCGTAAGTATTGCTGTTAATTCAACATCATCAGTAATATTTCCTTTGAGTTGAAGATTCATGGCTGAGTTTACAAAAACATCTTGAGAATTACCCATTGAAAGTCCTCTTGTAAGACTTCCTGACTTTTCAATATTCGGAGCATGAAAAAGTTCTTCTCTCTTTTGCTTCTCTTCCACTTCCAGGATAAAATTATCTTTTGAATGATCAAGACCATATTCTCCATTTAGATATTTTTCATTGGATCGCAAGAAAGAATTTTGAGTGATGAAAGACGGGTATACTCTATATTCCAGAAGTACTGCAATATTTTTAACCGTGTCCCCAACATTGTTTATAAAACGAATTGTATTGTCATCATTAATGACAAATGATAGGCCTTCACTTTGAGGTTGTGATGCTATTATTTTTAAAGAATTCTTATAAATATTGGTTGAATCCAGACATATTCCATCAGCAGACACCCATTTCTTCTTTAATAATGAGGTCTGTCCAAAGATATTTGAAACTAAAAATAAGTTCAGGAGTATAATTAGACAGCGCGTGTACAAAGTGATATTGCTTTATTAATGAATTTACAAAGTCTAGACCAAACTCAAAAGAAAAACACGTATGATAAATTTAATTTTTCAAAGAAAGTATTTATCAATATATATATCTAAAAATCTGCCAATTGTAATTTTCTCTGAATGTGTTATGATTTAATGAGAACTCTCTCAAATCTTAGTAAGATTAAGTATTGAATTCGTAATTTTATAAGTGTTAAAAGGCAATATATGTCCTTATTATCCCTAAATTTAAAAAGAATAGAGGATTATAATTATACCTCTTTGATTCATATAAACCTATTAAAAACTAGGACCTTTGAATATCAAAAACTTACTGTTTAATTTCATTTTATTAGCTTTAATTTCAAGCAGTTGCGTCTCGAATAAGAAGCTAACTTATCTGAAACATGAAGGAGAACTTAAAAATGATGTTGTCTACGATTCTGTATACAGGCAACCTCAATCTGTCTCTTATGCGATTAATAAATTAAGGCCATTTGATCAAATAATGGTTGAAGTAAAAACTGTTACACCTCCTGAGTATAATCCTTTTGCATATGTAGAATCTATTGCAGGAAGTAATGTATCTAGTATGCAAAACCCAGAACAAGGTAGTGTACTAGGGTATATTCTTGATGAAAAAGGAGATGTTGATTTACCAATATTAGGTGTTGTACATTTAGGAGGACTGACATTTTCTGAAGCAGAACAAAAAATAAAGAAAGCATTAGATGGTTTAATGGATAACCCTGCTGTTAGAATCAAATTATTGAATTTCCGTTATTCAATTATAGGTGAGGTAGCACGGCCTGGTATTTATGGAACCTACAACAGAGAAATTTCAGTATTAGAGGCTGTTGCCAAAGCAGGTGGTATACAAGAGTTTGGTAATAGAGCTAAAGTAAAATTACTTCGTAAAAATGGAGATCATATAGATGTTATCTACCTAAATTTAAATGATGAAAACTTTATCAGTAGTCCTTATTACTATTTACATCAAGAAGATATCTTAGTCATTTTACCAATTGACCATAGACCTTCATTGGAATACATTCAAAAGAACGTATCTATAATTGCATCGATAACAGCTGCTATTGTATCGATAGTAACTTTAATTACTGTAAACCGATAAGCTATGACAGATATAGAAAACAACAATAACTCCTCAGGGCTTTCACCGGAAGATAAAGCGATTAAAGATCTAAAGAAATTATTTCATCAGTGTATTGAAAATTGGAAATGGATCTTATTATCTACTTCAATCTTTACATTAATAGCTATTGTAATTAGTTTAAGCCAAGTCAATCGATGGGAAATTACCACTGAATTAGTTAAGAAAAGTACTGAAGCCACAAGTAACTCTTCTGATTTCATGTCCATGCTTCCTATTGATGCAATGGGTGCTGAATTTAGTAAACTTAATATTGAATATGAAAAGAGATATTTCACTTCAGTAGAAGTATTGGATAAATTAATCGATGATTTAAAATTAAATATTCATTACTATCAGGAGGATTTCCTTAAAAGTGAGGAACTTTACAAAAAACGCCCATTTACTATTTTAGTTGGGTCAGATGCGAAATGGGCTCCCGTTGGTTTTTTAGTAGAAGTGACTGTTTCTCCTGACAAAAATTCTTTTTCTCTTGAAATTGATGATGAAGAAATTGGACCGTATTTCGAAAATAAAAAGTTTAACTTCAATGAGTCTAACAATGTAAATGGGTTTGTATTTACATTACAGAAAACTGGAGTTCCTTTTACAGAAAATGAACTCTCTTTTGCTATTAATTCGAAGAAATCAGAAATGAAAAATCTTCGAAAGAAGATAAGATTTAGTATTCTTGGAGAGAAAAATACCGATTTACCTCTGATTCAAATTGTTTCTGATGGCACTAATACAGAAAAAGAAAAAGATCTATTAACAGCATTAATTATTGCTGTTCAAAATAAGGATATTCAGGATAAAAACTTTGCCACTACTCAATCTGCAAAGTTTATTCAAAATCAACTTTATATCATTTCAGACTCAATGCAATTGATTGCAAATGATGTCTATAAGTTGAAGACTGAAAACACAGAATTAGCGGGTGGTGCTGAGTTAGTTTTTGAAAAAATATACAAGCTTGATGATAAACGAAATGAATTACAACTGAGTATTCGTTATTGTGATTATCTATTGCAAAGTTTAAGAAGTGGAAATCAAGAAGAAATTTTAATGCCAGAAGCATATGGTATCAAAGGTTCCCAATTAACAGATATGTTGAGTAAATATTCTGAATTAAAGCTTGAGGATGCATTATCAAATCAAAGATTAAAAAAATCAATTCTCTATCAAGAAGAACATATTGAAAGAGAAAAAGCATTAAAATCATTAAGACAAAAAATCATTGACGCAATTAAAAGCACTAAAAAAGCGTTAAACATTCAATTGGATGAACTTAATAGTGAATTGAGGAAGTCTATTAAATCCACAAATACACTATTATCTGAAGAAAAAACCTTACAAGATTATCAAAGATTATTTGAGACTCATGAACAATTATTCCGCCTATTATTAGAAAAACAAGCAGAGTATAATATTCGTGCAGCAAGTACAATTAGTGATTACACAATGCTAACAATTCCAGAAGTTAGTGAATTTCCTGTTTCTCCTAAAAGAAAACTAAATGTCATCATAGGTATTGCTATTGGATTAATATTACCTATTGCATTCCTTTATTTACGTGTTTTATTAGATAATACAGTCAGAGATGAAGAAGATATTAGTGAAATTTCTCAGAAGCCATTTATTGGTGAAATAGTTTCACAAGACACTTCTAAGTTACTAGATCCAATGACTAGATCTGTTGCTGCAGAGAGTTATCGAAACTTTAGAACCAATTTGCAATTTATGCTCGGGGAGAAAGAGAAGTTTACTATTCTATTCACCTCCTCCATTAGTGGTGAAGGAAAGAGTGTAACTTCAGCCAATTTGGCTAATTTCTATACCACATTAGGTAAAAAAGTACTTCTAATAGGTGCCGATTTAAGAAAACCTATTCTACATAAGTTATTTCCAAATAATAATGAGAAGATAGGTCTATCCAATTATTTAAGTTCTGAAAAAGACATTTCTACTTATATTCAAAAGACAGATGTAGGTAAATTTGATATTTTATTTGCCGGTACAATTCCACCTAACCCTACAGAATTATTACAAGGTCCAAAGATGGATGACTTGATGACTAAATTAAAAGAAATGTATGATATCATTATTTATGATACTGCACCAATTGGTCTTGTTAGTGATTCTAGAAAATTAATGGAAAATGTAGATATCGTCTGTTTTGCCACACGACAAGGTAGAACTCCTAAATCAATATTAGAAAAAACATTACAGGGATTAGACGGAACAGATATAAGAATGTCAATTTTCATGACTGATGTAAATATGAAACGTCATGGAGGGTATCATTACTCTTATTATGGTAAAGATTATATCTCATATTTGGAAGATTAAAAAATTAACAAAGTGATCATATGAAAACTAAGATTTCATTTATACTGCTTTTTCTTTACTTTTGCTCTACTACTTTATTTGCTCAAAAAAATAGTAGGTCAAAAGAAATGGCTGAAAACTCAAAGTATTCTCTTGTTGGTTTTAATGCAGGGATTGCATACTACTCAGGTGAATATGCAAATCAAGCTGGTGGTGAAATGAGTTTTTCAAACCCTGAACCCTCATTTACTGTGTATGGTCAAACCAAAATATCAAAGCGTTGGCACATAAAAGTTCAAGCCTCTTATTTGAAAATTTCCTCAAAAGATAAAAGAGATGGCTCTCCAAATTATGATCGCAAAGCTTTTTCATCAAACATTATTGACTTATCACCAATGTTGGTATTTGATATAGGTACTGGTAAGAAAGGAAAAGGAAGTGTTTACAGTAAGAAAAAAGTTAAAGTTTTGAACTGGTATCTGATGATGGGTACTGGACTATTTTATGCAGATGTAAGTAATTTTGTAGGTGGTTCTTCCGCTTCTAGAGTAGGTGGATCAATAACATTTGGTACAGGTTTAAGAAAAGCTATATCTGAAAAATGGGTATTAAACGCAGAAGCTTTACTTCGATTATCTTCATCTGATCAATTGGATGGAACTCCTAATTCAGCTATACCAGCTGATCTCTATATGACTGTTCAAATTGGTGCCGCTTATCGTATTCAAGGAAGAGATAAAAATTAATTCTTTCTTTTTAAATAATGCCTATGAATTCATTAAAATGGATGGTTGTTTATACCAAACCTCGAGCTGAAAAAAAGGTTACAGAAAGATTAACAAAAAAAGGATTTGAGGTATATTGTCCTTTGGTCAAAACTATTCGACAATGGAGTGATAGAAAGAAAAAAGTTGAAGTTCCTATACTTCCTTCATATGTTTTCATTAAGTTAAATGAGCATCAAAGATGGGATGTATTAAAAGATCCAAGTATCTTAAATTTTGTCTTTTGGTTAGGTCAACCAGCGATAATTAAAGATGAAAATTTAGAAGAATTCAAAAATTTTATTAGTACTAACCAAGAGGGATCTAGTTTTAAAATTGAGGAACTTGAAATAGGAGAAAAAGTACAGATTCAAAAAGGGCTAATGAAAGGTAAAAGTGCACAAATTACAGCCATAAATAACAAAAGAATCGAATTAATACTACCAGAAATTAATTTAAAAATAGTTTGTACACCAGAGAATACATTAATCAGAGAAAATTTAGTAATTTAGCAGCTTCTGTTGCAATTATTGTAAATAAAATTCAATGAAAAATATACTTATTACAGGAGGAGCCGGTTTTATCGGCTCTCATGTTGTCAGACGATTTGTGAATAATTACCCTAATTATCACATCTTCAATCTAGATGCTTTAACATACGCAGGTAATTTAGAGAACTTAAAAGATATTGAAGATAAAGCCAATTATACATTTGTAAAAGGAGATATTACTGATGAAGAATTTATTAATAACCTTTTCAAGGAACATAAATTTGAAGGTGTTATTCATTTAGCAGCAGAATCACATGTTGATCGTTCAATAAGTGATCCATTGGCATTTGCAAAAACTAATATTTTAGGTACTATGATTCTTCTTAATGCATTTAAGAATGAAATCGATTATGAGAATAATAAAGAAGCTTTATTCTATCATGTAAGTACTGATGAGGTATATGGTACTCTTGGTGAAACGGGATTATTTACTGAAACTACTCCTTATGATCCTAATTCTCCTTATTCTGCTTCAAAGGCAAGTTCAGATCATTTTGTAAGAGCTTATGGAGAAACTTATAAAATCCCATATTTGATTACAAATTGTTCTAATAATTATGGGCAATTTCAATTCCCTGAAAAATTAATTCCTCTTTGTATCAATAACATTTTGAATGGTAAACCTCTTCCAATCTATGGAGATGGAAAATACACAAGAGATTGGCTATATGTAGTAGATCATGCTATTGCTATTGACTTGGTTTTCCATAAAGGAGAAAATACAGAAACATATAATATTGGTGGTTTTAATGAGTGTCAAAATATTGACTTAGTAAAATTACTTTGTAAGCAAATGGATCTTAAATTAGGTAAAGAGGAAGGTACATCTGAACAACTAATTACTTTTGTAAAAGATAGACCTGGTCATGATTTACGTTATGCTATTGATGCAACCAAAATAAATAAAGAATTAGGATGGTCACCTTCTGTAACTTTTGAAGAAGGATTAAGTAAAACCATTGATTGGTATCTAAGCAACAAGGAGTGGCTAAAAAATGTCACTGAAGGAACATATCAAAAATACTACGACAATCAATATTCAAAATAATATGAAAGGAATTGTTTTAGCAGGTGGTTCAGGTACTCGATTATATCCTATCACAAAAGGTACGTCTAAGCAACTTTTACCTATCTACGATAAGCCTTTGATCTACTACCCTATTTCTGTGCTTATGTTAGCTGGAATTAGAGAAATTTTAATTATTTCTACACCTCATGATTTACCCAATTTCAAGAAACTTCTTGGAGATGGATCTGATTTAGGGTTACATTTTGAATATGTAGAACAACCTTCTCCAGATGGTTTAGCTCAAGCATTTATTCTTGGAGAAGAGTTCATAGGTAATGATGATGTTTGCTTAGTTTTAGGAGATAACATTTTCTATGGACAAGGTATGACAGGCCTAATTAGAAGTGCTAAAGATAATGTTAAAAAAGAGCGTAAATCAACTGTATTTGGATACTATGTAAATGATCCAGAAAGGTATGGTGTGGCAGAATTTGATGATGATTGGAATGTAATCAGTATAGAAGAAAAACCTGAAGTTCCTAAATCTAATTATGCAGTAGTGGGCCTTTATTTTTATACCAATGATGTTATTCAAGTAGCAAAAATGATAAAGCCATCTGCAAGAGGTGAGTTAGAAATTACAACTGTTAATGAAGATTATCTCAATAATAATAACTTAAAGGTGGAAATAATGGGACGTGGATATGCTTGGCTTGACACAGGTACTCATGACTCGTTACTTGAAGCTAGTTCATTTATTCAAACTATTGAAAAAAGGCAAGGCTTAAAAGTAGCCTGCTTGGAAGAAATTGCATACGACCAAGGTTTTATTAATAGAGAACAAGTGATTAAATTAGCACAACCTTTGAAAAAAACAGGATATGGTCAATATTTACTGAAGAAGGTAAAAGCTTAATAGCAATCAAACTTAATACAACTTCTTAATGAACAAAATAGAAACAAATATAAAAGATTTATATATCATCAAACCTAATGTTTATGAAGATGCACGTGGTTATTTTATGGAAGCATTTAAAGAACAATGGTTTAATGATAATTTCCCTGATATTAATTTTATTCAGGATAATGAATCTCAATCAACTAAAGGAGTTTTAAGAGGTCTTCATTATCAAAAAGGAGATTTTGCACAAACTAAATTGGTAAGGGTAATCGCTGGAGAAGTTTTAGATGTTGCTGTTGATATGAGAAAAGACTCTCCTACTTTTGGGCAATATGAAAGTGTTGTTCTTAGTGCTGAAAATAAAACGCAATACCTTATTCCTAAAGGATTTGCTCATGGTTTTGTAGTATTAAGTGACTATGCGATTTTTTCTTATAAAGTAGATGCTCCATATGCACCAGGAAGTGAAGAAGGAATCATTTGGAATGATAAAACACTTAATATTGATTGGATGATTGATGAATCAGAAATAATATTATCTGATAAAGATAAAATGTTACCTTCTTTTGGTGAATTAACAAAACAAGTATAATGAATATTTTAGTTACAGGATGTAAAGGTCAACTAGGATCTGAAATTAAATCTATCTCTAAGGAATTCCCTCAATTTAATTTTAATTTTACTGATGTCAATGATCTTGATATTACAAAAAGTGAGGCTATACATGCTTTTTTAGAAGCAAACCCTGTAGACTTGATTATTAATTGTGCTGCATATACAGCAGTCGACAAAGCTGAAGATGATGCTGAAATAGTTGATTTAATTAACAATAAAGCTGTCGAATATCTTGTAAAAGAAGCCGAACAAAGAAGTATCAAATTTATTCATATTTCTACCGATTATGTCTTTGATGGTAATAGTTATCTTCCCTATAAAGAGGATCATAAAACAAACCCTATTGGAGTATATGGAAAGACAAAATTGGATGGAGAATTTCATGTTTTAAATTCTTCATTGCAAGGGATGGTCATTCGTACTTCGTGGGTTTATTCTACTTTTGGAAACAACTTTGTCAAAACCATGATTAAACTTGGTGAAACAAGGGACGAGATATCAGTTATCGGTGATCAAGTAGGCACTCCTACAAATGCTAGAGACCTTGCATATGCTTGTCTTACAATTGCATCAAAAACAGAGCATTGGAAATCTAAAAATCAAATATATCACTTCTCAAATTTAGGAGTTTGCAGTTGGTATGACTTTGCTTATGAAGTGATGAATTTGTGCAAAATAGATTGTAAAGTTAACTTAATTGAAACGAGTGAGTATCCAACCAAAGCTAGTAGGCCTAAATATTCCGTTTTGAATAAGAAAAAAATTATAACAGACTTTGATCTTGAAATAAATAATTGGAAAGATTCACTAGTAAAAACAATACATCGTCTAAAGTGTTAGGCGATGTATTTTTATTTTCAAAACACAACCCAAACTTCTAAAGATCTAATTTTATTTTACAGCTAACACAGACATAAACCTTTCCTAAAAAACTTAGAATATCACTTTTAATTGAATCTTCACTATTCAAAGATGATCTCACCTATTTTATTGTTAATGAATTTGTTATCTCGCCTTTGGAAAAGCATTTTTATATAGCCGTATTATTAACTTTTAGTTCATAAACTCATATGTGACTAACGTGGCGAAGCCGTGTCAAATCGTATTATATATTTCGAAATAAAACCACCGCTTGATTAATAGACACATATTTAGTAATGAGAGGCTTTTAGAAAGATGATTAATATTTATTGGATAAATTTCAATACTACTTATCTAAACCTTAATTTTACTTTGTCGTACTTATTATAAGTCCAAAAAAAGATTTTTCATATTCAATTAAATAATAGATGAATATTTTAATTACAGGAACTGCTGGATTCATTGGTTTCCATTTAGCTAAAACATTATTAAAGAATGGACATTCTGTCTGGGGAATTGATAATATAAATGATTACTATGATGTTAATCTAAAATATGCAAGATTAGAAGATGCTGGAATTAAAAGAGAAAAGGTAGAATGGAATACCTGGGTAAAAAGTGAAACCAACGAAAACTATTCATTTATTAGATCTGACATTTCAGTAAAAAAAGATCTTGAAAAAATTTTTGATGTAGCAAAATTTGATCAAGTAATCAATCTCGCTGCTCAAGCTGGTGTTCGATATTCTCTAGAAAATCCAAGTGCTTATGTAGAAGCTAACTTAGTGGGTTTTGTAAATATCTTAGAGGGGTGTAGACATAGAGGAATTAAAAAATTAGTTTATGCTTCTTCTTCTAGTGTTTACGGAATGAATAAAGAAGTACCATTTTCTGAAGACCATGTTGTAGACCACCCAATAAGTTTATATGCCGCAACAAAAAAGAGTAATGAATTAATGGCCTATACTTATACCCACCTATTCGGTATTCAAACGGTTGGATTGAGATTCTTTACGGTTTATGGACCTTGGGGAAGACCTGATATGGCACCAATGCTATTTGCAAATGCTGCTAAAAATGGAGATACTATCAAAGTCTTTAACAATGGAGATCAATCAAGAGATTTTACGTATATCGATGATATTGTACAAGGCATTCAAAAAGTATCCGAAATTGAAGTGGATAAACCTCATCAGGTTCTTAATATTGGTAATGGTAGTCCCGTTGGTTTGATGGACTTCATCTCAGTTATTGAAAAAAGTTATGGTGTTGAATTAGATAAAAATTACATGCCTGCTCAACCTGGAGATGTAACGCAGACTTATGCAAGTACCAAACAAATAGAAAATACGTATGGGTATAAATCAACCACAAGTATTGAAGAAGGAATTGGTCAGTTTATCAAATGGTTTAAAGAATACTATAATGCATAATTAAACCTCCTTCACCCTAATTAACTATCTCATCACTGCTTAAGAAAACATAGATTGTCAAGTATAAAACAAGGGTTAGCTTGGAGTGCTTTTGATTTTTTTGGTCAAAAAGTACTTCAGCTACTCATTTCAATAATATTAGCCCGATTACTTACACCAGAAGATTTTGGTATAGTCGGTATTATTTTCGTATTCCTAGAAATATCACAAGCATTCATTTCTGGAGGTATTGGAGAAACTTTAATACGTGAAGAAAGCGATGATTATAAGAATGGATCTGCCTTTGTATTCAATTTTGTCATTGCTGCATTTTTCTTCCTTTTAATTAATGCAACTGCAAAACCAATTGCCGATTTCTATGATATACCGGAGCTAAAAACCTACATTCATGTCATTAGTTTTACACTACTGATAAATGCATTTATCATTGTTCCTAGAAGTATTCTAACGAAAGAATTACAGTTCAAAGAACTTTCGATTATGTCTATTATTTCTACAGTAGTTTCCGGTGGTGTAGCAATTTATATGGCATTTACAGGATATGGAGTTTGGTCATTGGTTGCTAGATATGTTTTAAAAGCTGCTTTAAATAGCGCATTATTACTCTTCTACGTGAAGTGGGTTCCTTTTAGGTATTATTCATATGAAGTCTTAAAGCCATTGGTCCACTTTAGTACAAAGCTTTTATTTTCTAATCTACTAGCGAAAGTACAGTTAAATTTAATGCCTTTTTTCATAGGTAAACAATTCGGTATTGATGTTCTTGGCTATTACAACAGAGCCTATCAATACCAGCAGTTAGTTTGTGAAAATATTTATTCCATTATAAATAGAGTTGCCTATCCAAGTTTAGTAAAACAAAAAGATAATTTAAATAAGAAGAAACTTTACCGTAATTACTTTAGGGTGACAACTTTCTTTACTTTTCCATTTACATTATTCTTTGCTTCAATTTCTCAACCATTAATTGTCTTTTTATTAGGAGAAAAATGGGTGAATACAGTACCTATTTTTGAGTATTTATGTTTTGAAGGGCTTCTTTACCCCCTTCATTCATTAAACCTTAGTAATCTTAAAGTATATGGTAAAGGTAGCATAATTTTAAACATTGCAATATTCAAGGCGTTACTAATTATACCAGTTCTTATTATTGGATATTTCTTTGGTTTAATGCCTATGCTTTATGCACATATTGCAAAAGGTGTAATAAGTTATTTTATAAATTCTTATTACTCTGGAAAATTCATTGATTATTCATATTACGATCAACTAAAAGATCTTGCCTATAATTTTGGATCTTCTTTCTTCATTTTCTTTATGAATAAAGCATTGCAACATTATTTTGTGGGAGATTTACAAAATTTCGTTCAAATACTAATCCTTTCTTCAATTACACTCGTAGTGTATTTCGTACTTAGCTTAAAAAACCCAGTATTTCAAAATGTAAAAGCTATAGTCATGAAAGGAAAGAAAAAGACAGACTAATATAAAAACCAATTTTATTCACTCATTAACCTTATCAAAAAATGATTCCTGTTACAAAACCCTTCTTACCAGATATTAATAAATATAATGCTTACGTTGCTTCCATTTTTGAAAGAAATTGGTTGACGAATAACGGTCCGTTATTGAATGAGTTTGAGTTAAAAATAAAAGACTACTTAGATGTAGATCACTTTGTTTACTTAAATAATGGTACTATAGCATTACAAATTGCTTTAAAAGTATTAGATGTAAAAGGTGACGTCATTACTACACCATTTTCATATGTGGCTACTACATCGAGTATTGTATGGGAAAATTGCAACCCGATTTTCGTTGATATAGATAAAGGCTCATATAACATTGATCCCACGAAAATTGAAAAAAGTATTACTCCTGAAACAACAGCAATATTAGCAACTCATGTATATGGTAATCCTTGTGATATAGATGCCATTGAGAAAATTGCTAAGAAACATAACCTAAAGGTTATTTATGATGCTGCACATTGTTTTGGTACAAAATATAAAGGAAGATCTGTATTTGAATATGGTGATATAAGTACTACTAGTTTTCACGCTACAAAACTAATGCATACGATAGAGGGAGGTGGTATTTTTACAAAAGATCCTGAAATTGTTAGAAAGGTTTCATTAGCAAGAAACTTTGGTCATGATGGTGAATTCAAATACGATGGAGTTGGTATCAATGGTAAAAACTCTGAATTCCATTCTGCTATGGGATTAGTTAACTTAGAATATGTCAATGATATATTAAGTAAAAGAAAAAAAGACACAATGCAATATGATGCTTGGTTTGAACAATTAAATTATCATAAGCAAGATATTAGTTCTTTCGCTTCATTTAACTATAGTTATTATCCATTTTTATTACCAACAAAAGCAATGTGCGATAAAATCTATGAAACACTAAAAGCACATAGAATTTATGCTAGAAGGTACTTCTTCCCTACTCTGGATAAATTACCTTATGTTAAAACGAAAAATGATTTAAAAGTTGCGAATGACATTTCGAATAGGATCATATGTTTACCATTGTATTATGATTTAAGAAAAGAAGAAATTGATATGGTTAGTAGAATCATTTTAAGAACGCTCAAAAATTAATGCATGGCATTTTTAACTGAACAACAATTAGCAGCTGCAGGTTTTAAAGAATATGGTAAGAATGTACTTATTTCCGATAAAGCCTCAATTTATGGAGCTGCTAATATCTCATTTGGCTCTAATGTTCGTATTGATGATTTCTGTATTATCTCTGCAACTGATAAAAATACAGCTGTCAAATTTGGCAGCTATATTCACATGGGATGTTACAGTTCTATTATTGGAAAAGGTAATTGTACAATATCTGATTTTTGTAATATCTCTTCAAAGGTAGCGATCTATACTTCAAACGATGATTATAGTGGAGCATTCCTTACGAATCCAATGGTTGATCCAGAGTTTACCAATGTTTCTCAAGGAGATGTTTTTATGGATAAACATGTGATAATTGGTAGTGGCTGTGTAGTTCTTCCACATGTAAAATTGCATCAAGGTGTATCTATTGGAGCATTATCTTTAGTAAATAAAGACTGCGAAGAATTTGGAATTTTTGCTGGTACTCCTATTAAATTCTTAAAGAAGAGAAAGACCGATTTATTAGAGAAAGAAGTATTATTCTTAAAATCAAGAAAAAATGAAAGTTAGTATTTGCATGATTACTTATAATCATGAAAAATATATTTCTCAAGCTATTGAAGGTATTTTAATGCAAGAAACCAACTTTGACTACCAATTGGTCATTGGGGAAGATTGTAGTCCAGATAATACACGCAAAATCTGTGAAGAGTATGCTGAAAAATATCCTGATAAGATAAAACTATTACCCTCTGATAAAAATCATGGAGTAGGTAGAAACTTCACTAGAACATTTAAAGCTTGTGATGGAGAGTATATGGCTTTTTGTGAAGGAGATGATTTCTGGACAGCACCTGACAAATTACAACGTCAGTTTGATATTATGGAGAAGGATAAAAACATCTCTATAGTATGTCATGATGTTGATATCGTTTATGAAGAAGTTGAGGAAAAATTTCCCTTCCAGACAAAGGATATCAAACAGGTATTCACTTATATGGATGAGTTCAATAATCACTTTGTACCTTCTTTAAGTATGTTTTATAGAAAGGATCCTTTGATGAAAGTCATCGATCAATTTAATGATCTATTCTTAGCAGATTTACCATTGATATTATTCTGCCTGACTATTGGTGATGGGTATTACATCTTTGATAAGTTAGCAACAAAAAGAAGAAATCCTGGTGGTGTGACGCAAGATCCAGCTCGGAAAATTCGACACACTCAAAATATACTTAAAGTTTGGACATTTGTTGAATCATTTACTCCAGAAAGGTTAAAGAAGCCAGTAAAACAAAGAATGGCTAATTATCAACGAGCATTAGCTCAAAATAAAAATGAAAAACTCTCGGCTAGAATAAAATATTTCCTTGCCTCTATTTTCAATGACTTTGATTTCTATTTAAACTATGCCAAAAGATAAAGTACTTTGGTTTTGTAATTCTCCAGTTAAGCAAGATGCTACTAAAAAATCTAGTGGTGGTTGGCTAAAAGAACTTAGTGAAGGATTAAAAGACCAATATGATCTCACCATTGTATTTCAAGGTTCTAAATATGAAAAGTTTAGAATCGAAGGAGTAAACTATATTTCATTAGCGACAAAAAATCATAGAAAGAGTTTATTATTTAAATCCTTCTTTAATACTTATACTTCAACAGTAGAGCCTGATGAGTATTTGAAAGTGATTAAAGAAGTAAACCCTAGTATGATTCATATTCATGGTACTGAAAAGAATTATATTGAAATCTTTCAATATGATGAAATCAAAGTGCCTATTCTTGTTTCAATTCAAGGAGTTGTAAGCTATATCGCTGAAAAATATTTTGGTTCAAATGAGAATCAAGAAATTAAAAAGAAAACAAAGGAAAAAGGCTTTTCTGTAAAGAATTTTGTCAACAAAAAGTTTAGTTACTTTTATAAAGATTTTAAGAAAAATAGTCTTGCTGAATTCCATAATTTAAAGCGTGCGAAATTCATTGCTGGTAGAACAGACTGGGATCATAATGTCACTAGAGTATTAGCTCCAGAGTCTAAATATTATAAGATTAATAGAATCCTTAAAGACAATTTTTATCATCATACTTGGGAGGAGAACTTCAAGAATCAAGGAGAAATTAGTATTCATACAACAACATCAGATCATACCTTCAAAGGGTTAGATCTAATTCTAAAAAGTTATATTCTACTCACAAATATTGGTATAAAAGTAAAATGGAATGTAGCTGGAGTTAGTAAAAAGAGCCCTTTCCTAAAATATTTACTAAAGAAATTTAATCTGAAGAAAGGAGATCTAACAATAAATTTTTTAGGGAAAGTTTCACCTGATGAAATAATCAGTAGTATGAAGGAATCAAATGTATATGTGATGACTTCATATGCCGAAAATAGTCCCAATAACTTAGCGGAAGCTATGATTTTAGGTATGCCTTGTATTGCGACAGATGTTGGAGGAACATCCACTTACCTTCAACATAATACCAATGGAATTTTAGTGCAAGAAGGTGATGCTTTGGGGATGGCAGGAGCAATAATCAGTTTAATGAAAGATAGAGAACTTGCTTTAGCTTATGGAAAAACAGCTAGAAAAGATGCTTTAAATAGACATGACAAAGAAAAAGTGATTAATGAAGCTTTACAAACCTATAGATCAATCATTAAGTAAAATAAACCTTTACCCGTTAATCATTTTTACGGTAATTTTTACTGGACTTTCTTTAAAAGTAAGTGCAGCAAAACTTGTGTTTATACCTTTGCTATTATTGATCTATGTATATCAAATATATTATCTGATTCCACTACTTTTTATTTTTTCATGTATTGGAACACAAGTTAATATTTTGATATTTCTCTGTAGTCTGGCGTACAGTACACTTCATTTTCGGAAACTAGGAAAATTTAAATTTCTATTTCTAATTTATCTTGCCATTTTTGGTTTCTTTATACATGAACTTGTTGTCACAAGAGATGCTTTAAGAACATCTATCCATTGGTCCTATTATTTTAGTTTTTCCATCTTTTTCTGGACTTATACAATTAGAGATAGAATAAGTGGTTTTGATTGGAAATACATTAGGATAAGCCTCTATGTTGTCTATATTTTACAATTCCTTCCTGTCTTAAACACCTTTGTTTGGAGGGTAAATGAAATCATGGATACTTACTTCATTGCTATACTTTTATTAGCTAGAGTGATGAAAACTAAAGTAAGTAAAATCGATATCTTTTTTGGCTTCTTACATATTTTCTTAATTCTGATAAAACATCATGAATTAAAGCTTCATGGAATATTAGCTGTTTTGATTAGTTCGGTACTCTTTATCTATTTCAGAAACTTTCAGAACAGATCTATTGTTAGTAAGATAGCAGCATCAAAGTACACGTTTACGCTTATCTATGTATATGTTACTTATGTAGCTATTGTATATGTTGATGATCTAGGGTTCAGTATTCAAAAAGGATCCTTAAACTATTACGATTTAGGAGCATTTTTCAAAAATGTTCAATACAAGTTTTTCTCTGACAGAGGTGTAGTTTGGAGAGGTGTTTATGACCGAGTCATGGAACTAAATCTCTATTTCCCTCCTATTGGTGGCCCAATTGAGTACAACACTACTTCAGTGACTGATGCATTGATTGAAGATATTAACTTTGGCGCACACAATATTCCATTAGAGATGGTCAGAAATTACGGAATAATTGTAGGTCTTATTTTATCTGTAATCCTCATATACATCCTGTTAGATGCTGTTAATAAAATGAGGTTCGACAAGTTAAATGAGATAAACTTATTGATCTTCTGTTGTGCAATTAGTGTCTCGTTGACCCACTTTTTTCTGGGACAAGCGATTCTTCAATTAAATTATAGTATAATTCTCTTTGGCCTTCTCGGTCTCTTAAGTTATAAATAATTATTTATGAGCAATATACTTAACAAAGTATTCAATGTTGTAAGACTTAAATCTGTACTTTTTAAGTCTAAAATTATTTCATCACTCACGATTACCCAATTGAAAATGACCAATGTAAAAATTGGTGCCGGTTGTGTATTTGTGGGATTTGCTCATTTTCAAAGATCTTCCAGTTCTACTCTAGAAATAGGAAAGAAGTGTACTTTCAGGTCTTCACCAACTTCAAATCTTATTGGAGTAGATAGGCCTTGTATTATTTCAGTTCATGATAATGCAACCTTAAAAATCGGTGATAACTGTGGATTAAGTGGCACCGTTATTGGCTGTTTTAGTAAAGTTATTTTAGAAGATCACGTTCGCTGTGGTGCAAATACTCTTATTACAGATAGTGATTGGCACCTTGATGATCCAAGAACCTCACCTCCAAGACCTATTCACCTTAAGAAAAATGTTTGGTTAGGTGTCAATGTAACGGTAATGAAAGGTGTAACTATTGGCGAAAATAGTGTGATTGGTGCCGGTAGTGTAGTAACAAAAGATATCCCTGCCAATGTAATCGCAGCAGGTAACCCATGTAAAGTAATTAAATCTATATGAAGAAAAATATTTTAGTTGTGACTAATGGTCAATTCCCTGATGGAATGGCTAGTGCATATAGACTTCTCTGCTATAACAAGGCCATCACTCCTAGCACAAAAGTAAAGTTTCTTTCTCCTGATAATATGATTGTCAAAAAAGGAAAATCTTTATTTTACAAGCAAAAGAATGATGAGATAGATTATGAAATCATATTAAATAAAGAGATAAATAATAAGTATTTCAAAATATTTTGGGAGCAGGTAAAAGACTATGTACTTGCCTTTATGATTCTCAAAAAAATGAGCTACTTCAAAACTTTATTTATCTATAAGATAGATGTCATCGCTCTATTATTTCTTATTCCAATATTGAAAATGTTTGGGAAGAAGATTTGTATAGAACTGAATGAATTGCCATACGAAACAGGAGGAAGTAAGATTACAAGGATTAAGTTTATCAATAAAATGTTGAAAAATTTAATGAATAATCATGCTATTCCTAGAATTGATAAGGCAGTATGTATCTCTGAGAACCTCGCGGAGTATTACAGAAAACATAATAAAAAAGGAGAAATTCTCAAGGTTCCTATACTAGTTGATCGATTGGAATTAGAAGAAATTGAAACTGAAGATCTCGGTAATTATATCTTTCATTCTGGGTCAATGTCTATTCAGAAAGATGGTATTGTCAAGATGTTTGAAGCCATTTTTATGTCGATCAAAGAACTTCGAGAAAAACATAATTATCAGCTAAATCTGATTATTACAAATAAGAAGACTTTCCCAGAAATTTGGAAAGCCATTGAAAAAGTAATGGCCAAATATGAATGTGAAGATCATTTGGTTGTTACTGGGTATCTTGAAAAAAATGAGATGGAAAATTATTTGGTAAAGTCTAAAATGTTTGTCATCAATAAACCCAATTCAATGCAGAACAAGTATAATTTCCCAACAAAAGTAGGTGATTATCTTCTTTCTGGAAGCCCAATTGTAGCTGCTTGTCAAAATATTGAATTAAATAATTTCTTACAGGATGGAGAGAATGCTCTTGTTGTTCCTAGTGATGATATCGAGCAAATGCATCAAAGTATAATGAAGTTAATCTTAGATGATGAATTAAGAGAAAAAATTGGCAAAAACGGAAAAAAGACAGCACAAGAGAAATTGTACTATAAAAACTACGTTGAGAAATTTAAAGCCTTTTTAGTGGATGAAATATCTTAAAAATATAATTGCAAACTTACCGGGTATTCGGTTGAAGAAAAAGTATGTGATTATACATTCAGATGATTGGGGAAGCATACGAATGCCTTCAAATGAAGTGCGTAAAACTATGGTTTCAAAGTATTCTGAAAAGATTTTCTCCGAATATGATCGATTTGACAACCTAGAAAACAGTGATGACCTTCATGCACTTTACGATGTATTGAGAAGTGTAAAAGATAAGAATGGTAATCACGCGATATTTACACCCAATTGTATTTTAGGTAACCCTGATTTTGAAAAAATTGAAGCTTCAAATTTTGAAAGTTACTATACAGAAGACGTTGAAGACACTTTTAAGTCTTATGGTATAAATGATGCTTTTCAAATTTGGAAAGAAGGACTAAAAGAAAATATTTTTGCTCCTCAGTTTCATGGATTAGAACATGTGAATGTTCCATTTTGGATGGAAGAACTTCAAAATGATAATCCCATTGTAAGAGATGCTTTTCAAAATAAAACATTCAGTATTAAACTTGATCGTTCTTCTGCATATTCCAAAAATAATTTTCAAGCTGCGTGGGAATATCACTCAGAAAAGGATGAAAAATATATATTAGAAAGTATCCGAAAAGGTCTTCAAATTTTTAAAGATAAATTCGGTTTTTATTCAAATAGTGTAATTCCTCCCTCCTATACATGGAGTGAAAGAGTGGAAGAGTTTTGCAGATCAAATAAAGTAAAACAATTTCAAGGAATTATGAGTCAAAAGGTGCCACATACACCAAAAGTGATTTATAAAAAAAGAAGAAACGATACAAGTTATCAAATGAGAAATGCTTTTTTTGAGCCATCCATTAGCAAACTTTATAATGCGAAAGATGTCTTGGATAGAGCAAAAGTGATTCTTAAGCTCGGTAAACCTTTAGTCATTGGTACTCACCGTCTTAATTTCATTGGCTCATTGGATGAAAACAATAGAAAAGAAAATTTAAAAGAATTCAAGTTTCTACTCAATGTTTTATTAAAACAACATAAAGACCTTGAATTTATCAGCGCCCAAGACTACGCACAGTTATTCTATCCCAAAAATGAATAAAGTATTATATATCGCAGCGAACGGTCATTCCGGTTCTACTTTGCTTGATATAATAATAGGTAAAAACGAAAAGTTTTTCAGTACAGGAGAACTTACATTCATTGCTAGAGATACAATTCGTCAAGAATATTGTAGCTGTGGTCGGCTGAATTGTGAATGTAAGTTCTGGAGCAAAGTATGGAAAGAATGGCTGGAAGAATCACCCATTGATTATCCATCATTTCAATTACTCAGAACTAAATATGAACCCAATAAGAAATGTATCTATACCTTAGTTTCCATTTTACTCAACACTAATGGTATCAAATTATATCGTCAGTCTTTAAATTGCTTATTAAAAATAATCCATAAAAACTCTGGAAAGTCAACCATTATCGACTCTTCAAAATCTCCTTTAAGGGTGCTTATTTTATATAAAATTGCTGATATACAGGTCATTCATTTAACAAGAAATTTTACAGGAGTTTTAAATTCTAGTCAGCGTTCACACCAAAAAAATGTAAAGGCGGGCATTGAAGAAGATAAGATTCCAAGAAGAAAGTTTCGAGTATTCATTGATTGGATTTTGAATAATTTATTGATTACGCTTCTTCGTATAAAATTCAAAGTCAATAAAGTTAGTTTTACTTCTTATATCCAAGACTTGACTACTTTGTCATTTATTGATGAAGATTTTAAGAAACCTAGTGAAAATTACACCTACTCTGCTAAACACATGATTGCAGGGAACAGAAATAGATTAAAGAAAGATATTAAGATCAATAAGAAGGTGCCTGAAACCATGAAGATGCTTTCTACAACGGACAAAGTGATAGCAAAGCTCGTTGACAAAATATTTTACTTTTGGTGTTAAACCTTAATACATGAAATCAATCACATTAGTTACTCCTTCCTTAAGCAATGGAGGTGCTGAAAGAGTCATCAGTATCCTTGCGAATTCCTATGCAGAGGAAGGGATTGAAACCACATTGATCATCTTAACCAAAAAAGCTCACTTTTATAAAATCTCTGATAAAGTAAAGATCATTGAACCAAAAGTAAAAGTAAGTCAAATGGGGAAAGGCCTTTACATGTTTTGGTCTATCTTATGGTTAAGAAAAAAGATCAAAATGACGAACTCGGATACACTACTTTCATTTAGTGGGAAATATAACAGTTTTGTTATTTTGGCATCGTTGGGTCTCAATAAAAAAGTGTTTGTTTCGGATAGAAGTCGCCCTGGAATTAGCTATGGAAAATTATTAGATTTTTTAAATCCAAGGGTTTATAGATGGGCTGAAGGAATTATCGCCCAAACTGAAAAAGCCAAAGAATTTATGGCTAGAACTACCCAACATGAAAATATACAGATAATTGGCAATCCTATTCATCAAAATGAAGGAAGCCAAACTTATAAGAAGGAAAATATCATTTTGAATGTAGGTCGATTTATACCTTCAAAACATCAAGATGAAATGATTCGCTATTTTGATGCATTAGACCTCAAAGATTGGAAGCTTATTTTTCTTGGTGACGGACCTAATTTTGAAAAGTGTAAAAAAGTAGCTCAAACTGCTAAAAATAAAAAGAACATACAATTTTTAGGTAAAGTAAAGAATGTGGAAGATTTCTATAAAAAGGCGAAAATATTTGCTTTTACTTCTACTTCTGAAGGTTTTCCCAATGTTCTTGGAGAAGCCATTTCTTACCAATGTATTCCTATTTCTTATGATTGTGTGGCAGGTCCATCAGATTTAATCAAAGACAATAAGAATGGATTCTTAATCACCGAAAAAGATCACGATGAGTACCAGAAAAAATTACTTCACCTAGTGAATAATTATGATAAGCTCTATCCTACTTTTTCAGCACATGGTGATGCCATTATTAAAGATTTCTCAAAAAATATCATTGTAGATAAATTTAAAAAGTTCCTGAAGAATGATCTATTCTAAAACTAAAAATTATCTCTACTTCTGTAACCCCAAAACGGCAACAGTGAGTACTGAGGATTTCTTGTTAGATAATGACGAGACCTCCAATCGAAGAATAATAAATATAGACGGTAAAGAACATTATTTTAAAGATCATACGATTGCTAAGGTAGTTTATGATGAACTTGGAAAGGAAAATTTTGAAAAAATTAAGACCTTTTCAATCGTCAGAAACCCATTATCAAAATTAGTATCGGCATATTTCTTTTATAAAAATGGTGATCCTATCACGAGAACCAATACGAATCAATGGCCGACACGATTCAAAATATTATTTGCAAGATTATTACCAATTGATTTATGGGTATTAATATATCCTTATCGTTCTAATCGTTATCACCTTTGTGATGGTGATAGAATAATAGTGAATTATATAGGAATATTTGAGGCATTAAACCAAGATTTATTAGATATCTGTAATGATATATTACATATAGGAATAGACCCTTCAGAAAAAGCATTACAACATAAAAATAAGTCGAAACACAAAGATTTCACCAGTTACTTTAAGAATAAATACATCTTCAATTTAGTGAAGAAAAAAGTTGCTGATGATATGTTGTTTTACAATTACTGTAAAGACAATCATTTAAAAGATCTTCAAAATAAATCGTATAAATAAGCCTTGAAAATATTAATCAATACTTCTACGACATTTAAGGGTGGTGGTGTTCAAGTTGCAAAATCATTTATTGAGGAATGTAAGAACATTACGGAACACACTTATCATGTGATTTTAGGAGATAAAATTGCTCAACAAATCAATCAGGAAACTTTTCCGGAAAATTTCACTTTTTCTACAATGACTTACCGTCCAGCCGAGAAAGTAAAATCTCCATTCTACGATGATAAAAATTTAAAGTTGATTGAAGAGCAATTTGGTCCTGATGTAGTATTTACTACTTCTGGTCCATCATATTGTAATTTCAAAGCCCCACATCTTATTGGATACAATCTTCCGCATTACATATATACAGACTCTCCTTTCTTTGACAGTCTTTCCCTAAAAGTTCGTCTTCGATGGAAGCTCAAAGGAAAGATGATCATTAAATTTTATAAGAGAGATGCAGATGCAATAGTTGGACAAACCAATGATGTTAGAGTACGCGCGGGGAAGTTATTGAACAAAAACAAAGCTTTTTATGTTTCAAATACGTGTAACAGCTATTTCAGAAACTATGAACCAAGTGATAAAAAGATTTTAGAAGACAGTTCTAAATTCAGACTATTGATTCTTTCAAGTTATTACACGCATAAGAATTTTGAAATCATCAATCAAATTGCTCAGCTGATTGATGTCAATTCAACCGATTTACAATTTATCTTGACCATAGACCCTCAGGTATATGACAGGATATTTACTGATGATGCGAAAAAGATTATCCATAATTTAGGTCCTATACCTATACAGGATGCTCCACATTTATATACAGAAGTTGATGCCATATTTCAACCTTCTTTGTTAGAATGCTTTTCAGCAAATTACCCTGAAGCAATGATCATGGGAGTTCCAATTATTACTACGACTTTATCCTTCGCAACAGATGTTTGTGGTGATGCAGCGTTGTATTATTCTCCTGTTGACGCAAAGGATGCTTTTCAAAAAATCAATGATCTGAAGGACGATAAAGGTCTACAAGAAAAGTTGATTGAAGAAGGGAAAAAGCAATTACACAATTTCTTGACTCCAGAACAGAGAGCCAAAGAATACATTAAGATATGCCTTAGTTTAATTAATAAAAGTTAGATGCAGGAAAAGAAAATAGTCATATTAAATCAAGCGGTAAACTACTTAACCATTGGTTTTGCCAATGCATTTAAAGAACAATGTTCTGAAGTAGTACTTGTCACTGGTGGAATTCATACACAAGGTGAAGAGCTTAGAAAAGATATTAAAGTTCATAAAATTAATAAGTGGGTAGAAAGACCTGCTTCCAAAAAAGCACAGTCCTTCTTATTGGCCATGCTTAAAATGTGGTGGCTTTGCATGACAAAATACAGAAATCATGAAGTTTTTTTTGTATCCGTCCCTCCTATGGCCTATTTATTAAATTTAGTTCTACCAAATAAATTCAGTATGGTGATTTGGGATGTTTACCCTGATGTTTTCAAAATCACTGGAATGAAAGAAAGTCATATTGTCTACCGAATTTGGAGTCAATTAAATAGAATGTCTTTCAAGAAAGCCTACAAAATATTCACCATTAGTGAAAAAATGGCTGAATTGATTTATGAATATGTGTCTGATAAAGACAAGATTATTATTCAACCCATTTGGTCTATTTTCCAGGAAAATGAAAAGATTTCTAAAGAGGAGAACTTATTTATCAAAAAACACAACCTTGAAGAAAAGTTTATAGTACAATATTCTGGAAATATAGGCTTAACACATAATGTAGAGGCATTAGTAGAAATTGCTGAGCTTTTAAAAGATAATGATAAAATCCTAATTCAAATTATAGGTCGTGGACCAAGAAAACCTTATCTAGAAAATTTAGTAAACGAAAAGAAATTACCCAATTGTCAATTTCTACCTTTTCAATCAGATGATATGTTCCCCTACTCTCTCTCTGCAGCAGATATAGGAGCCGTTATCTTAGATGAAACAACAAGTAAAGGTAGTGTTCCCAGTAAATCATATAACCTGATGAGTTATGGCATTCCATCACTTTATATTGCTTCAAATGATAGTCAATTAAAAGTGTATACGGATAAGTATCATCATGGGAAATGTTTTACAAAATCTCAACTACAAGAAGCATGTGACTTCTTAATTCAACTTTCTCAGGATGAAGCTATGCAAGAAGAACTCAAAGAAAATTCTGTAAAAGCATCTGGTGATTTCAAGAGAAAGAATGCAGATCTATTTATCGAAAAATATTTAAAGTAAAGTGAAACAAACTCTCATTGATTTCATAAAGAACCTACAAGGTAAACATACCTCTAGAAAGTATGTCGTAATTGCCATTGATGATTATGGCAATAGACGTACACACTCTAATGAAGCCTTAGAAAATATGATCAAACAAGGGGTAAAACCTCGATCAAGATTTGACAAATTAGATCATATCGAAAGTGCTGAAGATCTTGAAATGTTGTATGATACTTTACGTTCTGTAAAAGATAAAAATAATAACCCTGCGGTCTTCTCTCCATTGAGTATGACTGGAAATATAAATTTTGAAGAAATGGAAAAACATAACTTCGAAAAATATATTTATGAGGATTTAATTACTTCATATAACAAAGTGGAAAACGATTTCCCTAAAGAATATAAGGATGTTTATAAAGTCATGAAACAAGGCATTAATGATGGTATCTTCATGCCTGAATTTCATGGTAGAGAACATTTAAATCTACATTCACTTACTTCTAAACTTCAAAAAAGAGATCGTGAAGTTATTACAGCTTTAAAAAACAAATCCTACAGCTGTATTAGTAAATCTGGCTTCCCTAACATTAGTTACACGGCCTCTTTTGAATTTGAAGATATCAATGAAAATAAAAATTTTGAAGGCATCATTAAACAAGGGCTACAAGATTTTGAAAAAGTATATGGATACAAAAGTATTGTTTTCAACTCTCCTGGAGGAAGGGAACATTCACAGATCCATAAATATCTAAATGAAAATGGAATTCAATTTATCGAAACACCTTGGGTCAAAACAGAACATCAAGGGAATGGTAAATACAAAAAAATTCTCAATTATTCTGGCAAAAAAAATCCACTTGGAATGACCTATTCTGTTAGAAATGTTGTTTTTGAACCGACGGATAACAGAGGATTCGATTGGATTAATTATACCATGAAACAGATTGATATGGCTTTCAGATTAAAGAAACCTGCATTAATCAGTTCACATAGAGTCAATTTCTGTGGATTCCTTGATCCTAAAAACCGTAAAGAAGGATTAGGTGCTTTAAAAACTCTACTTCAGAAAATTACCCAAAAACACCCAGATGTAGAGTTTATCAGTTTAAGAAACTTATGTAAAGAATTATATGTATAAACATGTTTTTAAAAGATTGATTGATTTAGCTGTTTCATCAGTCTTAATGCTCGTTATTTCTCCATTTATTCTCCTTGTTGCTGCTGCCATTAAGTTGGATTCTCCTGGCCCAGTTTTCTTTTCACAAGAAAGAGTTGGGAAAGGTTTGAGCAGGATTACAGTTTATAAGTTTAGGTCAATGACCAATGAAAAACGTACTGTTGGAAACAAACCTATCATTGGTAAAGCAGAAGGTGTAACTACTGTTGGTTATTTTATTAGAAGGTTCAAAATTGATGAATTACCACAGTTATGGGGCGTTTTTACTGGTGATTTAACTTTGATTGGCCCTCGTCCAAGTGTGGCTTCTCAATTGGATCGTTTAACAGATCGCCAAAAAGGTAGATATGATGTCACTCCTGGCTTGACAGGTTTAACTCAAGTAAGTGGAGGTATTCATTTGACTTGGGATGAAAGAATTGAAAAAGATTTAGAATACATCAGCAAATTAAGTTTTGATAATGATGTCAGAATATTAAAAAGAACTGTTTCTGTAATTATTCGTGGCGAAAAATATTTCTTAGATAAGCCGTTGGAATTAGTTTAACCCTATTGACCCATTTTCAAAATGAATATCCGAAAAGCCTTATTTGATTTAACGAAAAAAGATATTCTCAAGCATCTTGAAGAGGTTAAATCATTAAATGAATCTTCTAATTTCCGTGAAGTTGAAGCCTATCAACAAAAGAAATTAAATGAGCTATTATCTTATTGCAAGGAAAATATCCCATTTTATAAAAAAATAAAAGGAACACAATTAAGTGATTTTCCTGTGTTAAATAAAGCTTTGATTAAGGAAAAACTTGAGGATCACCTTAATCCAGATATTCAAGAATTTACAAGCTTGGTCACTAGTGGCTCAACAGGTACTCCTTTCAAGGTTTATCAGGATATCAATAAACAACATAGAAATAGTGCCGATACGATGTACTTTGCAAAAAAGGCTGGTTTTGAAATTGGTACTAGGTTAGCCTATCTTAAAATTTGGAGTGCTGCAAATCATAAAAGTTGGTTACAAAAAACAGCTCAAAACATTCGCTGTATAGATGTCATGAACTTTAATGACAAGGAAGTTGAGAAGTTTTTATCAGACTCGAAAAAAGGTGAAAATATTTTAGGGTACGCATCGGCATTAGAGAAAATTTGTAAGCATTTAGATACCAAAGAAGGTAATACTTCTTATGATTTCAACTCTATCATTTCAATGTCTGAAACGTTGGAAGATGCTACCAAAGAAAGATTAAAGAAATATTTCAATTGTACTCCATGTGCAAGGTACTCTAACATTGAACAAGGTATTATTGCTCAAGAGACATTAGAAAATAATAAAGAATTTAAAATCAATATTGCTAGTTATAGAATAGAGATTTTAAAGATGAATAGTAATGAACCAGCAGAAGAAGGAGAAGTAGGTAGAATTGTACTTACAGACCTTTTTAACAAAAAAATGCCTTTCATTCGCTATGATACAGGTGACCTAGGTATTGTTCGAAAAAAAGGAAATATTTCTACTCATCTATTAAAAGTACTAGGTAGAAAACTTGATACCATCTATAATACAAAAGGTGAAATTATCTCTTCTTACATTGTATATAAAAACATGTTTAAATACACAGAAATCGATCAATATCAATTGATTCAAGTCGATGAGATGAATTATCGATTTAAGATTTCTTGTAAAGATAAATTCAAAAGAGAAGAAGAATTAATCAAAGAATTCAAAGAACACCTTGGGCAAGACGCCATCTTTGAATGTGAATATGTAAATGAAATCCCATTACTCTCTTCTGGAAAAAGAAAGAAGGTTATTAACTTAATGAATATATGAATATCTTAATTAATGGTGTCGGTGGGCCTACACCTAGAAGTATTGCTCGTTCAATCTTAAGAGAAAGCAAATTTAAAGATGCACACCTTTTTGGTACAGATATTAATCCTTATGCGTATGGTCTTTATGAAAAAGATTTATACGATAAAACATATATTATACCTCGTTGTGACTCACCAGAATATTGGCCTACAATCGAGAAAATTGTAAAAGAACATAATATTGATATTGCTATTGTACAACCTGAATTAGAGGTATTAGAATGGACAAAGAGAGCTGCTGAAGGTAAACCAATGCCTTGTAAAGTATTGCTACCTGATCATAAATTATGTGAAGTATTAGTAGATAAATCAATCATGACAGAATATTTAGAAGGTCATGATTTAGTTCCTAATTCTATTAATATCAATCCTAGAGATTACAATATAGAAGAAATTGAAAATAAATTAGGATATCCTTTCTGGATTAGAGCAACTTCCGGTTCATCAGGATTAGGCTCTCTAAAAGTAGCTGATAGAGATAGTTTGAAAACATGGATTTCTATTAATCCTAAAGTGGACGAATTTATCGGAAGTCAATTCTTACCAGGAAGAAATTTAGCTTGTAAATTACTGTATTATAATGGAGAATTAATTCGTGCCGCATCTGGAGAAAGAATTAATTATATCATGGCAAAAGTTGCTCCTTCTGGCATTACAGGAAATACCTCATATGGGCGTCTTCTGAATGAACCAAAATTAGTACAAAAATCCATTGAAGCGATGGAAATTTTGTTTGAGAAAACAAATACAAAAAAACACGGGTTATTTACTGCTGATTATAAAGAAGATGAAAATGGAAATCCTTACATCACTGAAATTAATGTGAGAATGATTGCCTTCAATTACATCTTTGCGGTATCTGGCGGTAACTTTACTAGTAATATTATCAGTTTATTATCCGATGACCCCGATTTTGATAAAACATACAAGATGTATGAATTTACACCTGGAACAATCTTCTTAAGAGATGTTGATGGTGAACCAAAAATAATGAATGAAAAAGACCTATTGCTGTAAATAATGAGTGAAAAAATTTGGTTATCCTCCCCACATATGGGAGGTGATGAACAACGTTTTGTCAATGAAGCTTTTGATACAAATTGGAT
This sequence comes from Flammeovirga sp. AWQ4_249, assembly GCF_056161045.1. Classification (NCBI taxonomy): domain Bacteria; kingdom Pseudomonadati; phylum Bacteroidota; class Cytophagia; order Cytophagales; family Flammeovirgaceae; genus Flammeovirga; species Flammeovirga sp. AWQ4_249. The sequence continues at coordinate 116,654 of NZ_JBSWYJ010000016.1, forward strand.
TGCACCTCTAGGTCCCAATGTCAATAATTTCGAAACGGACATTTGTAAATATACCGGAGCACAACATTGTGCAGCTTTAAGTTCAGGTACTTCTGCCATTCACTTAGCCTTAATTTTATTAGGAGTGAAACAAGGAGATGAAGTTATCTGCTCTTCATTTACATTTTCTGCTTCTGCAAATCCAATTGTTTATCAAGGAGCAACACCTATTTTTATTGATTCTGAAAATGAAACATGGAATATGTCTCCAACTTTATTGGAAGAAGCAATAGAGGATAGAATAAAAAAAGGAAAGAAACCTAAAGCAATTATTTTAGTCCATTTATATGGTATTGCTGCCAAAATGGATGAAATAATGGCAATAAGTACTAAATATGATATTCCAGTAGTAGAAGATGCAGCAGAGGCATTAGGTTCTACATACCACGGAAAAGCATTGGGAACTTTTGGAAAACTTGGCGTATTTTCATTTAACGGAAATAAAATAATCACAACTTCTGGAGGTGGTGCATTAGTTTCTGATGATGAAGGACTAATTGTAAAAGCCCGTTTTTTAGCTACTCAAGCTAGAGATAATGCCCCACATTACCAACATTCACAAATTGGGTACAACTACAGAATGAGTAACATTTGTGCTGGAATTGGTAGAGGTCAGATGATTGTGCTAGATAAACATATTCAAAAGAGAAGAGATATGCATACCTTTTATGAAAACTATTTTTCAGAAAAAGAAGGTGTTCAAATCCTCTCAGAACCTAAGGATACTTTCTCAAATTATTGGCTGACTTGTATAACTATTGATCCTCAAACAGTAAAAGGCGGTTTAGATAGAGAAAAAATCAGATTAGAATTAGAAAAAGGAAATATCGAAAGTAGACCATTGTGGAAACCTATGCATATGCAACCTATTTTTGAATCCTATCCTAAATATATGGATGGAACATCAGAACATTTATTTGAAATAGGACTTTGTTTACCCTCTGGATCCAACCTTTCTCCTAATGATTGTGAAAGAATCACTACTTCACTAAACCAATTATGGTAACATAGTGTTATAAGCATAAGAAATGTCGTAAAATTGAGTAATACATATTCTTTTTATGCAAAAAAAAAAGACAATGATTTACTTTATTGGAAATAATATAACGTTTTGAATAATCATTAAGAAATCAAAATTCTATTTATCATCTAATTACTAAAAATTCACAGAAACTACTTTTATCATCTGATTATTAATGTGTTAATAAATTTATTTAATTATCAACATTGTACACACAACCCGCGTACAACTATTTAACTTAAAATTACCTAAATGAACCATTATCACTTTTCAAATAATCCGAAAAACAAAAGAGTTAAGAGCGGTGTAAATATTTTACACAATCTCTATGGTAAGAAAATGTTGCCTAGTTGGTACGTTTTGATTGTAGATAGTATTACAATATCCTTTTCTTTTGGTATCTCTGTTCTGTTGATGTATAATCTTAATTTTGAATCATCAATCGAATGGATGTCTGGACATATTGTCCAATTTATAATAAGTATATTCGTTTACAACATTAGTTTTTTCGTGTTGAATTCCTATTCAGCATCGATACGATATACCTCTTTTAAAGATTTAGTCAAGCTATTTTATGCAGGTACTATAGCCTTTGTTTCTCTTATATTCTTTGTCATCTTAGGAATGATGAATAAAGAAACAATGTTTGAAGATGCAGGGTCAATTTTCTCAATATTATCTATTCATTATTTTATTAGTTTATTCTTACTTGTTACTTCAAGAGTGATCTTTAGACAAGCACACGAAAGACTTTTAAATTCTGGTAAACCTAAAAGAAACGTTGTAATCTACGGAGCTGGTACTCTTGGTCAGATTACTAAAAATATACTAGAAGGTGACACTTCATCTAATACTAATATTATTGCTTTTATTGATGATGACTCTGTAAAAAGAGGAAAATTATTAGGCGGTGTACCTATCATGTCTAACCCAGACGTATTAAATGACAGGTTTATCCAAAAGAATAATATTGAAGAAGTAGTAATCGCTATTGATTCTATTACGTTAACTCAAAAAAGAGCAATTGTAGATCAATGTTTAGAGGTTAACCTTCAAGTAAAACAATCTCCTTCGGTTGTTTCTTGGATTAATGGAGAATTAAGCCTTAAGCAAATCAAGAATGTTAGAATTGAAGATCTTCTTGATAGAAAAGCAATTGAATTAGAAAAGGATAACCTACACTCAGAAATTGACTTTAAAACAATTTTAGTGTCAGGTGCTGCAGGTTCAATAGGAAGTGAAATTGCAAAGCAAGTAACTTATTATAATGCTGAAAAATTAATTTTACTCGATCAATCTGAAACTGGTTTATATGATATTGAAAGAAAACTAGTGGAATTGACAAAAGAGAAACCAATTAAACTTGAAGTAGTAATTGGAGATATTAGTCAAAGAGATCGTGTAGAAGAAGTATTTAGATTACATCAACCAGACATTATCTATCATGCTGCTGCGTATAAACACGTACCAATGATGGAAAGAAATCCATCTGAAGCAGTAAATGTAAATGTTCAAGGTTCTAAAAATATGGCAGATATGGCTGTAAAATACGATGCGGAAAAATTCGTAATGGTATCTACAGACAAAGCTGTTAATCCAACGAACGTAATGGGGGCTAGTAAAAGATTAGCTGAAATTTATGTTCAAAGTTTAACAAAACAACATCATTGCAATACTAAGTTTATTACAACAAGATTTGGTAATGTACTTGGTTCAAATGGGTCAGTGATTCCTCTTTTCAGAGAACAAATTGAAAAAGGAGGTCCATTAACAGTAACATCTGACAAGATCACAAGATATTTCATGACCATTCCAGAGGCTTGTCAATTAGTAATGGAAGCAGGAAGTATGGGAAATGGTGGGGAAATTTATGTATTTGACATGGGTAAACCGGTTAAAATCATTGATCTTGCAAAAAATATGATTAAATTATCTGGGTTAGAAGTAAATAAAGACATCGAAATAAAAGTTGTCGGACTAAGACCAGGTGAAAAATTATATGAAGAATTATTAAATAGTGAAGAGAACACAATCCCAACACATCATCCAAAAATTCTAATTGGAAAAGTTAGAGATTATGATTTCAATCACGTTAAAAATGAATTTGTTGAACTCTTCTCATTCATCAATGTTAATAACTATCTCTTAGTACAAAAAATGAAGGACATTGTTCCTGAATTTGTCAGTAAGAATTCAATTTACGAATCTATTGACAAGCGTAAAAGAGAAGGTATTTTAGATTTAGAAATAGTAAAAAAAGAAGCTTAAAACTCGAAAAATGAAAAAAGCCCTAATTACTGGTATTACCGGACAAGACGGTGCATACTTAACTGAACTCTTATTGAAAAAAGGTTATGAAGTACACGGTATTAAAAGAAGATCATCTTTGTTTAATACTGATAGAATTGATCACCTTTACCAAGATCCCCACGAAGATGGTGTAAAACTAAAATTACATTTTGGTGATTTAACGGATTCTATGAACCTTACTAGGATCATTCAAGAAGTACAGCCAGATGAGATATATAATTTAGGTGCCATGTCTCACGTACGTGTGAGTTTTGATACTCCTGAGTACGTAGGTAATGTAGATGCATTAGGTACACTAAGAATTTTAGAGGCCGTTCGTTTATTAGGATTAACTGAGAAAACGAAAATTTATCAGGCTTCAACTTCAGAACTTTACGGATTAGTTCAAGAAGTTCCACAAAAAGAAACTACACCTTTCTACCCACGTTCTCCTTATGCAGTAGCCAAATTATATGGATATTGGATTACAGTGAACTACAGAGAGGCTTATAATATGTATGCTTGTAATGGTATTCTATTCAACCACGAATCACCAATTAGAGGTGAAACTTTCGTAACAAGAAAGATTACAAGAGCAGTTTCCAAAATTGCTTTAGGATTACAAGACACTTTATTCCTAGGTAATCTGAATTCAAAACGTGACTGGGGTCACGCTAAAGATTACGTAAAAGCTATGTGGTTAATCTTACAGCAAGATGAACCTGAAGACTTTGTAATTGCGACAGGTGTCACAACTACGATTAGAGATTTCGTAAAAATGGCATTTGATCAAGTAGGTATCGAATTAGAATTTAGCGGTGAAGGTGTTAACGAAACTGCTAAAATTAAGGCTTGTAACAATCCAGAGTTCAAAGTAGAGATTGGAAAAACTGTATTAAAAGTCGATCCACAATACTTTAGACCAACTGAGGTAGACCTATTAATTGGTGATCCTTCTAAATGTAAGGAAAAACTAAATTGGGAGCCTGAGTATGATTTAGCAGGTTTAGTAGAAGACATGATGCAATCTGATGTTAAGTTATTCAAGAGAGAGAAATACTTAAAAGAAGGCGGTCATGATATCTTAAACCAATTCGAGTAATCTGATATTACTTGCAAGAATCACTTTAAGAAAATTAAAATAACACAACATAAATTCCCAAAAGGATAGAATAAATAGTAATGGAGAAAGGAGCAAAAATTTACGTTGCAGGACATAATGGTATGGTAGGTTCTTCTATAGTAAGAAAACTACAAAGAGAAGGATATACAAATATCGTTACTAGGTCTTCTTCTGAATTAGATTTGACCAATCAAGAAAAGGTTAAAGAGTTCTTTGAAACAGAAAAGCCAGAATATGTATTTTTAGCTGCCGCTAAAGTTGGTGGTATCTTAGCTAATAATATTTATAGAGGACAGTTTTTATATGAAAACTTGATGATACAAAATAATGTAATTCATCAAAGTTATCTAAATGATGTAAAAAAATTAATGTTCTTAGGTTCTTCATGTATCTACCCTAAAATGGCTCCACAGCCATTGAAGGAAGAATATCTTTTGACTGGTACTCTTGAGGAAACAAATGAACCTTACGCTATTGCTAAGATATCTGGTATCAAAATGTGTGAAGCATACAGAGACCAATATGGATGTAACTTTATTTCGGCTATGCCTACTAACCTTTATGGGTATAACGATAATTACCATCCAAAAAATTCTCATGTTTTACCTGCATTATTAAGAAGATTCCACGAAGCAAAGGAGAATAATGCTCCTAACGTTGAAATTTGGGGATCAGGTACGCCTTTAAGAGAGTTTATGTTTGTTGATGATCTTGCAGAAGCTTGTTATTATTTAATGGAAAACTACGATGAGAAAGGTTTTGTAAACGTAGGAACTGGAGTTGATCTTACGATCAAAGAACTTGCTGAAACAATCAAAGACATTGTGGGTTACGAAGGTGAATTAACGTGGGATTCTACGAAACCTGATGGTACTCCTCGTAAATTGATGGATGTTTCTAGATTAAAAGAAGCAGGTTGGACTTCTAAAGTTGGCATCCGTGAGGGTATTGAACTTACTTATGAAGATTTCAAAAAGAAATATGAAACGTTAGCGGAAAGATAGATTCCATTATTAATCATAAAAAAAAGCTAGAATTCTCACTTTGAATTCTAGCTTTTTTATTTTAAATACTTTGTGTCTACAATGCTTTATCAGTAGATACCAAGTGATTATAATATTCAATTGAATGCGTAGCAACTGGATAGTAAGGTCCTTTACGCGCATCTTGGAATGATTGAATAGCTTTTGGCAACTCTTTAGTTCCGTATACATAACCCATTAATAAGCTTGTTTTCACATACTCTTGAGGTGTAATATTTGAGTTACTTAAAAGATCTAAACCTGTATTTATCGCTTCTGTTTTCTTTCCTAATTTATGTAAAGCAACCAATTTATAAAATAAAATATTTCTTGCTCCTTGAAAGTTTGACAAACACTCTTCAGCATACAATAATGCTTTATCATATTTTTTAGAAGAGATTAAGATATCAATAAATTTATCATAAGCTTTTAAATAAAGTTTATCATATCCTTTGTAATCTTTTAATCCTAATTCAAATAAATGAATCCCTTTATGATGATGTTCTTCTTTTACAATGATATCAGCAAGTAAAATATTTGCTTTGATATAACTAGGATCCACCTTCATTGCTTTTTCAAGCATTTCTTTTGCTCTTGTAAAATCATATATATCTTCATAAGCAGAAGCTACAGCAAAGAAGTAATCTGGCTTTAACTTCGTAATAAACTGCTTATAAGGTCCAACATCAGCTTTATTAAGAATAGGCATTGCACTTGTATAATCTTCTAAGAAGTAATAAGCCATCCCTTTTTCATAATAATATTTTGCTGTTTGATTAATTGGTGCATTTGGTGAAAACTGAGATAATATCTTATCCGTAGTTTTTATTGTTTCGTGATATTTACCAATATTATTTGTAATCTGTGCATCTAAATACAAAGTTTCTAAATGCTCAGGTGAAATTTGTAATGCATTGGTAGTATATATCCTTGCATCAGAGAATTGATCTTTATAAAAGAAATAATTTGCTGTTTCTACACAAAGATTAATCTTTTTAATTGGATCACGCTCAACTTTTAACCAGTGATCAATGTTCTTTTTGTATTTTACAAAGTCACTCTGATTCTCAAAAACTTTTGATTGTGCAGAGTAAGCTGGTAAATAATTTTCATCAATAGAGATTACTTTCTGCCAATCTTGTAAGGCTTTTGTGGTATCCTTAATCATAAGATTACAGACACCTTTCCAATAATGTACTTTCGCAACGCTGTCAGATAAAGCAATTGCTTGCTCATATTCAACAATAGCTCTATAGTAGTCCTTAGATATTCTAAACTTTTCAGCATTTTTAAAGAAAAGTTCAACGGGATTTTTTTCTTGAGCTATAGCAGAAGTAGTAGTAAATAATAAAAAAATTAAGAGTAAATTTCTCATGTCAAAGAGATATGAAATTGAGTGTATATTTTAATTTAAAAAAGCTGCAGAAGTCTAAATTTCTAGTACAAAGAAGTCTATCTACATTTATGTTTTCTCAAGCTTAATAAATATTTACTAAATATAATAGATTTAAGTTATACTTAACTTAGAATAATACATGTTTTTCTTTGATGATAACTGTTTTAATAAAAATTCTCCCTCTCTTTCTACTAATAATTCAAATTTGTCCAATCCTAAAATTACCTTCTCAAAAGATTCAATTTTCTGACCATTAATTGCTCGAATTTTATCCCCTACTTCTATTGAAAAAGATGCGTTGTATGCTTTATCTATTACTTCTCCAGTTGCATTTAATTTAAGTCCAAAATCAGACATCCAACGACTCTTTGCATTACTTTTTTGGATATCCCAACCAAAGTATTCTAATGCCTCTTTTAATGGTTCTTCTAAATCAACAATACCATAAATATAATTTTTAAAGAAATCATCCATCTTATATCCTAAAATACTCTCTACAATAGCCTGAAAGTCTTTTGATGTATACCCTTTATTCGTTTTCCCAAAAGATGTATATAACTCCAGCATAACATCATCAAGGCTTTTTTCTTTGTTTGTTTCTTTTTGGATTTTAGCATCGAGCATCAATGAAACTAAGGCTCCTTTCACATAAATAGAAGTTTTTCGAGCAGGAATTCCTTTTTCATAACCATCCACCCATAACTCCAAAGAAGAATCTGCTACAGACTTCACAAATCGTCCTTGATTTTCAAAATGTCGGTCCAGTAATGTTATTAATTCTTTCCTGTACTGTTCTCGATCAAACACTCCTGCTCTATACAAGCACCAATCACCATAGTATGTTGTGATGCCTTCTGCTACATATCCTGTATCAAAATAACTTTCGTTGAATAAATCATAAGGCAATAATTCTTTAGGCCTAATTTGTTTGATATTCCAAACATGAAATAACTCATGTGAACTAACCCCTAATAGATTATTATAAAAATCAGTATTTAAAAACTCATTTGCAGGTCCTAGAGTAATGACCGTATTCTTGTGATGTTCTACTCCATGATAGTGTTTATAGGAAGGTAAAATACATAAATAATGATAGTCTTTATGCGGGAAAGATTTAAATATCTCAAGTTGCACTTTAGTGAAAGCTAAAAAGTCATTCCCGATTTTATTCCAATCAGGGTTCACTTTTCCTTGTAGCCAAATATGATGCTTACAACCTTCGTAACTAAATGTATGATGATGTAATGACTTACCTAATAGTATAGGAGATTCTGTCAACTCTTCAAAGTTTTTATACACCCATACTTCTCCTTCTTTATTTAGAGATGTGGCTATTTTAAAATCACTTTCAAAATGTAAGGATACAGTTCCTTTAGTATGTAGTTTTAACTCTGGAACAACCGCACATCCAATAAAATTAATTAAGCAAAAATCTTCATTTAGCCATGTTCCACCAGCATCTTGATGACGAGCATAATAGTTATAGGTTAATTGGATAGTATCTCCATCATTTATTTCACTAAGTAACCAAGTATTTCGGCCAATAACTTTTATAGAGCCTTTATTGACAGACATTTCTCTAATATTTTTAGCGAAATTCTGAACCTGATATCTTCCCGGTCTCCATAAGGGTAATTTTAAAATTTCAGACGAATTTGAAGCTTTAAAAGTTAATGTTATTTGTAAAAAGTGTGGATACTTCTCGTGTTTTTGTATTGAATACTGCATCTTTAATTGTTGATTTTAGAATTCAATTTAGTCAATATTGGTTTGGGAAGAAATAAAAAAACACCTAAAGATTGGCTCAATAGGTGTTTTCAATATATTAATCAGTTAATATTATTTTTTCAATAATACAGCTGCCTCTTTTGCAAAGTAAGTTAGGATCGCACTTGCTCCTGCTCTTTTGATACTTAACAACATTTCTAACATTGTCTTATCATTTTCCAACCAACCATTTTGAGCTGCTGCTTTAAGCATAGCATATTCTCCAGATACATTATAAGCTGTAATTGGAATATCAAAATTGTCAGATAATGTTTTGATAACATCAAGGTAAGATAAAGCAGGTTTTACCATTAAAAAATCTGCACCTTCTACGTAATCTAATTCAGCTTCAATTAGAGCTTCTTTAACATTAGCAGGATCCATTTGGTAAGTCTTTTTATCACCAAATTTAGGAGCTGAATCTAAAGCATCTCTGAAGGGACCATAAAAAGCTGATGCATATTTAGCAGAGTAAGACATAATAGATACCTCTGAGTAGCCATTATCATCTAAAACCTCTCTAATATAACCAATACGACCATCCATCATATCAGATGGCCCAATGATATCAGCGCCGGCTTTTGCTTGAGCCAATGCCATTTTACCAAGTACTTCTAATGTTTCATCGTTAATGATCTTACCATCTTTTACAATGCCATCGTGCCCATCAGAACTATATGGATCCATAGCAACATCTGTCATTAAAACAGCCTCTGGATATTTAGCTTTTATTGTTGACAAAGCCACTTGATAAAGTCCTTCAGGGTTACTTCCTTCCGTAGCCATACTGTCTTTCTTATCATCACCAAGTGACGGAAATAAACAGAATGATTTAATACCAAGATCAAGACACTCTCCGATTTCTTCAACTAATAAATCCAAAGTATATCTATAAATGCCAGGCATAGAAGGTACTTCCTCCTTTTTATTTTCTCCTTCAATCATAAATAAAGGAAAAATAAAGTCGTCTACCGTAAGAATAGTTTCTTGAACCATTTGACGGATACCTGCAGACTTTCTATTACGACGTGGTCTTCTTGTTAACATAGATCTATTCTAAATATTTTTCACAATTTATAGCTTCAATAATCGAGAATCAAGAGTTTCAATTTATTAAATCAGAAAGATTCCTTACAATTGTTAATATACGAATCTAAGGTACTTATTGCAACGTATATTGATATATACAAAGCACAAAAAACACACACAAAACAACGATCGCAATGAAAAAGTTTATTCTATTTACAGTACCAGTAATTTTCTTAGTATTAGATTTTGGAGTAATTAAATCTGCAACTGATGCTAATACTCAATTAGGTGTTATTATGGCTTCAATAGTTGCTGTAATGGTATCTGCAGTAGCTCTTCTTTGGATTCCAATGATGAAGAACAACTAATAGAAAAAATATTATAAAAAGATATAAGTGAGAGATCAATGAAAGTTGATCTCTTTTTTTATGTCCATAGTTAATGATCTTAATAAATTGGCCGGCTTCTCCATATCACAAATTAATTCTGATCTATCATAGTTTTGATAGTCAAATAGTGAAGTCTTGTCTCTTTCTTGAAGCATTCTATATTGTTCCAAACAGATCCAACAGCGGTTAAACACACCAATAGAATAATATTCTAGAAACTGATGATACTCTTTCTCTTTCATTTGATCATGAAGTGAATAAATTTGCTGCAGAAGTTCAATAAAAGTAGTTTGAATTTCTCTTACATCTTTACACCTAGTCATTAAGGTTTCAATACCTTCTTGAGCATCTTTGTATAAATCAAAAATATCATTTCCAAGTTGAGTGAGACCTCCTAATAGATAAAAGAAAGCTTCCTCATTTTTCGTCAGTTGATCGCAATAAAGCAACACATAAAAAAGGAAAGCATCTCCTCCTTTTCTTATTGTTACTTCAAATAATTCATCATCAGTTAATGGATTATTATTTGCAATAATTTGTCTTTTACTATCTTCTTGGGCTTGTAATGTTTTTTCAATAGCTGACCAAAGTAAATCTTTATTTGAAAAAGTTGAAATCGTTTGATTGAATAAATTTTGACAAAGAGCTTCAGCAGACGAAATTGGTTCTCTTTTATATTTTAATAATTGAATCACTTCTTGACTCGTTTTATCTTGTTCATCAAAAAAATCATCTACGATACCTGTTAAGCCTGCTTGAATTGTACTATTCAAACGAACCTTTTCATTCATTTTTATATCCGAAAATTTATATAACAGTTCTCCTAGAATGGAAGGAACAAGCAATCCATAAACTGTTTTAAACTTCTTAAAATCTTTTGAGGATAAAGAAGAATCTGCATTCTTAAAAAAAGGCAATAATAGAGGTGTAATCTTCTTTTGGATATAGTTCTTTTGGAACAAAATATTCTTGATTACAAAAAATATTTTTGGGAATGTCTTTATTATCCTAAAAAATGAAATCATAAAGTGAAGTTGTCAAATACTTCTAAGAAATTCAAATTTTCTACTTTGTACCTCTTCTTTTCGGTGGCTCTTCTTTAGGGTCATTTTCCTCTATATCATCTTTCATTAACTTAAAATCAGGTATTGTTATCTTATTGTCTTCTCTGTTTGCTCTGTAATGAGGAGACATTAATTCGATATTTTCCCTTGAAAAAATATCTTGCATATTTTGATGTAAAGAAGATAATATTCGTGGTATCTTAGAAGGTTGACGTGTAAAGGCATTCAATTCATAGCGAACATAAAAATCATCTAAATAGGTTTGAAGAACAAAAGCTTTATCACTATTGATAATACCATCTGTATCATGAGCTGCTTCGAGTAATAAATCATGTACTTTTCTCCATGGTATATCAAAACCTACGGTAACAGATGTGTGAATAATTAATCGATATTTATTAATTGGTTGAGAATAATTGATAGTATTGGATTCTGATATTTTACTGTAAGGAACAGTAATGATCTCATTTTTGGTTGTCTTTAATCTTGTCACAAATAACGAACGCTCCACAACTTCTCCTGTTACATCATCTATTTTGATCCAATCCCCTATTTTAAATCTTCTCATATAAGTTATCACAATACCGCTTATTGCATTAGTGATCACAGAAGTAGAGCCTATAGACAACAATATACCTACAAAAACAGATATACCTTGAAATTCTGTTGATTTTGCACCAGGTAATAATGGAAAAATCATGATAGCCATGAAGGTATACAACACAAACTTTATGATTTTCATCGTTGGAGGTACCCAATCTGGAAAGAATCCATTTATTTTCAAACGTCCATCAGCGATGGCTACTGCAAATATATTGATAAACCTCATTGCATAATGGAACACAAAAACGATGATTATGATTTTTAGTAAATTAGGTATATAGGCTATCATTGAGTGCACAATATCAACTACTGGATTAATAATGTACCCCAATACTTGATCAGAAAAATCTCTCAATGGAGGAGAAAAACGACCTACAATGGGCAAGTATAGTGAGATTAATATAAAAATTAAACCTACTCTAATGGCCAACAAAGAATATTTAGCTATTCCTCTTTGATTCCTTTCTGAAAGTATATCAATATTTCGAATCGATTTATTTTTAAACCACGTTTTCCTTTTTTGATAGACTTTATATAGTAAGATCCTATAAAATCTATTGATAATCGTAATGAGTAATACAATGACTACAAGACCGACTAACGCTATAATTCCTGAGGTCTTCCCTTGATAATTAATCTTATCATGTAAGGAATCATTTATTCTTAATTGTCGATATTTTGATAATGCTAAAACAGTCTTTTTTTCATTTAAGGCATCAGAGGTATCTACAATATGAATAATTTTACCTTTGTATTTTAATAGATAGGTTTCTTCAAAAGGTTCTAAAACAATAGAATCTGTAAAGTATAATGTATTTTCTGCAATTTCTATAACTGAATCTTCAATCGCATTTGCTCTCTGTTCAGCTGTAAGTCCTAGCCTACCTTGAACATAAAATAAAGTATCTCTGAATGGAACAACAGGTTTTCCTTTGTCGTGAGTAGCTAAACTAACGCCATGTACATTAGTTGATACAGAATCTAATTTCGCCAATTGCCTTAATAAGTAATCTCTATATACAGAATCAGCTACTATTAAGCTTTTGATCTCATTGTATAGATCAGCTTTGGGTTTAATATCCTGACCAAATAAAGTGATTAGATTAATAAGGGATAATAAGGTAGTAAAGATTATTTTTTTGTAACTGATCATTCTTTTCATCAACTTTTCCAACACATGACGACTGAAAAACTATAATGATTGTATTATTATAATACACTTATATACTGATTCTTAGCTTTAGGTTTTAGCCGTTTTGGGTAATAAAAAGTTAATAAAAATTTAGACAAAAGAAAAGGCATGATAAACGAATTATCATGCCTTCAATATGTTTACTTAGATTGGGAAAGATTAGTATCTTCCACCACCTCTATTGTAACCACCGCCGAAACCACCACCGCGGTTTCCGCCACCGTATCCACCACCACGGTTTCCACCGTTGTTCTCACGTGGACGTGCTTCTTTAACTACAATAGTACGGCCATCTAATTCTGACTCATTCAAATTTTCAATTGCAGCTGTAGCTTCCTCGTCGTTTGGCATCTCTACGAAACCGAAACCTTTTGAACGCTCTGTTTCGCGGTCAAAAATAACTTTAGCAGAAGAAACTTCTCCAAAATTTTCAAATAAAACTCTTAATGACTCTTCTTGAGTATTGTAATTTAATTTTGCAACAAAGATATTCATCTTCAACAAATAAAATGGTAATAAAAAAAACAAATATTGAGATGAAATATCAGAAGTGAAAAACGTTCAAAAACTTGGAATGTCCTTATTTCAAAAGTGATTTACAAAGGAAACTCAACTCATATACCTGCAAGGTAGGCAAAAATATTAGAAGTATACACTAAATTATTAAAAAATCTATATTAATTTTAGAATCATTAATCTTTCAATAATAAACAGATTGTCAATCAATTATGAAATATAGGTAAACTATAAGTGTATTTAATGTTTATTTTACTCTTTTGTATATCTACTTTATCCATTCACATCCCCTTTAAAATTTAACTATATTTACAAATTATCTATTCTAAAAACATCAAAATGGAAAACGAAAAATTACCTGAAGGAGAACTATTACTAAGAACTCTCGCTATGCCTGCTGATACTAATGCTAATGGAGATATCTTTGGTGGATGGATCATGTCTCAAATGGATATCGCTGGAGGAATCTTAGCGAAAGAGACTGCTTTAGGGAGAACTGTGACAGTTGCAGTAGATGGGATGACTTTCCACAAGCCTGTTAGTGTAGGAGATGCAGTCTGTGTGTACGGAGAAGTTGTACAGACTGGTAGAACCTCAATGAAAATTCATTTAGAAGTTTGGGCGAAACCATTATTGAAAGGTCATGGTGAATTAAATAACTACCTAGTTACAGAAGGCTTATTTGTTTATGTTTCTATTGATGATGAAAAGAGACCTAAACCAATTCCCGAAGAACATAAAGTATAAAAACATGAGTCATCCCTAATTTATATGATTATAATAATAAAGGGATGACTCATTTTTATTTATAAGCCAAAAAATAGTTATTGTATCGACCAAGAAACCTTAACTATTATACCAATGGCT
>NZ_JBSWYJ010000017.1:0-124639 GCF_056161045.1 Flammeovirga sp. AWQ4_249
GTTCTTCTTGAAAAAAGAAACTTAATTATGAACTGAGAAAGAAATTAAACTCTGAATTAAAAACGAGACAGCGTTCAGTTTACACTCCCAAAATACAGTTTAATTATCCACTGACTTTCTCTGTTTATACTTATCTATTCTTTCCATTGCTGCACCTTCATACTTTCTTTGTAATTGCCATCTTGGACGAGATAGAGTTAATTCCCAATCAAAAAGCATTTTATACAGTTCTTTTACTTTTTCAGGGTATTGATAGGCTAAATTATTTACTTCTGAAATATCTTCACTGAGATCATACAATTCTGCAGGGCGATCTGGAAAACGTAGTAATTTCCAATTTTCATGTCTAATTGCACCTCTATTTTCTTTTTTCCAATACAATGTTTGATGCGGATTAATATCGTTTTTTTGACTTAAGAAGGGTAACAAGTCAACACCATCTAACTTCAAATTTTCATTACCGTTACCCATTTTGTAAAAGGTTGGAAGTAAATCTAATGTGCTTATTGGTTTTGTATAGACCCCTTTTCCCAATTTAGGGATATGAATAAAGAATGGAACTCTAATTCCTCCCTCGTAATGGTTAGCTTTTGTTCCACTTAGAGGAGAATTATCAGAAGCATTTGCATCTGTAGGACCACCATTATCATTAGTAAAAATTATAATTGTATTTTCTTTGAGACCTTCCTTTTCTAGATAGGAAAAGATAGTACCACAAGCCCGATCTAATCCGTAAGTCATAGCTGCTAATTTCTTTCTTTTTCCCTCAAGGTTGGGGAATCTATCTAAGTCCTCTTTTTTTGCATGCATTGGATTATGAACAGCATTGAATGATAAGTATAAGAAAAAAGGTTTCTCTTTATGTTCTTTTATAAATGCAATTGTTTCTTCAGCAAATTGATCAGTAAGATATTGGTCAGGTTCCTCAAAATTTCGGAAATTCCTTTCTATTCTATCCTCTTCTTTCGTATTAATATTTTTTTCATTGAATGCCCAATAACTTCTTGCTCCCCCTCTAAAACCATAAAAGAAATCAAATCCTCTTTTATTAGGATGGAATTTATCAGCATTACCCATATGCCATTTCCCTATAATTCCTGTTGTATACCCTAATTCTTTCAGATAATCTGCTATTGTTTTTTCTTCCAGGGGAAGCCCCATTTCATCATCTTCAATATGATAATTTTGCATATACCCTGGTACATTATTTTCCTCAAAACCAAATCGTTGTTGATATTTACCAGTTAACAAACCAGCTCTAGAGGGACCACAAACTGCCCCTGCTACATATGCTTGAGTACAAATGATACTTTCATTAGCTAAACGATCAAGTGCTGGAGTTTTAAATTCTGTACTACCTTGAAACCCAAAATCAGCATAACCTGCATCATCAGTCAGAATTAATATTATATTCGGTTTCTTTTGTGCAAAAATTGTAGATACATTTAATAGGAAGAGTAAGAATATTATGTATTTCATTTTTTAGTTATTTAGAGTGGCATATTTTTTTCCAACATTCGTATTCCAAGAGTAAACTTTCTCTAAAAGAGGTAACTGTTGAAGTTTTTCTAAACCAGTATCACTGATTTCGGTAGAATGTAGATTGATTACTTTTAATTTTTCTAATGACAATAAATAATCTAGATTGTCATCATTAATGTTCGTATTGCTTAAATTAATACGTTCTAAATTACTACAATCTCTAATTAAGGTTAGAAACTCTTTATCCAAATTTTGTCCTTTAAGGTCTAACCATATGATATTATTTTGAATTGCTTTCAAAAGGGGAAGGTGTTTCTCTAACTTTACTTTTTCATGAAATGCGATATCGTAGGCATTGCTTTCATTTATGATTTCACGGTAGTGAAAGTTTGACGAAGCTAAATCTTGTAAAACAGATGGTTTAATGGGATCAAAAGCATATTCTACTTGTGAAGTTAAACCTAAACGTTGTTCTATATTTGCGAAAATCATCTCTGACTTTTCTATAGAAAGCAATAAGGTGTCAAAATCGGCAAGTCCATGTTCTATCCAAAATGTTATAATTGCTATATCATCATCAGATAAAGGTTTCTTACCCTCAGGAGGCATTATTTCTTCATGATGATGAGGAAGAGAGATACGTTGTAAAAAGCTACTTTTTGAAGTATTTCCAGCAATAATAAAGGCTCCATTTTTACCCCCTTTAAGAATACCTTTTACTGATGTCAGGGATAAGTTTCCTTTCTTTTTTTCTTCATTGTGACAGCTTATACATTTTGTTTCAAGAATGGGATAGACAAGGTCTCCAAAAACTTGTACATCTTCCAATGAGGTAATTTCTGGTCTATCAAATTCACTTTTTTCTTGATGAAATTGAATAGGGGAATATTGTGTAAGATAAGTAGAACCGTGTGTTAAATTGCCACCCATATGTCCTGTTAACCCTAATAGAATAAATAACAGGATTAAAGAGGAATCATATAATTTTAAATCTTTATCTTTTAAATAGTATGAAATAAAAATGACCACTGTGGTGATGATACCGATCCATTGATGTAATTGAATACTCTGTACATCATAATCACTTTCACCACTTCCTAAAAATAGCCCCAAAATACAAGCTATAATTCCACTAATCCCACTAGAAATTAGAATTAGTTTAGCTACATTTTTATTAGAAGTAACCACCCTAAATTTTTCAGCTAATTCAATAATAAAAAGCATAAAAAGGAAACCGATAGGAAGGTGGACAATTAGCGGATGAAATCGACCAATAAAAATAGAAAAGTTTGAAAAATCTATCATGGTTTTCGTGTGAGTATTGGTTTAAATTCTTTCAAGTTTTAACGGTGGTGTTTTATTCGCATTCCATTGACATACATACATGTTTTTATCTTCATCTATGCATACATCATGACCATGTAATATAGGCTGACTTGGAATTTGATAGGAGGGTTGAAGTTGTCCATTTTCATAAATTGGTGCCGTTCCACCCGGATTTGAAACAACTTTGTCCCCTTCAAGGATTGTAGTAAATCCTGTATGTTTTAACCAATTGTATCCTCCACTATTGTTAGGAGATGACCAGCATACTCCAGCATATAAGTTTTGTTCATCAAAAACAGCTCTGCACATATACATGTTAGTCAACTTAATTTTTTTGACAAATACACCCTCTAACGTATAAAATTTATAAGTGCTTTCGTTTCTGGAAGAACAACATAATAAAGGTTGCTGAGGGTCTCTCAAGTCTACAGTTACTCCATGAGCATTGAATAGATTATAGTTTTCATCTTCATTGTCATGTCCTCCCCATTTACGTATAAACTGTCCTTTGGCATCATAATGAAGAATATAATCTTTACCATAGCCATCTGCTACATAAATATCACCATTAGGAGCAACGGTAACTTCTGTTGGGCAGAAATGATCTCCCTCTTCATAGACTCCAATAGTCTGAGGGTGACCAATATCAAAAAGTACTCTTCCATCTAAAGTAGTTTTAGAAACTCTTCCATTATGCTGAACGAACTGACCATTTTTTCCTAAGAACCAACCTGAATCTGTTAAATAAAGAAAGTCTTCTTCACCTTCTCGATGAAGTGTAAGTCCATGCCCTCCAGGATAAACTGTTCCCCAATAATCAAGGAGTTTACCAGATTTATCAAAAATCAAAATGTTATTATCCGTATGATCTCCCATCATGATAAGTCGTCCTTTACTATCGATAACCATTTCATGACAGTTCAAAATTGGGTTTCTTACGCTACTAATTTTTGCCCAATCTTTTACCAATCGATATTGATAGTCTCCATGTCCTAAGATCAACTCAGGCTCTACTATTCTTTTAAGAATATTGAAACTATACAAAGGTGAAGCCAATGTACCTGCTACCGCTATGCTAGTACTTTTGATAAATGTTCGTCTAGAATTCATGATTTATGAGAGGATTTTTTTTACAACATTACCATGGACGTCCGTTAACCTAAATCTTCGCCCTTGGAATTTATACGTCAATTTTTCGTGGTCAATACCCATAAGGTGCATGAGCGTAGCATGAAAATCATGTACATGAACAGGATCTTTGACAATGTTATAACTAAAATCATCCGTTTCACCATAGGTCATGCCTGCTTTCACTCCAGCGCCAGCCATCCACATACTAAAACACTTTGGATGATGGTCTCTACCATAATTATTGGCAGTTAATTTACCTTGTGAATACACCGTTCTTCCAAACTCACCTCCCCAGATAACGAGTGTATCTTCCAAAAGCCCTCTACGTTTTAGATCCTTTAGAAAACCAGCTGTTGCCTGATCAGTATCTAAACATTGTTTTTTAATACCATTGGGCAATCCAATATGTTGATCCCAACCTCTGTGATACAATTGAATAAACTTGACTTCCTTTTCAAGTAATCGTCTTGCCATTAAACAGTTGGCAGCATAAGTTCCTGGAGTTCTACTATCTTTTCCATATAATTCAAAAACTTCCTCAGGTTCATCAGAAAGGTCAGTCACTTCAGGTACAGATGTTTGCATACGAAAAGCCATTTCATATTGAGCAATACGAGCATCAACTTCAGGATCGCCATAAGCAGAGTTTTGAACCTCATTCAGCTCTTTTAAATAAGAAAGCATCTCTTCTCTATCCTCATGCTGATAGTTTTCAGGATTATTCAAAAATAGAACGGGGTCTTTTCCACTTCTAAATTGCACTCCTTGATGTTGAGTAGGTAAAAAGCCATTCCCCCAAAGACGAGAATACAATGGCTGCCCTGAATTCCCTGAAGTAAGAACAATGAAATTGGGGAGGTTTTTATTATCAGAACCCAACCCGTAACTCATCCAAGACCCTATAGACGGACGCCCTGGAAGTTGATGACCTGTTTGAAAAAAAGTAATGGCAGGGTCATGATTTATCTGTTCCGTATACATGGATTTAATGATACAAAGATCATCCACCATCTCAGCAGTGTGAGGAAGAAGTTCACTTACCCAAGTTTTATTTTTTCCATATTGCTTAAACTTGAACTTTGATGGAGCAATGGGCAGGGATGATTGTTGTGCACTCATGGCTGTTAACCGTTGACCTTGTCTTACCGAAGAAGGCAACTCCTGTCCAAACATATCTGTCAGTTTGGGTTTGTAATCAAAGGTCTCAAATTGAGAAGGTCCACCACTTTGAAATAAGTATACAATGCGTTTAGCTTTAGGCAAAAAATGAGGTAAACTCTGAGTAACTTCCTGCTCAAAATTAGTGGGAGTCTTTCCAAAGACTTTATCCAAACCCATTAATGAACTTAAGGCAAAAGCACCAATACCCATTGAAGTCGTGGTAAGGAAATGCCTTCTATCCATTTTCTTTTCTACAGATTGAAGGTCTTTGTTGTTTGATCTATATTTCTTTTTATTACACATAATTATTATCGTCTAGTAATTGTAGCATCTGAATTAAGAATTAAACTCGCCACTATTGCATTTGCAGCAACATCTGAGTCATTTAGATGTTCCTCTTTTTTCGATGCTCCAGCGCTTAACCATCCTTTCGTTTTTTCAGGATGTTTAGAAAAGCGTAACTTTTCTTTTTCTTGTACTTTTTTGAGTAAAGCCAATTCTTTTTCAGAAATATCTTTACCTGTTAATTTGAAATACACCTGTTGAATCCCATCTTCATTGAAATCGCTTTTCGTAATTTCCTCACCCAACTTTCTGCATGCTTCTATGTAAGTGGGGTCATTCAACAGTACCAGAGCTTGTAGTGGTGTATTGGTCTTTTGTCGCCTTACAGTACATTCACTTCTTTCAGGTTGATCAAAAGTTGATTGAGTAGGATTAGGTACTGTTCTTTTCCAAAAAGTATACAAACTTCTTCTATAAAGATCATCACCCTTATCTTGCTGATATTTCCCAGCATTCATTGCCCATAAACCCTCCGGTTGATAAGGTTTTACACTTTTCCCTCCAATTTTAGGTTTAATTAAATTGCTTGCTGCGAGTGCATTGTCTCTCATCATTTCACTACTCAATCGGAACTGAGGACCTCTAGCAAGTAAAGTATTGTAAGGATCTTTTTTTCTTAATTCAGAAGGGCAAATACTACTTTGTCTGTAAGTAGCTGACATAACAATTTTCTTTTGAAGTACTTTTACATCCCATCCACTTTTGATAAATGAATCAGCCAAATGATCCAATAACTGAGGATGTGATGGGAGTTTTCCTTGATTACCAAAATCCTCAGAAGTTTCTACTAATCCTTGTCCAAAGTAATTTTGCCAATATCTATTCACAGCTACTCTAGCAGTCAGAGGATGCTTAGGATCTGTCAACCATTTTGCTAATCCCAACCTATTTTTAGGCAATGACTCATCAAAAGGTAAGATAGCTTCAGGGGTATTAGGGAAAACCTCTTCTCCATATTCATTATAAACACCTCTTTCAAGAAGGAAAGATTTACGAGGCGTTTCCATCTCTTTCATCACCATTACTTCTTTTAAGGTATCTAGTGTATGATCCAGTTTTGTTTTCTGAACAAGATATTCCTCACGATGATACTTGATTGTTTTATTGATTCTATTGAAATAATGATCTATCAATAATTCTTTTTCTTTAGCCGTTAATTGCTCTTTTGGTCTTTCAAGAAAAGGATTGATTTTACTTGGTGAATAGAGATAACTCACTTCAAGGTCCGTTAAACAAGTAGCAAAAACTTGAATTTCATCAACAATAGTTTTTTTCATGCCTAATCCTCTCCATCGTGCACCAATTTGTAAACCAGGCTCGATAGGTTGGGCATAAATAATATCTTCATATTGATGGAAAATAATCGTTTTCGTCAAGTTATCTTTTGATGTATTCATTGAGAGCTGTTCCCCATTTAAATATAGTTGTAACCCTTTTGCTTGACTTGTTCCATCGTAAGTCATGGTTAATTGTACCCATTCATCTTTTGGTAGATCGATATCACTTTCTTTAATGATGGCATTTTCAGGGTAGGTATGTGCCATGATCGTCTGAAGTTTGTTTTCTTTGAGGTATAAAGTATAGCCCTTCATTGCATGTAACATGACCGCTTGATTTTTATGAAAGATGACGCCTTCTTTTAAAGATTTAGGTACGTTGATCCATAAACTAATTGAAAAAGGTTGATTGCGATCGTAGGTACCTACTGGTTTTAAATCAATCCATGCATCACCATCAAGTAATACACCATTACCACGCTTTCCTTTTACAAAAGAAGGCTGCTCATTGTTTGAAAATTGACGATTCATACGTCCTTCTTTTCCAGAACGATTATCTTTAAGATGATCATTAAGAGAGAAAAATGCCGTAGGAGTAGGGAATGTGTTTTTTAAATTTGTTTGATAAGTTTCTTCTTGCAACCATTTCTCGGCGTTATGTTTTTCATCTTTTAAACTGCTATTAATCTCCCTTTCTTTTTGTTGACAAACTTCTTTTAGGTAACTGATGACCTCTTCTTGTTCGCCTGTAGGAAGTGTCATAGTCGGTACAGGAGTATCATTTTCATCCCAAGAAATTTGCCCAGTTTCATTGATATTATTGAAAAAACTGAAGAGCTCATAATAGTTTTTCTGAGTAATGGGATCGTATTTGTGATCATGACAACGTGCACATGCTACAGTCAACCCCATTATACCAGTACCTACAACAGCTGTTCTGTCCGCTACATATTCCACTCTAAATTCTTCATCGACTATGCCCCCTTCAGCATTTTGAGCATGTAATCGATTAAAGCCCGTCGCAAGTATTTGTTCTTTTGTGGGGTTAGGTAAGAGATCTCCCGCCAATTGATAAATCAAAAAAGAATCATAAGCCATATTATGATTAAAAGAAGAAATGACCCAGTCTCTCCAAGGACTCATATCTCTGTAGCGATCAATTTGATAGCCATGAGTATCTGCATATCTTGCTACATCCATCCAATCAGTAGCCATTTTTTCACCAAAAGCATTAGAGGCTATAAGTCGGTCCACTTGTTTTTCATAAGCATCTTCAGAAGAATCATTCATAAATGACTGATATTCTTTTTGAGTAGGAGGTAGACCTGTTAAATCTAAGGATAAACGTCTTAAAAGAATTGCTTTATCAGCTTCTTCAGAAGGCGTTAATCCTTCTTCTTTTAATCTCGTTTCCACATAGTGATCAATTTGATTTTTTCCCCAGTTTGAGACTTGTTCAACTTTATGATTTTCGATGGCTGTAAAAGACCAATGTGGTTTATATTCTGCCCCCTCTTCAATCCATTTGATTAATGATGCTTTTTCTTTGGCAGTCAAAGTTAAATGAGAATCGGGTGTGGGCATAATAAGTTCAGGATCATCTGATAGAATTCTAAAGATAGCTTCACTCTTCTCTGGTGATCCAGGAAAAATAGCATATTTCCCTTTCGATTCCGTTAATTCTTTGGTTGCCGTTTCTAAACTATGTAATTGTAAACCTGCTACAATTTTACCTTTATCTGGACCATGACAAGCAAAACATTTATCAGATAGTATGGGCTTTATATCTTTATTAAAATCTAAAGTAACGGGCAACTTAAGATATGCTTCGTTAACCTCTTGAGGCATTTCCATTTTACAGGAAGAAAAAAAGTATAAAGTGAGCAGAAAAACTAAAGAGCTGTATTTCATTTCATCAAAAAAGTTTGTGTGTATGAGAATTCTGATGACCTAATTTGATGTAGAAATGATGATAACCCTAAATAACCACATAGACTCTATATAGACAATGCACTTTTTTAGGTAAAAAAAATTGTAAGAAATGTTTGATTAAATCATATTGAGAAAGGTTTTTAACTAGACAGTGGGCAAAACTTTAGATTAATGTATAGACAGCTTCTCCTTTTCATTTTCCTGATATCATATATGCAAAATAGTTTTGCTTATGACAATGAGATCATTATTACTCCTCAATTTATTATGGAGAATTATAATGATGAGACTATCAGAAATTTATATTTTGAACTCTCAAAATATAAAGTAGAAAGCAATGTAAAGAGACAAGTAAATCTGTATCTGAAATTAGGAGAACTCTATTGTAATAGAGTTAATTTTCATAAAGCCTATGAAGCTTATTGGGAAGCCTTATTTTTATTAGATGAAGAAAACTTTCCTGAGTTAAAAGCTCAAGCGTTTAACGGTATGGGAGTATTGTATAGTTTGTTTAATCGAAATAAACAAGCTGTTTATTATTATCAAAAGTCGCTCGATATTATAAAAAGTTTAGTAGATCAATCTATCTTAGATCCATCAAGATTAAGGAAAAACTATTATTCATTAGCAGTACATTACAGGTATCAGAATGAACTCGAAAAATCAAAAAATTATTTAGATAGTTGTACTGCTTTACCCACTGATAACCGATATTCTGAAGTACTTATTAAATCAGAGAAAATCTATCATTCCACTGATTTTATTGAGGAGGATTTCTTAAAGTTGGAGAAAGAATTACTTGACTTAAATTATACTTCTTATTTAGTAATTTTTTATACCATTCATGGGGATTCTTATCTGAAGAATAAAGAAGTAACAAAAGCAAAAGAAAAATATTTATCAGCACTTGATATTGCAAAGAAAGAGAAAGCACATCTAAATTTCACGCCTATTATCTATGAAAAATTAAGTCATGCCTTTCAATCAGAAGGAGATTTGAAGAATACATTAAAATTCACGATGATCGGAAATCAGCTAAATAATTGGTTGTATAGTAGTAAAAGTGACCATAATAAATCGTTGTTAGAAATATCGGATGACTACAAAAAGAAAGAACAACAGCAACTGCAATTAATAAAACAGCAAGAATTTGAAAACATCAAACAAGAACAAAAAATCTTATTGCTCACCATCGCTGTGTTAGTACTCATTACTTTAGGAATTTACTCCATTGTGAGGAATAGAATAAAGACATTGAAACTAAATTACGCTCATGAAAAAGCCAATTTAGAATACCAACAAAAAATAAAAGAAGAAAAGAATAATGAGGTATTAACCATTAAAAATAGTGAGTTAACGAATACAACGCTTCAAATCATTGCCAAAGATGAACTGCTCATTGATGTGAAAAGTAAATTGAAAACAGTTTATAAGGATACAAAATCTAAAGAAATTCAGAGGGTGATGAATGCTATAAAAATCAATCAAGATCAAAGTTGGCTTGAATTTGAAAATAGGTTCACATCTGTCAATCCTCATTTTTATAAGGTACTAAAAGATAAATACCCAACTCTAACCAATTATGATTTGAAAATCTGTGCCTTGATTAAACTTAATTTTACAGGGAAAGAAATGGCAAAACTCTTGGGGATATCACCGGAAAGTGCCAATACTTCAAGGTATAGATTACGTAAAAGATTGGGGTTGGAGAAAGGTGAAGATTTATTGGATTTTATCCATCATACTATTTAAAGAGTAGATACAATACTATGAATCTGATTATCATTGAATATTTGAAATATATTATTCCAATAGTTCTAAAGTCAAAATAGTATTACTATTTACCCAAATTGGTAGAGTTTACTGTAGTTCTAGTCGATATCTTGTCATTTGAAATGAATTATACTTTTTAATGTCAATGATATTGACCCTTTTTATGGATTTTAAGCGTACTACTTTTTATATACTTTTTATTTTTGGTCTATTCTTGCAACTGCCTTTACACGCAACGAATTATTATATTGATGCTGAAAATGGGAGTGATAGCAATAATGGAACTACTGAATCCACACCTTGGCAGTCCATTGAAAAACTAAATCAAGCTACTTTTACAGGTGGAGATCAAATACTCTTTAAGTCGGGAGTAGAAATAAAGGGACAATTTAAACCAAAAGGTAATGGTACATCCAATAATCCCATTTTTATTGGGAAATATGGAGGTGAAGCATTAGCTATGTTGAATGGTGATGGTAATACAGCTGCAATTGCATTGGGAAGTAATCAAGGTTATGAAATTGCAGATTTAGATATTCAAAATTATGGTGGTGAAATTACAGGAGAGAATTCTGATAGAACTCGATATGGCATTCAGATTACGAATTATACTCCAGGTGTCAAATCTTATTTTTACATTCATGATATTATTATTCATAATGTTTATCCAGTTGAAGCAACGCCTGATGAATCAAATGATCCAGCTTACAAAGGATATGGAATTCAAGTTACAACAGGTTCAAATAATGATACATATATTAAAGATGTTACCATAGATAATATTGAAATCTATGATATTGGGTATAGAGGTATTATATCAGGTAGATGGGGAAATGTAGATGAAGCGTATTTTTATAATCAGAATTTTACGATTACAAATAGCTACATACATCATTTAGGAGGTTCTGGTATTGTACCTTTTCAAGTAAAAGGATTGACTGTTGAGAATAACATTATTGATCACTCAGGTGATAATTCTGATCCTCGTATGATTGGTAGAGGAAGTGGTATTTGGATGGTAAGGTGTGTAGATACAATGATTCAATATAATAAGTTTATGTCTGCACGTGGTAAGAAAGATTCTTGTGGTGCACATATTGATATTGGTAATGAAAATACAATCATTCAATATAATTACAGCTACGATAATGAAGGCGGTTTTGCTGAACTTATGGGTGGTAACGTCAATTCAATCTATCGCTATAATGTCAGTGTCAATGATGGTTGGAGAGTGAAAGACTCTAAAACGGGATATGCAGAAGGAATCATATTTTGGTTAGCAGGTTATATGGGTAAAGGTTTAGATCCTGAAGGTTCTGTGAATTCTCAAGTATATAATAATACCATTTATATTGGTGAAGGAATTACCTCACGTTATTTATTAACGCATGGTACTCAAAATGTATTTAAAAACAATATTTTACATATTGATGGAGAATTAATTTATGATAATAGGAATGATATTGTTGTTGATTTTGATTACAATATTTATAGTGGAAAAAATCCAACTTTAACTGGTTTTACACCAGGCAGTCATTCTATGGTTGATGTTCCATCGGGAATTATTAACCCAGGCGGTACGGAAGAAGAGGATTATCAAATTGATGAATCTTCCCCAGCAATTGAGGCGGGATTTCTTTTTGATATTGATTTAACAGAAGACTATTTTAATTTGCCTTTAGGAAAAGAAACAAGAAATATTGGAGCACACGAATTTGGGGCTTCAATCGAAGAACCTGAAGAGCCAGAGGAACCTACTTCAGTGGAGGATTTTAAAAATGAAGTTTTGGTATATCCCAATCCTTCTAACGCAATTTTTAATGTAAAAGCAGTAAATTCAATTTCCTACACTTTGTTTAATTCAGTAGGACAAAATATTAATGAGAAAGAAATTAAAGGGAATCAGTTTTCAATTGATTTATCAACACAAAATAATGGTATTTATTTTATGCTGGTACAAACAACAACAGGTATTCAAAAAGTAAAACTAGTTCTGGATAACTAAATTTAGTTTTCTCTTTAAGGAAAGAAATAAGCTCAGAATTAATCCTCTGAGCTTATTTTTTTACCTATAATTATAGTCTTTCAGTCAAAATAGTATTGCTATTAGCAGATCAATGTCAAACAACTCAACAGATTCAATACTAACTTGCTCCTAGCTTTATGAAATTAAAGTTTGAAATGAAATAGGAGATAATTATTACTTTTTTAATGATATGACTAACAAATACTATTTAATCTTTTTATTTAACTTTCTCTCTCTACTAGTTCAGGCACAAGACAATGAAAACTATTTTCTCAATCCTGGTTTTGAAACAGGAAATACAGATAATTGGGGGACATGGAATAATAAAATTATAGCCAATGGAGCTTATTCTGGAGCGTATGCCGGTGGTATTTTAGGAGGAGTAGCAGGAAGCTTGGCTCAGGTTGTGGAGATGAAATCTAATGCGACTTATACTTTCTCTGTTTATGGTAAGTCTAAAGTTGCAACTGGTGAGAGCGTGCGTATTTTGATTAAACATGGAGATGATAGAATCAAATACGAACAGTTTAATTTGACAAATTCATATACAAAATTTGAAACTACCTTTACTACTTCTGAACTCACTGAACCCATTACTTTTTCAATTTATAAAAGTGTAGCAGCCTATGGAGAACTCTCGTTTGATGAAGCATCAGTTGTAGAAGTTGGGAATACAGCTCCTCAAGTACGTTTGTGGTCCTTACAAGATATTGAACAACCTACTGTAGGACTTTCTTATGATTTACAATATTCTATTACACCTTCTTCAGCATATACTGATTCAGGTTTTTTTTCTGTAGAAGGTGATGCTTCAATCATCAATGGAAATACACTTAGAGCTAGCACGGCTGGTGAAGTTACTGTTCATTTGACTTTTGAAGAAAACCAAGAAATGAACGTTTCAGAAACCTTTACCTTTTCAAACCCTACTCCTAAAAAATATTATGTCAATAACAGTATAGGTAGTGATTCGAATGACGGATTATCTGAAGATTCGCCATGGTCAAGTCTCACGGAAGTCAATAATCATCAGTTTTTTCCTGGAGACACAATTGCATTTATTGCAGGTGGAGTATGGAATGGACAATTAAAAGCAACAAATAGAGGAACGAAAGAACATCCAATAGTCTATACAAAATACGGGGGTGAACAAAAACCATTAATTCATGGTAATGGTGAAGAGGATTATACGATCCTTTTAGAAAATGCAGATTACAATCATGTTACGCAATTTGAAGTGACAAACGAAGGAAATGCAAGAGAAGGTTTAAGGTATGGCGTTGTACTCAGTGCAAATAATGAAGGGGATGTATTTGGTTCAAAAGTTTCTCATCTTGATATCCATAATGTCAATGGACAATTAGAAAAACAAGATGGTGGAGGAGGTGGAATCTTCTATAAAATGAGTGGGAATAATCCATCTCGATTAGTGGATGCTGTCATAGAACGAAATCATATTTATGATGTTCAAAGAAATGGTATTTATGGTAGAGCAGGACAGTTTGGAAAAGAAGTCTTACATCAAAATTTATTGATTAAAAATAATTTAATTGAACGTGTTCCAGGCGATGGAATAGTCGCATTTGGTTGTGAAGATGCTTTAATCGAACACAATTTATGTAGAGATTTTACAAGAGAATTAACGAATTTATACAACAATAATGCAGCCGCTGGAATATGGGCATTTATGTCCAATCGTACGATAATACAATTCAATGAAGTAAGTGGTCATCAGGCACATTGGGATGGTCAAGGTTATGATTCAGATTTCAATTGTGACGGTACAATTATTCAATACAATTATAGTCATGATAATGCGGGTGGATTTATTTTGATTTGTTCAAATGGTGAGAATACCGGTGGAGCTACTCTAAACACGAATTCGATTGTCCGCTATAATATCTCTGTCAATGATGGATTTAGAACTTGGGGACAAGGTGCAAATAAAGCACCTGCTTTTCATTTGGCAGGACCAGTAGAAGGTACACAGATTTATAATAATACTATTTATTGGCATAAAAAACCTGAATCCGTTAAAAATGAATTAGTGAGTGCTACAGAATGGGGAGTAGGTTTTCCATATGATATCGTATTCAAAAACAATTTATTTTACTCTGAAGAACCCTCAACTTTTACATTAAATGAGGCATCAATTATCTTTGAAAATAATGCATATTTTGGTGAGATTTCGAGACCTCAAGATGCAAACGCAATTACCGAAAATCCTTTGTTAGCCAATGTTGGTCCAAGCGATCCGTTGGATTATATTTTACAAGAAAATAGCCCTCTATTAAATACAGGTGTAATTGTAGAAAACAATGGAGGAAATGATTTCTTTGAACTGACAGTTTCTCAAAATCAAAAACCTAATGTTGGCGCCTATAATGGAAATGGGGAAGTCCCTGAATATACAGGAGGCATTGAATCAGAAGACAAAGAAGAAGAAGAGAATCCAAAAAATGAGAAACCCAACGTTATTGTCATCATGATGGATGACCTTGGTTATGAAGATTTAGGATTCAATGGATGTGAAGATATTCAAACTCCTAATATGGATAAATTAGCCGCAGGTGGAGCGAATTTCACAAATGCCTATGTAACTTATCCTGTTTGTGGTCCAAGTAGAGCAGGTTTTATTACAGGTCGCTATCAACAACGTTTTGGTTTCGAAAGAAATCCTCAATATACTACAGAAGATGATGGAATGGGGTTGCCTCTTCAAGAAGATACCTTTGCAGATGTTATGAAAACAGCAAATTATACGTCTACCATTATCGGGAAATGGCATTTAGGTGCGACAGAACAACTTCATCCATTAAATCGTGGTTTTGATGAGTTTTATGGACATTTAGGTGGTGGTCATAAGTATTTTGGAGAAGATTATTCTATTCAATACCCTCATCAAGCCAAAACAGAATGGCAAAGTTATACTACTTGGATTCAAAGAGATTTTGAATCCATAGAAGTAGATGGTTACTTAACCCATCGTTTTACAGATGAAGCAGTTGACTATATTGAAAGAAATAAAGACAATCCATTTTTTATGTTTTTGTCGTACAATGCTCCTCATGAACCGTTAGAAGCTCCTCAAGAATATTTGGATAAATATGCCGCTATTCAAGATGAAGATCGAAGAATGTACGCTGCAATGGTTGATGTAGTTGATGAAGGTGTGGGAAAAGTAATGGATAAATTGGAGGAGTTAAATTTAGATGAAAATACAATTGTTTTCTTGTTATCAGATAATGGTGGTCCAGAAACTAAAAATGCCTCAAACAATGGAGTATTGCGAGATGGAAAAAGTGCCGTTTATGAAGGGGGATATCGTGTGCCATTTATTATGTATTGGAAAGGAGAAATACAACCAATTGTGTATGATAAACCAGTAAGTTCGTTAGATATCTTAGCAACCGCATCAGAAATTATAGAGGCTACTGTTAATCCCGAACGACCTTTAGATGGTGTCAACTTATTGCCTTTTGTAAAAGGAGAAAATACACAAGCGCCACATGATAAAATCTTTGTGCGTAAGTTTGATGACAATAGATATTCAATTCGAAAAGGAGATTATAAATTAGTTATTCATAATAATAGAGCAAATCCGAGAGAGCTTTTCAATCTTCAAAATGATATCTCAGAAACAAATAATATTTATGCTCAAAACCCTGAAATTGTTGAAGAATTACAAGCTGATTTAGATGCATGGGAAGACGAGTTGATTTACCCTGTTTTTATGGGTTTAATTCATAGAGATAACCCTGCACGACAAGTGATTGATTTTAATGAAATTGATGATAGAACAATGTTGGATCGTGAAATCGAGTTGGAAGTATTGGCTAGTTCATATTTGCCTGTAATGCTTAAAGTTACAGAGGGTAATGCAAGTATTGAAGGAAATAAACTTACTATCCATGAAGCTGGACTCATCACTATAGAGGCTTCTCAAAATGGAAATGAACAACATGAAGCAGCAACTTCTGTGACACAATCATTCTCCATTACGAAAGTAGATCAGACTATAACCATAACAGCAATTGAAGATCAAAAATCATCAGATAAAGATCTCAGAATTGAAATAAAGGCTTCCACTGATACCGGTTATCCATTAAATTATTCAGCAAGTGGTCCTGTAGAAATCGTGGACAATTGGATTACAATTAAAGGAGATACAGGAACAGTTGAAATTACAGCTACTCAGGAAGGAGATCATATATATAATGCAGCACAAGAATCAATTTCCTTTTTGATAGTAGAAAGTGATGATACGGTGACGAGTATTGTACCTAAATCAACCTCAATTGTACTCTATCCAAATCCTGTAGCACATACTATATCTGTTAAATGTGAAGAAATAATCAAGAATTTAGAAGTGAAAGATGCTTATGGCCGATCTATTTTAGCATATGAAAATCAATCAACTATTAATGTGTCTCACTTACCATCAGGTGTCTACTTTTTGGTAATCAACACTTCGACGGTACTCAGATTCAATAAGATATAGTGTTTAAAGTCAAAATAGTACTACATACGGGGAAATGAACGTTAACAACAATCAATTAGAGGTTGTAAGTTTACAATTGTAAGTGTAACAAACACACAAAAAATTTTTTATTACTTTTTATTACTTTTTATTGAAATGAAAACACCACTACGTTTTAAGTGGACTACTTTAGCGGTGATCTTATTATCACTCTTTAGTCTCTCTTCCTTTGCACAACAGGATGCATTTTACATTAATAGTACATCAGGTGATGATGGAAACGATGGATTAACTGCAGAATCAGCCTGGGCTACATTAGATAAATTTTTAGTAGAATCAACAGCTGGTGGTGCATATGCAGCTCAAGCTGAATATAATGTGCATATCTCAGGTGAAGTATATATATATAATTATACATTAAGTGGAGAAGGTAAAACGTATAATTTTTATGGTGAAGGACCTAAAAATACGTTTATTAAACCTTTTGCTGATTTAGAAGATGTAGCATTTACAAAAGATGCTCAAGGTATTACTTTAAATACATCTTTAAATTTATTTGACCTTACAGTCTCTGATTTTGATGCAACAGCAAGTATAAAAAATGGAGGATTCATTAAAGTAAATGAATTAGGGAAATTCTCAGCTTCTCGTGTTAACTTTTTAAATAATAAAGTTGGTGCAGCTTCAGGTGGTGCTATTTATAGTATAGGAAGTATCGTTATTGAAAATTCATACTTTGAAGGAAATGAGGCGAATAATGTAGGTAGTGCAATTCAAGCAAATAATGGTGTTGTAGATATTTCAAATACAACATTTTATAAGAATATGCTTGATGGTCAAGATGTTTGGAAAAATGGCTCAATTAATTTTCTAGCTTATGCTAATAGTACATTAGATATTCGTTTTGTCAATAACACTGTTTATCAAAACTCAAGAAAAACTCCAGTTGGAGAAAAAGCGAATGGAGTAATGGGTGTTTCAATAAGTGATGGTAACGAAACAGGAAGTAAAATAAAAAGAATTGTATTCGCAAATAACTTAATTTACAACCCTATTTCAGGTTTTTCACAAGACCTTACTTGGCCAAATCGTGCAAGTTTAGATAGTTACGAAGAGTTTGTTGTGACTAATAATGCAATTAAATCAGCTAACAACAATTCAACTGATGTTTTATCTAATAGTATTGTAGGAGGAACATTTGATATCAATGCTATTCACCTTTCTGCAACCTCAATAGAAACTGCAGACGGTTTAAAATATTTAGCCATTGAAGATGAGGCTAGTTTATTGGTAAATGCAGGAAGTGATACGTATGCTCCTGAATTTGATGCCTTAGGGGCGACACGTTCAGATGTTTCAGATATTGGGGCATTTGAATTTGGTGGTACTTTTCCTAATCAAGATAAGTTAGTAGAAATATCATTGAATACGGATTATGCCGTATTTAACGATACAGAACATATGCTAGACCTAACTTTTGAAAGTGAAGGTATGGTTTTAGAAACTATCGCTCATACAATTACTTTTAATGGTGGTTCAGAATTACCAAAAGCAGTAGGTGTATATGATGTTGTAGTTGAAGTGACTGAAGAAGGATATACAGGTTCATTGACAACAAAGTTTGTTGTAGCTGAAAAATTAACTTCATTCAATGCCGCATATTATATCGATGCAGAAAATGGTAGCACTGCAAATGATGGTTCTATGGAAAATCCTTGGAAGTCATTTGATTACGCTATGTTTAAATTAGAAGATGCTGTCAATGTAAAAATTTATACTAAAGGTGATTTTACAGTAGGTAGTTATGAAATTAAAGGAGGAACAAATATCTCAATCCAAAATTGGGATGGTGTAACTTCTTTTGAAGGAAGTGGATCGAAAAGATTCTTTACGGTAAACGGTACGCTGAAAACAACAGGTGTAACTTTCCAAAACTTCCTTACAGATGAAGGCGGTAGTATTGCTCAAGTAGGTGGTAATGGTAAATTTATTGTTGATCAATGTAACTTTATCAATAATTCAGTATTGTTAGACCCTGAGACAACTATCAATGGTGGAGCCATCTTAACATCAGGTGTTTTAGTTGTTTCGAATTCTTATTTCTCGGAAAATAAAGCACACAATCAAGGTTCTGCAATTGCTGTAAACTCTGGTGACTTTATTTTGTTCAATTCAACATTCTTTAGAAACTCAACTGTCAATGCTGGTGGAGCTATCGCAATTGTTTCCAATGCAAATAGAGATACAAATATCAACATCACCAATAATACTATAGTATCGAATTATAGTGCTAATAAAGTAAATGGTGCTTCTGGTATCTTATTTAAAAAGAATGCAGCCACAAATATCAATATTCTAAACTTTACAAATAACTTACTTTTTGGATATTACCATACATTCAGTGCGAATTGGCAAACAGATCTTCATGCACAAACAGCAGATGAATTACCAGCTGATTTAGTGACGTTTAACAACAATATTTTTACTAATGTAAATGACAATGTTCCATATGTAGATGGTTTCCAAGGAAATATTAGAATTGCAAGTGCTCCTGGTTCATTGATTAATATCGAAACGGTGCCAGTGATGAATGCAAATGGCGTATATTACCTTCCATTAAAAGAAACGTCTAACGCTATTGATGCAGGTAATAATGAGTTCGGTGTATTAAATGATATTACAGGATCAGTAGCAAGTGGAACAGCAAGAGATATTGGAGCGTTTGAATACAATGGTACTCCTGCTAAAGTTGCTACAATCAATATTAATTCACCATTAGAAGTAGATTTCAATGATGCTGAACAGTTACTTACTTTTGAATTTAAAGATGGAGAAACAACAATTACTCCTGGTTATAATGTAACATACAATGGTGTTCAAGAAGCACCTTTCAATGCAGGAACTTATACTGTTGATGTAATGATCAATGATGCAGAATATGTGGGTAGAGCAGAAGCTCTTTTCACAATTAATAAAATTGAAGGAGCAATTGCTTTTGATGAAACTTCATTAACTGCTGAATATACAGGTGAAGCAATTGAACCTACAGTTATTTCGGATCAAAATTATACAATTGTTTATAGAGACGCTGAAGGAGCTGTATTAGAAGGTGCTCCAGTTGAAATCGGTACTTATTCTGTGGAAGCTTCAATCAATTCTACAAACTACTTTGGTTCAGTTGAGGGTATCCTAATCATTGAATCTGCAGTTGCTGAGAAAACACCATTAATTATTACACCAGTAATTACATCAGTAGAATATAATACTGAAGCTCAGATTCCAACATTTGCAATTAAAAATCAAGAAGGTGTAGAAATTGATGTTAATACAACAATTTCTTATGATGGGAAGGAAGAAAGTCCAATAAATGCAGGAACTTACGAAGTTGTAGTTACTATTAATGATATTTTATATTCAGGAACATCAACTTTTGATTTTACAATTGATAAAGCATACATTGATTTTAATTATGATGAGTCTGGATTAATTTATAATGGTGAAGTTCAAAAACCTAGAGTTTGGGCATCATATTCTTCTAACGATAAAGAATTTACAGATTTTACTGTTAATGTGACTGAAGGAGATGGAATGAGTGCTGGTGAGCATAGGTATTCTGTATTTGCAAATGATTTATCGAATCATTTTGGTTCAGTGTCAAGATCATACATTATTTCAAAAGCAACAGCAAATCTT
Source organism: Flammeovirga sp. AWQ4_249 (assembly GCF_056161045.1). Classification (NCBI taxonomy): domain Bacteria; kingdom Pseudomonadati; phylum Bacteroidota; class Cytophagia; order Cytophagales; family Flammeovirgaceae; genus Flammeovirga; species Flammeovirga sp. AWQ4_249. The sequence goes on from NZ_JBSWYJ010000017.1 coordinate 20,627, forward strand.
ACATTAAGTACTTTATCGTATACTTTTGATGGAACAGCTAAAGAAGCGACTGTAACTTCAGATGTTGAAGGTTTAAAAATTGATGTAACATATGACGGATCAGCAGATGCTCCATTGGCAGTAGGTTCTTATGATGTTGTTGCTACTGTTGTAGATATGAACTACCAAGGTTCTGCAGAAGGTGTGTTAACAATTACTGAAGTAGAAGTTCCAGATATGGAAATTACTATTGAGCAAACATTGACATCAACAGTTTATAATGGATCACCTCAAGCAGTATCATTTACAACGAAAGATGCTGAAGGTAATGACGTTGAAGTGGCGACTACAGTTACTTATAATAACGAACAAACTGTTCCTACGAATGCAGGTGTTTATTCAGTAGTTGTAAACGTAACTGAAGAAGGATATACAGGTGGTGCTTTGTTTAATTTCACTATTGAGAAAGCAGTAGCAGTTGTAACTATTACTGACACTGAATTTGATTTTGACGAAACAGCCAAGTCTGTAACTGTAACTTCAGATGTTGAAGGTTTACAAATTGACGTAACGTATGATGGATCAGCAGATGCTCCATCAGCAGTAGGTTCTTATGAAGTTATAGCTACTGTTGTAGATGATAATTATGAAGGTTCAGCAACAGCAACATTAGTAATTAATCCAGCAGCACCTACATCAATTGATCAGAATACATTATCAGTAAATGTGTATCCAAACCCTTCAAATGGTGTATTCACTGTTGAATTAGGTAATGCTACTTCTGCTGAAATGATTGTAACATCTTTAAGTGGTGTTGAAATCTTAAGTGAGAACGTGGTAAATAAAAAAGTAGTTACTTTACCTTCATCAGCAAATGGTGTAGTAATCGTAACATTAATTAGCGGTGATCAAGTTACTTCTTCGAAAGTAATCATTAAATAATTATATTTATTAAGAAGGAAAGAGCTCCTTTCGAGGGGCTCTTTTTGTACCTAGACAATTATTTAAAATATTTAGATCGACCTATTTTTTCGTAGTGTGAAATATTAATGAAGTGAACAAACAATGAAACAATTTATTACAACTATCAGTATTCTATCCCTAATAGGCGTATTGTCGTCTTTTAATTTTGGTGATAGTCCAACAAAGAAAAAAAAGAAACCAAATGTCATCGTTATCATGTGTGATGATTTAGGATATCAGGATGTTGGTTTTAATGGCTGTAAAGATATTCCTACTCCAAACATTGATAAAATTGCAAATAATGGTGTTCGATTTACGAATGCTTATGTTTCATATTCTGTATGTGGACCTTCTAGAGCTGGTTTTATTACAGGTAGATACCAACAACGTTTTGGCTTTGAAAGAAATCCTCAGTACAAAACGAATGATCCTAATATGGGATTACCTAAAGAGGAGAAGACATTGGCTTCAGTATTAAAACCTGCAGGATATCATTCTGGTGTCATTGGAAAATGGCATCTTGGAGCTCACGAATCAAATCATCCTTTGAATAGAGGTTTTGATGAGTTTTACGGTCACTTAGGCGGGGGGCATGCTTATTATCCTGAAAATTTAACCATTAAAGAAAGTTATGGTGATGATTTAGATGAACCCAAAAGTTATAGAACTTGGATCATGAAAAATCACGAACCTGTTAAACCCAAAAAATATCTTACGGACGAATTTTCAGATGAAGCCGTTTCATTCATTGAAAGAAATAGTGAAGAACCATTCTTCTTATATTTATCTTATAATGCTCCACATACTCCGTTACATGCACCAAAGGGAAGTCTAGAAAATTACAAGCATATCAAGAATCCAAAAAGACAAAAATATGCAGCCATGATTGGTGCAGTTGATCAAGGTGTAGGACGTGTATTACAACAGTTAAAAGATTCAGGTATTGAGGAAAATACAATTATCTATTTCTTATCAGATAATGGAGGACCAGAACCTAAAAATGGTTCAGATAATGGTGTATTAAAAGAGGGAAAAGGAAGTGTGTATGAAGGTGGTTTTAGAGTGCCATTTGCAATGTCATGGCCTGGACATATTGAAGCAGGTACGTATGATAACATGATTTCTTCACTTGATATTTTTGCAACTTCTGTAGCATTAGCCAACGCAAAAACGAATAAAGAAAAGCCATTGGATGGTGTAAATCTAGTTCCATTCCTTAAAGGAAAAGCAGATGGCGTGCCTCATGAAACTATTTATCTAAGAAAATTTGATCAGAAAAAATATGCAGTAAGACATCATGACTACAAAATAGTGAGAAGCTTTTCTGATGGAAAAGATCAATTAGAATTATATGATTTATCAAAAGATATTTCTGAAAAAAATAATATCAAATCTGCTCATCCTGAAGAGGCACAAAAAATAGAAGAATTACGTGTTGCTTGGGATAAAGAATTAAAAGATCCAACTTTCTTAGGATTGATTCATTCAGAGCATTGGCAAAATATGTTGAAAAAAAAGAAAGCAAAACAAAAGAAAACACAATAATTTATGAATAGACCTCAATTCAATTTTTGAGGTCTATACTTTTTTAACTGAATTATTACTTTAATCTAATATTATTATGTTTGATTCGATATTTAAAAAACTAATACTAGCACTCTTTGTTTGCTGTACAATTCAAGGATTTGCACAGAACAAGAATAAGAAAAAGCCAAATGTAATTTATATTCTTTGTGATGACCTCGGTTATGGAGAAGTCGGTTATAATGGGCAACAAAAAATACAAACTCCCGAATTGGATAAGTTAGCTTCCAATGGAATGATCTTTAATAATCATTATTGTGGTAATGCTGTTTGTGCACCAAGTAGAGCCTCTCTAATGACAGGTAAACATCCAGGTCATGCTTACATTAGAGCAAATAGTCCGGGTTATCCTGCTGGACAAACTCCTATTACAGAAGATGAAGAAACTTTAGGGAAATTAATGAAAAGAGCAGGCTATAACACTGCATGCATCGGTAAATGGGGCTTAGGAAGTTTTCATGATTCTGGAAATCCTAACGAGCAAGGGTTTGATTTATTTTATGGATATACTGATCAACGTAAAGCACATAACTATTATCCAAAATATTTATGGTTGAATGGTGAAAAACAAATGCTTGATAATGAAAATGGTAAAGAAAATGATTATAGCCATGATCTTTTTACTGCAAAAGCTTTAGAGTATATCAAAGAACAAAAGGATGAACCATTTTTCTTATATCTAGCCTATACAATTCCTCATTTAAAATGGCAGGTTCCTGATCTTGCACAGTATAAAGATTTAGATTGGCCTGAAAGAATGAAGATTCAAGCGGCAATGACTTCTCGTATGAGTAAGGATGTAGGTACAATAATAGAACTACTAGAGGAATTGGACATCGATGAGAATACATTAGTCATGTTTAATAGTGACAATGGTGCACATGGTAAGGGAGGAACGAATGAATTCTTTAAAACATCTGGTGAACTAAGAGGAGTAAAGCGTTCGATGTATGATGGTGGCGTACGTTCTCCTATGTTTGCTTATTGGCCAGGTAAAATCAAAGCAGGAACAGTGAATGATCATATTTCAGCATTTTGGGATATGTTACCAACATTATCCGATTTAACCAACGAACCTATTCAAGGTGAAACAGATGGTATTTCAATGCTTCCAACACTACTAGGTAAAGATAAAAAACAAAAGCAGCACCAATATTTATATTGGGAATTGTACGAAGGTAAACCAAATTGTGCGATTCGATATGGACAGTGGAAAGCAGTAGTTTCTGATAGAAGAAAAGGAATGCAAATCCAACTGTTCGATGTAAGTTCAGATGAAAGTGAATCTAAAGATGTAGCCAAAGAATATCCTGAAGTGGTAAAAGAAATCGCTATCATGATGAAAGATGCTCATATAAAAAGTCCTTTCTGGGATAAAGATTTCAAACCTCTATTTAATGCTGCAGCTGCATGTGAAGTAAACGGTGTAGAAGTCGATGAATCTACCATTTGGAATAAACCTAAAAAGAAAAATATCAAATAAAATGAATAAACTAATAAAATACCTCTTTACTTTTTTATGTCTCTTCATTGCATGGACTACTTTCGCACAAGAACAACCTAATATTATATGGATCTACGCAGAAGATACTTCACCTTGGATGGGATGTTATGGCGATGAAATTAATAAAGATGATACGCCTAACATTGATATAATAGCTAGCAATGGAGTTCGTTTTGATCAAGCATTTGTTCCTGCTCCAGTTTGTTCAGCAACAAGATCAGCGATGATGATTGGACAAAGTGCTATCCGTTTTGGTGCTCATGAACACCGCTCATCAAGAACAAATGAAACAAGGATTTATCTTCCAGAAGGATATAAGTTATTACCACAAATCATGAAAGAAAATGGGAATACAACTTACAACCATGTTAAGACAGATTATAATTTTGCTTGGGAAAAAGACAATGTCTATAGTTTTACACCTAAGTCAAAAGTAGATTTCTCTGAATTGGTAAATCAACAACCTTTCTTCGGGCAAATTCAAACAAAAGGTGGTAAGAATAATACAAACAAGTTCCCTCAAGATAGAAAAGTAAATCCAGAAGAGGTAACTGTCCCTACAGACTATCCTAATAATGAAGTTTTTCAAAAATGGGTCGCTCAACATTATGACGCTATTCGTAAAGATGACGATTTAATTGGTAACATCTTAAAAGGCCTAAAAGAGGCCGGATTGGATAAAAATACAATTGTAGTTTACTTTTCAGACCATGGAGCGAATAATTTATTAAGACACAAACAAATGACGACAGAAGGTGGTCTCCATGTTCCATTTATGGTCATGGGTCCTGAAAAATATATTCCAAGCGGAGTTGTTCGAAATGATCTAGTAACTATGTTGGATTTATCTGCAACTACTTTAGCTTGGGCGGGTATTGAACAGCCAGATTGGTATGAAGGTCAAGATCTTTTTGGAGAAAATTTTAAAGAAAGAATTGTAGTTGGCGGACATAAAGATCGTCTAGATCATACTATAGATCAAGTGAGATCAATTCGTACAGAGAACTATAGATATGTAAGAAATTATAAGTTGGATCGTGTTGTTATGCAACCTCAATACCGTAACAAAAAGGAGTATACTAAAAACCTCAGAGCTTTATATGCAAATGGAGAATTATCTCTAGAGTTGGCTTCTATTTATTTTGGTGAACGTCAACCTGAAGAATTGTATAACATCAAAAAAGATCCTGCAATGGTACATAATCTTGCAAAGGATAAAAAGTTTAAAAAAGAACTTTTGAAACATCGTCAATTAATGGATGAATGGTTAGCTAATGGAGATTTAGGTAATGGTGATGAATCAATTGCTGAATTAAAAAATAATGGAGAAGATAAACCTTGGGGTGAAGGTGTGAATGCTGAGTATGAGGTATATAGAGAAGATAGTGATGGTGATGGGCTTTCTGATAAATGGGAAAAATTGAATAGCAGAAACCCAGAGGATGGCTTATTAACTTTTGAATTTAATTGTGGGGGTTGGCAAACAGAAGGCTGGTCATCAACTGATATTTCTTCTAATCTTGCGGGATATCAAGGTTTCTTAGATTTTCATTAGATCAATCTTCTGGAAAAATAGAACGATCTGGTTTAAAGCTGAATGTTCAAAAATAAGATAAAGATCTTGGCATAAAAATGAAAGCGGATAAACCTCTCACCGTAATATTTTATGCGAATAATAAAGTGATTGGTGAAAGTGAATTAGTAGGTAATTCATCTTTTGAAGATGTCGTAATTCCTTTTGAAAACACTGCTTGGAAAGGTGAAATTTCAACGATTTCAATTGAATTCAAAGGAAAGAAAAAAACCACAATTATAATTGACCAAATTAAAGTCCAACGTAATCAAAACAAATTAACAAACTAACAATGGTAAAAATATCAAAGTACTACTTGGTATTGATTGCATTGTTGTTCATGCAGTGGAGTGCTTCTGCTCAGGAGTTTTCCACTGCTGGTTTTTACCAAACAGATGCATCTGTTAGAAAAGCGACAAACTTTAATGTTGGATGGCGTTTTATCAAACAAGACGTAGAAGGTGCAGAGGCGATCAACTTTGATGATAGTGATTGGGCTGTTGTCAATCTACCGCATGGTTTAGAATTGCTACCATTAAATGCAAGTGGAGGGGTAAATTATCAAGGTCCTGCTTGGTATAGAAAACACTTTACTCCTGATGAATCAATGCAAGGTAAAAAGGTCATGGTTCATTTTGAGGGTGTCATGGGTAAGTCGAAAATATGGATTAATGGTCAACTCCTTAGAGAAAACTTCGGAAGCTATTATCCAATTCATATTGACATCTCAGATTATCTGAAATTTGGTGAAGAAAATATCATCGCTGTCCGACCTGATAATAGTAATGACCGTAGTTATCCACCAGGAAAACCACAAGAAACCTTAGATTTTACCTATTTTGGTGGAATTTACAGAGATGCTTGGTTGATTACACATAATGATGTTTATGTGACCCATCCATTAGCAGTTGATAAAGTGGCTAGTGGTGGTGTATTTGTTCATTTCGAAGAGCTTTCGGAAAAATCTGCTAAATTATTTGTTGATATAGATATTGCCAATGAAGGCAAAACAAAAAATCTTCAAGTACACCTTTCATTAAAAGAGAAGAATGGACAAGAAGTCGCTCAATTAATACAACAAGCAAAAATAAAAGGAGGAGGAGATAAACAGGTGAAGATGAACTTTACGGTTAAAAATCCTAAGTTGTGGTCACCTAATCATCCTCATTTGCATGACTTATACGTTACAATTCAAGATGAAAATGGTAAAGTTTTAGATACTTTTAAGAAAAGAATTGGTATTCGTACGATTGAATTAAAAGGCCCTGAAGGTTTCTTTTTGAATGGAAAGAAATATCCTAAGTTAATGGGAGCCAATAGGCATCAGGATTTTGCACATATTGGTCATGCATTACCCAATAATCTACATTACAGAGACGCTTTAAAACTACGAAAAGTAGGAATGAATGTAATTCGTTCGGCACATTTTGTACAAGATCCAGCTTTTATGGATGCTTGTGATGAATTGGGTATGTTTGTAGTTGCTGCCATTCCTGGTTGGCAATTTTGGAATAAAAAAGAACCTATTTTCCAAGAACGAATGTTGAAAGATGTTCGAAATATTGTACGTTTAGAACGAAATCGACCTTCAATTTTATTGTGGGAAATTGTACCAAATGAAACACATTTTCCTGAGGAATATGCGATAAAAGCGACACAATATGCCAAAGAAGAATATCCTTACCCTGGTAGATATACAGTGACAGATGCAAGAACACATCGTTCACAAGCTCAAAAGTATTTTGATGTATTATATTCAAATGATTACGTAGAAGCTCATCCACAAAAGTCCATTTTTAAAAGAGAATGGGGTGATTTTGTAGACAATTGGGTAGATCACAATTCCGTAAGTAGAGTGGCAAAACAATGGGGAGAAGCTCCACAAATCAAACAAGCATTACATTATTTCAAAGAAGAGTGGATTGAAGATGGAAAAGTAGTAGAATGGCCTTCGATGACGATGATTTATGGTGCTAGTGAATCCTTATTTGGTGGTACTTTATGGCATTCATTTGATCATCAACGTGGTTATCATCCTGATCCTTTTTGGGGTGGAATCATGGATGCTTACCGTCAACCAAAATTCTCTTATTATTTATTCAAATCATTATTACCTACAAGTGGCTTAGAAGATGTTCCTCATGTAGAAGCAGAACCTTATGTTTATATTGCTCATCTTATGACACCTTTTTCACCGGATGATGTTGTTATTTTTACAAATTGTGAAGAAGTAAAATTAACCATGTATGGAGAGGAGATTGGGATTAAAAAAGCAACAGATATCAATAGTCCAGTTCCAAGAGTACCTGTTATTTTTGAAGATGTATTCCAAAAAATTGATGCTCGAAATAAGAATAAAAAAGGGTATGGGAAAATCGATCAGAAATGGGTAGAAGAAGCAGTAATGAAGGCTGAAGGCATGATTGAAGGTGAGGTTGTAACTGTTCATAATCGTTGGCCAGCTGGCCGTAAAAGAAGATTATTATTAAAAGTAGACGATCTTGGTATTTCTCCTAAAGCAGATGGAAGTGATATCACGGCAGTGGTTGCTTATCTTGTAGATGCTGGTGGAGCCGTCAAAAGATTGAGTGATGAGTATGTTCGTTTTACTGTTGAAGGTGAAGGAGAATTGATTGGAGGAGAAGAAAATGAAATCAATCCACAGAAATTACTATGGGGTGAAGCAGTAACTTTAGTACGATCATCTACTAATCCAGGAAAAATTAAAGTGAAAGCAGAGGTTTTAAAAGAGGGGATTAATATGCCTAGTTTTGCAGAGATTGAATTCAATACCATTGCACCTCAGCAAGAATTAAATTATGTAGAACTACCTCAAAAATCGACTGTAACTACTATTCCAACACCAATGTTGGTCAATGAAAGTGAAGAATTAGAAAAACTTAGAGTTGAACTTCAGGAAACAATGAAGAAATTACAAGAATATAAATTGAATGAAGTTGGGAAACAGCAACAAAACTTCATTGAATAAATGATAAAGTGAACCAAGATAATACATCGATTCTTGGTTCACTTTATATTTTCAAAGAGTTATTTTTTTATAAATTTCTGAGGTGTTTGATTTTCTATTTGAAGAATATATATACCCTTATTGTATTTTGATACATCAATTTTTTGAACACCAATTTTCTCATCGATTAATTGCCCTGAGATATTTAGAATCCTTATTCTTTCCTTATTCTTTAATCCTTTAATATAAAGGAAATTCGAAGTTGGATTTGGATAAACAAGCATTTCAAGATCTTCCTCAAGTGGTCTACTTTTCATTCTATTTTGACTTGAAGAAGTTGTAAAAGTAGTATTTGTCCAACCTACTGAATTAGTTGCACTATGACTTCTAATTCTAAAATTATATGTCGAGTTTGGTGTTAGATCTACCAAATTATAAGTATTAATTTCTTTGTTTGGAATACTATCAATAGTTACCCAAGAAGATGGTGGAAGACGGTAAGAGATCGTATGCCAAGTAGCATTTTCATGTGCATCCCAATTAATAGTAACTGTTGTTTCTGTAGTTTCGAAGTGTAGATTGGTGGGTGCTTTAACACTACCTGAAGTAATAGATCTTACTGTTGATGTAGCAATAAAACCACCTTCTTCTGTTTGTGCCTGAATAATAGATTCACCTCCTTTAATTCCTATAACTAATCCATTTCCATCGACTGAAATGATAGAAGGATCACTGCTTGACCAAACGATATTTTGATTTGTAGCATTTGATGGAGTGATAGAGGCATTTAGTTGTAAAGTTGATCCTGCTGAAATAGTAGAAATTGATTGATCTAAAGAAACCCCATTCACAGCGATTGTATTATTTTCCTTATGGAAAATACGAACACTACCAATTTGATCCTTCCAATTGAAATCTCCACCACTAAGTTCAATTTTGAGATAGTTATACTGTTCTGCTGTTTGATCATTTTCAGCTTTAACAATAGTATAAGTACGATCACCGATTACACTTTCATTTTCATTTTGTGTATTTATTGGTGTATAATTTAATCCATCTGTTGAGCCATATACATGCATAGATCCATTACCTGCCCAAACCCATGACCAGTATTCAACTTCAAAGTCGACTAAATTTGGAATATGATAAACAATATAACCGGTATCAATATTTACTCGACTAAATCGCCCTTCGTCATCATTAAAATTAGTAGAACCACCACTGTAAATAACTGCATTATGATACGTTTCTGTAAGATTTAAATTAAGAAGTGGATCAAAAAATGTAAGGAATTCAGCAGGAGGAGTCTCTATTATTTCTTCAACTTTAATAAATTTTAGACGAGTTGTAAGATTACCTTGTATTACATCCAACCAATACATTCCTGGTTCAAGCATTGAAATGTCTATTGGATTGTCTCCAGAAGTTAAAGACATTTCCTCCGTAATAAAAACTTCATCTATGATATTCGTTACTTGAATAATTGTGGAACTCAAAGTGTTTTGAGAAAATAACGCTAATGAAGTACTTGAAATAGGTTGTTTTAATTGTAAATTATTTGATGGTGTTACAAAAGCACCTATTTGATTGGTCGTAACTGGGTTCCCAAAAAAGTCTTGCCCACCATTGTTTAAAATGGAAGCTCCTTCAACAGTTCCTGGCTCTTCAAGTAGTGTAGCATATTCATTTCCTGTACGTTCACCATAAAATGCATTCTCATCTTCAGGAACATTTGTACCACCATAATAAGCATTATGATCAACAACAGTATATGTACTATTTCCAATGACAACAGCCATTTCTTCGACTCCAAAGAAGGTGTTATTTTTTATTTCTGTAGCATTAGGATGGGCAAACCAATTGTCAAATTTTACAAATTCCTTTACTACACTTTCAGGTTTTTGACTCGCGTAAATAGTATTATTATAAATTTTAGCACCCTCAACATTACCTGTGATATGAAATGTAGGAGCTTTGTTTGCGTATTTCACACCATCAGTTCTAAAGCCATCCCCAATACTTAGATTATATCTTAATATAGGATTTCGATTGAAGGAAGTTGATTGACTACCATCACTACAAACAAGAGCAAAACCACCTACATTATTAAAACTATAATTGTATTGGATGATCGTATTTTCACAATTGAAATCAGCATCATAACCTTGACCGTCATGTTTGGCTTGATGTCCACTCACTTCATTATGTTGTATAATTGTATTCGTTGAATTAAATGCCCAAATTCCTGCTGCAGCATTATTTGGTGCATCTAAAAGTGGAGTAAAGTCTCTACAAATATTATACTCAACAACAGCATTTTCTAATCCAAAAGCAACAATAGCATCACCAGGGATACGTTCGATTAAATTCTTACGGATGATAATATTTTTATTTCTAAATGGATCATCTAACCCAAAATTGTAATTACCATAAATACCATTTCTGACCACATCATAAATGTGATTGTATTCTATCACAGCATTTACTAAACGACTTCTAACGGAACCTGTATTCTTAATTAATATGGCACCACCTTGTTGCAAACTTTTATCTTGTTGACCATTAACATCATGAATATCATTATGACTAATTACAGTCCCATATATTTCACCAGCATTATTAGCTCTTAATTCGATAGCATATCGCCACCCTTTTGGAGATGTTCCCATGTTGGTGATTTCAAATCCTTTAAAAATAGTATAATGACAATTTTGTAGTTTGACAGTCCAATCTTTTTGACCTTGTCCAGCTAAATGTGGTTTTTTACCTTTTCCATAAGAGGTAATTACAATTGGAAGTCCATCTATTCCATCAAGATTATTCAATTCCAATTGACCTTCCCATGTTTGATCTGTATGAAATAGTATAGAATCTCCTGCATCATACTGCCAATGAGAAGTGTTCACTTTACTCAATGATTTCCATGCAGTGGTTGGTGATAGACCATTATTACTATCATTACCATTGATTTGATCAACATAAAATGTTTGATAGTTATTCAATAGGATAGTGGTAACAGTTTCTTCGGTTTCTCCATTAAAAGTATTAGTGTGATTGTTTTTACCTTCCAATGCATACAAAGAGAAGTGTAGGCAAGAGCATAGAAAAAGGGTAAGTAGCTTTTTCGAATTTGTAGTTTTTCCTTTCATACTTCGATATCTGATTATTTATTAAGTGTTGTTGTTACAAATATTCAGAAAATCAGCATGTAGTATTAGGCTTATTTTATCCATCTTAAAGCCTTTTTTGATGGATTGTGAATTTATTAAATTAATGTTTTTATCATTGAAAATAGCGTTTTTGTGTCAATAAATAATGAATTTTAATACTTAAAATTGAACAATAATTAGAGTCTGTTTTAATTTACTCATAAGTTTACATTAATGTAGTTTTATATTGACATCACATTATTAAACTTATCAAAAATAAATAAAACCGATATAAACGATTTGTTTTATCGGCTTTTTCTTTATCTCATTACATTTTTAATCTTCATCAATACTTTCATTCTCATCTGAAGATGAAGAAGAACCAGTACCAGTATAAACTTTATTTTCTCGATCAATAATTGTTCGGTCATCTTCAATGAATCTAGCAGGTAAAGCATCATCATTTTGACCCTCTGGACCTGGGTCATTACTGTTGCATGAAAATGTTAAAAAAGAGATAGTCACAATAAAGAATAGGGTAAGAATTCTAGGCATTGTAATAATAGTTAATAAGTAATAAATTAATTTGAACTATTGAAACTAACGAATTTTCAATAAAATGGTTTGTAAAATACTGACAATTAACATAATAGGTTAGAAAAATCTAATAATTGCCATGAATCATCAATAATATCTTCTTTAAGCGTTTAATTTTACAAAATAATACACTGATAGTTTATGAGTGTACAACAAGTAAATTCATAACCATTTAAAACATCATTTTACCAGTTAAAAAAATATTAATCTTCAATGATGGTAAATTTAATTTTAGTGTTGAAATACACACCTTTGTATTGTTTTTTTACGTTTACAGCATATTTTTAGTATGTCTTCTTGTTTGACTAATACAATATTGACCAATAATAAGCATGCATATACTAACATATTGCAGTCTTATTTTTTATAGAATAATAATATTGATATTAGATTTTTGAAAGGTGTAAAAATTACGCTGATTGTTCAATTACTTTTTAATGAAATGAAGAAACTATTACTATTAACTATCAATCTACTTCTGTTCATTAGTACATCTTTTGCCACCACATTATATGTGAGTGCTGAAGGAAGTGATACTGAAGGTGATGGTAGCATGGAAAATCCATTTGCTACAGTGGCACATGCTTTAGATCAAGCGGCTGAGAATGATATTATTCATGTTTCTGGATTAATTACAGAAAATGCAATTAGTATCATGAAGTCGATTACGCTTGAAGGAGACAATCCAAAAACTTCAATTATTCAAGGGCATGAACTGACTCCAACTGAAAGGTTATCAAATAATGAAGAACCTTTAGCGAACCAAAGAGTGATTACAGTTAATACTACTAATATTAACGTAATCATAAGAAACTTAACGATTCAACATGGTTTTGAACTACAGCAAGCTGGTGGTTTATATCATAATAAAGCAGGTTCTGAATTAACAGTTGAAAATTGTAATTTCATTGATAATTATGCTCAAAGTCAAGGTGGGGCAATCTCTGCAAAAGAACTTTTAACAATACGTAATTCATCATTTATCAATAATAAAAGTGCAACACATTCTGGTGCATTAAATAATACATCTACAAATATTGCTTTAACGATTGAAAACTGTCTTTTTTATGGCAATACAGCAGGTGGTAGCGGTAATGGTGGTGCCGTTAGAGCCAATTCAAGAGATATTACTTTGGTTAATAATACATTTGCTTTTAATAATACTGAAGGACAAAATAAAGTAGAAGGCGTTAATATTTTCACTACTAACCCTGGTGAAGGATTAATGGCAAAAGCAAAAATCATTAATAACCTTTTCTTTAATAATGTAGAAGAAAATGATGATAGAATAGATGGTGAAGATTTTTCAACAACAAGTGAATTATTTACAGAATATCAAGCGGAAGGAAATATTTTTTCTTATATCCATGCAACAGCAGATCGTAACATTTTTGATTTATCTACTAATTTTCATGGAAGTGAACAAGTAAAGAGCGATAATATTAAATTTGGTGAGCTTCAACAAGCTGATAATGGACTATACATATTACCTGTTTACCCTACTTCAATCGCAGATAACATGGGTAGTGCTCAAGGTACTACAAATGATGCCGTTGATTTTGTAAAAACAGGAAAAGATATTGGACATATTGGTGTAGGTGCAATAGCTTTATCACCAATTTTTATTACGGATCAATACCAAAATTACGCTGAAAATCAAGAAGGTTTAACGATAGAAATGTTGTCTTCTAATAATGCAAGTGTTTTAACAATCACTGGAGGAGAAGACCAAGATTTATTTACACTAAAACAAAATAAATTAGCATTCAAAACACAACCTAGACAAGATCAACCCTTAGATTTTGATCAAGATAATACTTATAAAGTTGAAATCACTGCAACAGAAGGAGAAATTTCTACTACTCAATTGTTTGAATTAAGTATCGTAGGAGCTAAGCTTAATGTTGTCATGATTGTATTAGATGACTTGAATGATTACATCGGTTTTATGGGTGGACATTTACAAACGAAGACTCCTAACATTGATAAATTAGCTGCTTCTGGTGTTTCATTTATGAATGCACATTCAAACGCCCCTTTATGTGATCCATCAAGAGCCTCTTTCTTAAATGGTATTTTACCAATGACCTCTCAACATTTTGGAACGGGAAATAGTAATTGGAAAAACAATGAAGTACTAAAGAATTCAAAGTTAATTTCTGAATACTTTATGGACAATGACTATACTACTTATAAAACTGGTAAAATTACTCATTCTACATCAGGTGAAGATAAATGGTGGGATTTTGTACATGAAAATTCTCAAGATTATGGACCAGTAGCTTATAATGGTAATGGAGCCACAACACATGATGCATCTGCACATCAAATGATGGATGTGGGTGGTGCTTTAGATGGCGTATACGGTCGATTATCTAATATTCCAAGAGTGAGAGCACATACTTCATATACAGAGGCAACAGGACAACGTTATTATGAAGGATGGTACAGTACAACTTCTGATGTTCCTTTTAGATATGTTTCAGAAGAAGATCGAGATCAAATGCCTGATGAAAAAAATACAGATTGGACAGTGGCCAATATTCAAGCATTAGATCAGATGAATAGTGATGATCCGTTCTTTATGGCGGTTGGTATTATTCGTCCACATTCACCTTTTGTTGTGCCAGATAAGTACTTTGATATGTTCCCGTTAGATGAAATTGAATTACCTGAAATTTACATCGATGATAAGGAGGATTATACGTACAACAGAACTAATCGAGGTCATGAAATTGTAGATGTTTTAGAAAATACACATGTTGATAAAAATGAAGGGTTAAAAAAGTATTTCCAAGGATATTTAGCCAGTGTTGCATTTGCTGATGAAATGGTAGGTCGTGTAGTAGATGCTGTAGAAAATAGTCAATTCAAAGACAATACAGTCATTATGCTATTTAGTGATCATGGTTATTTAATGGGTGAAAAAGATTATGCTCACAAAAATAACTTATGGGAACATTCTACTAGAGTTCCTCTAATTATTAAGTCGCCATTGATTGATGAAACAAATGGACAAAAAGTGGAGCATCCTGTTTCATTAATTGATATATACCCAACATTACAAGATATGTGTTCACTTACAGGTGATACAAAATTTAATGAAATGGGAGCTGATTTGGATGGACATAGTTTAAAACCGTTCTTATATGATGTAAATTCAACTCAATATCAAGGGGATGAAGTTGCACTTTCGACTACAGGAAATTGGTTCTTCAAAACAACTGACCGTCAAAATTATAGTATTAAAAGTAAGCGTTATCGTTATATCAACCGATTTGATAATCAAGATGAATTGTATGATCATCAATATGATCAAAATGAATTTATCAATGTTATCGATAACCCTGCATATGCAGAAGTTTTAGAAGCGTTTCATCAAAAATTAGAATATAAATTACGTCCAAATACAGTGGTAAATGATGAATTAGAAAATACTGCAGGTGCTTTTGATGCAAGTGAAAACTGGAAAACATTCTCTAAAACATGGGGAATACCTTATAGTAACGACAATACACAAATTCAACGTAAAGAAGAAGGAGATACCTATTTGACATATGAAGTTACAAATCCAGGTAAATTAAGTTTTGAAACTTGGGTGCCGATTTTGACAATAGATGGAAAGAAAGTTCTTCAAAACTTCGGTGAATGGAAAGTGGAAGTATCAGAAGATAATAGTAATTGGACAGCGATAGAACTTTTAGAAATAGTTGGTAATTATACATGGGACAGTAATATTCTTACATATGAAAACCTTAATGCTTTTCCTGAAAACACAAAATATATCAAGATTTCATTAATTGGGAATGGAGATGATCACTTTGCGGCTTCAATCGGTAAAGTATTAGTATATGAAAACAGTGATAGAAATACAGATATGAATTTGGATGAAATTACTGTTGATGTTGATCCATCTCTCTTTGAAATTGACCCAAGAAAAATACGTACAAGTGAAGCTATATTGCCGGTTATATCAGACGATTTTAGTGAGTATGGTAGATATTATTCAAAATCTCAAAATACTTATTTGACAGATGATGAAGGAAATGGTTTTCATAAAGACGGACAACGTCTAGTAAGAAATTCAACTGAAGATGCTGAAGTGATTTACCAAGTAAATGAAATGGGTTCATTTAGAATAGAGGTAGTTGAAATTCACTCAGGTTCAAACGTTGCCTTAAATGATACAACATTAAAAGATCATATCGTTGAGATTGCTGTTTCTGAAGATAATGAGACGTATTTATCAATTCCAACAAGACATGTCTCTCTTGCCATAGAAGATGTTTATAATAATGGTGTAGTAGATGAATGGAGACATTCTCAAAAATTTGCTTTAGTTCCTGCAGATAATATAGTAATTCCTGAAGGAGTGAAATTCGTAAAAGTTACTATTAAAAATGGTCTTGAGAATACTAACCCATCTGCATGGAATTTACAGTTAGGAGGTGTCTATTTTTATAATAATTACTTAGTAAGTGGATCAGCTCCAATGGAAAAGGAAAAAAAGGAGCAAACAATATCAATTGAAGAAATAGAAGATAAGTTGACTACCGATGGTTCGTTTGAAGTTATCGCAACAACTACTTCTGATTTAGCATTAGATTATGCAATTGAAGGTCCAGCAACTTTAGATGGAACGACAGTTTCATTAACTGCAGAGGAAGGAACAGTGACTATAACGGTTTCACAGGAAGGGAATGAAGAATATAAAGCAGCTTCTAAAGCAATTACTTTTGTAGTAACAGCTCCAATAATCGAAAAGAAATCTCAGACAATTACCATTGAAGAAATAGAAGATAAGTTGACTACCGATGGTTCGTTTGAAGTTATCGCATCAACTACATCTGGTTTGGTATTAGATTATGCAATTGAAGGTCCAGCAACTTTAGATGGAACGACAGTTTCATTAACTACAGAGGAAGGAACAGTGACTATAACGGTTTTACAGGAAGGAAATGAAGAATATAATGCAGCTTCTAAATCAATTACTTTTGAAGTAACAGCTCCAATAATCGAAAAGAAATCTCAGACAATTACCATTGAAGGAATAGAAGATAAGTTGACTACCGATGTTTCGTTTGAAGTTAACGCATCAACTACATCTGGTTTGGTATTAGATTATGCAATTGAAGGTCCAGCAACTTTAGATGAAACGACAGTTTCATTAACTGCAGAGGAAGGAACAGTGACTATAACGGTTTCACAGGAAGGAAATGAAGAATATAATGCAGCTTCTAAATCAATCACTTTTGAAGTCAGTGAACCGGAAGTTCCTGTGAAAAAAGATCAAGAAATTACAGTAAATTCAGTCGAAGATAAGTACACTTCTTCTGAGTCATTTGAAATAGTAGCATCAACTAATTCAGGATTATTATTAAGTTATAAGGCTGAAGGACCAGCTTCAATTTCAGGAAAAATCGTGACATTAACTGGTGAAACGGGTATTGTTACAATTACAATTTCACAAGAAGGAAATGAAGAATATAATGCAGCTGAAGAAATAATTTCATTTGAAGTAAAAGAAGATATTCCTACTTCAATTGAAGGTTTAGAAAAGAAGATTACTGTCTATCCAAACCCTGCAAATAATATCTTAAATATCAAAGGGTTAGACAAGACGGAAGAAATTGTTATTATTAATTTAATTGGACAAGAAGTAAAGAGTGTTACTACTCAAAAAAGTATTGCTATTTCTACATTACAAAAAGGAATTTATTTCTTGAAATTTAATGGAAATATAAGTATTCGATTTATTAAAAACTAATAACTATTTAAAAGAAGTCAGTAAATCTATTTGCTGACTTCTTTTTTTAATGTTTGCACAATGTTACATGTCAATATAATGCTATTGTAAAACAAAATAGTACATGTTTAATATTCTAGAATAGTATAGTTTTACATTTATACATTAAGTTGTTACTTTTTACTTTAAAAGCAACCAATAGCTTTTTAAACAGCTTAATAATAGACTAAGAATTAAAACATAAACCAATGGAGTAAGATATTTTAAGATACTATACTTCATTTTTTCATTTCATTTATTCTACTCCTTATAGTTATGCTATTAAGGAGTTTTTTGTGTTTTGTTATTTCTTAAATAAGCATCTTATAAAAAATGGCTGCCATACTAAATTGTATGACAGCCATTCTTTTATTCTGCAAACTCTGATTTCTGTATTGTTATTTCATTTCCAACCTTCAAATCATAGGTTTCATATTTCTGTTGATAAAGTTCTTTTACATATAAGACATCTTTCCAAGTGACAGTTTCAGCAGGCAAGTCCAAAGCCTTAAATAGTTTTCTGGTTAACTGGAAGTAGCCATCTCCATATTCAACAGTCAAAATGATTGATACAACTGTGTATTCTTTTGTTGTGTTTTTAGTTTCTGTAGCAAATGAATTTACTGAGAAAAGGAGAGTAGTGGCAAGGAATAAGATCAAAAGATTTTTCATAATATAAGTGTAGTTGTTTTGTTTATCATTAATGTATTACAAATATAATATACAACTACATATATATGCAAGAAATTTATATAAAAATATTGACATAATATATTGATTAACAATTAGTTAAATACATATAATTGATTATATCTATTTAACATAATCTTAATTATATTTACAACGTATATGTAAATACATTAGACATTTAAGATATTATGAATACATAAGTGCAAGAATTGACAACATTATAAATAAATTGATGAGTAAAGATTTTAATGAAATCTTTTTAAAGAGTAAGGCTAAGATAATTACTGCTAACCATAAGAATACTACAGTATAAATAAGCATGATACCTAATACAGCGTCACCAATACTTTCCATATTTGTATTAATGACCAACAACATTATACTTGTAATCGCATTTAGAAAAAATGTAAATTTAATATCATGGTTATTCATATGACCAACTTTGATTTACATTTAAGATATAACTATTAATTTGTTATATAATAACTTATAGAAAAATTAAATACTGAAATATTGGAATTTTGCATTTCTTGAGAAGTATTGTCTTCAAAATAATACGTTTCTATAATACCATTACTCAATAAATTCAGTGTGGAAAATTTTAATTTTAATGCATCATCTAAAAATGTTTTATTAACGCTAAAATCTACCGAAAAATATAAATTCTGAATTGTTTGTACATGATATATTTGAGGTTGAAATACATTATCCAAACCGACAGTAATTCATTTTTTCAGTGATTAAGTATTAGTAAACTTACCCATTTTATTAAGCATAACTAGCTTTTAATTTAACTTCTACCCTATTTTCTGTTTGATTAAAATTTAAATAATTGGCTTCTATTTCTTTTAGAATAGTTATTTTTTAAGAACAAAAAAAAAGAGCAATTCATATAAATAAACTACTCTTTTTAGACATATTATTATTAAGATAGATTTAGTTCTTCTTTTTTACTACTTTCTTTACGCCTTCTACAATAATGTAAGCAATTGTGCCTACTACAAGCCCAGAAAGGAGTTCGCCAATTAATAAAGGAAGACTGTGAAGTAGTTCATGTACTTGATGTATATTATGTACAAAAATACCTCCCGCTACTAAAAACATTGCTACTGTACCAATGACGGTAAGTGCTTTGATTACCCATGGTAATGCTTTTACTAAAAGAATACCAAATCGTGAGATCAAATTTTTCTTCCCATGAGTAGATCGAACAAGTGCCCACCCGAAATCATCCATTCTTACAATTAAGGCTACAAGACCATATACTCCCACTGTGGCAATTAATGCTGCAAAAGAAACGGATAAAATCTGAACAGTTAGGTCCTCTTCCATCACTGAACTTAAAGCAACAATTACAATCTCTATTGAAAGGATAAAATCAACAATTATAGCACTTCTAACTTTACTCTTTTCATCAGCAATAGCTTCTTCTTCAGAGAAGTTTTTCTTCGTTTCTAGTACTTTTGTATGTCCCTTTGTAAAAACATAATGGTATACTTTTTCAGCACCTTCCCAAGAAAGGAAAATGCCACCGAAAACCAAGATTGGAGTGATAGCCTGAGGTAAGAATGCACTTAATAAGAATGCCATAGGCAATACGATAAGCTTATTCAGAAAAGAACCTTTACAGATTGCCCATAAAACGGGAATTTCTCTTGAAGCCTTAAATCCTGAAGCTTTTTCTGCTGTTACCGCCAAGTCATCACCTAAGATTCCTCCTGCTTTTTGTGTTGCAACTTTTGTAGTTACTGCAACATCATCCATAATTGCCGCTATATCATCTAATAGAGCGAAAAATCCTGAAGCCATTAAATATGATCTACTCGTTTAAAATTTGTATTGAAGTTCTAGCGTTGATATCTTTTACAATATCAGCATGCAAAGTTATTACTTAAAGACCTGAAAATAAAGTCTATAATTATATATTCCTTTTAAAGAGAAGCAATAAATGTTTTAATTGACTCCCCTATTAATTCTGGATTATCTTCTTGTATAAAATGTACCCCATCACCGATATTTACCGTTTCTAAATTTGGAATGTTTTCAATAATCCAATTTCGTACAGGTTCAGGCATGAATGCACCTGGTTCAGCGTAGCAGAATAATTTAGGAATAGTAGATTTTGACAATACATTTCTATAATTTTCGACAACTGATGCCATTAACTCTGGCTTACCATTTAAAGGAACTTGAGATACCCATTTCCAAATTGGTCTTCTACTTTCAGGAGTTGGGAATGGAGCGGTATATCCTTCCATTTCTTCTTGAGTTAAATCTCTAGAAACCCAAGTAGGCATTACATTTTGTAAGAAGATATTATCCTCACAGATCATTTTCCACCCTTCTTCTCCTCTTAACTGAGTGAAGAACTCAATTGTACCTTCATCGAAAAATGTTCCAACATCTTGGATAATTCCTTCCATAAAGGCAATCGCTTTTACATTTTCTTGATGCTGAGCAAAATAATGGAAACCTAATCCAGAACCCCAATCATGTAATACTAAAATTACATTTTCAAGACCTAGTGTTTCAATTAGTTTCTCTACATAAAAATATTGTTCAGGGAAAGTATAATCCAATTTAGGTTTATCTGATTTACCCATTCCAATCAAATCTGGAACATAGATAGGGTGCCCTGTTTGTTCAACAATTGGTGCAATATTTCTCCAAATAAATGAATTTGAAGGGTTACCATGTAAGAATAATACAGGAGCTAGACTGCTTTCTTCATTTACGGATAATACGTGCATATTTGAACCATGCACATTTACATATTTTGATTGCATTAGATATTAGGTTAATGTATAAATCTGTAGTTGCTTTATCGGTTGCAAAAGTACTCTTTTTAATGTTATAATAGAGGTTTGTTCATTTATTTTCTTTAAATTCATGAACATAATTTACCCTAAGCAATTGAAATAGAATTTATTATTGTTTTTATTGTATCCTACTTTTCTTAATGAATTCATTTACTTGTTTGATGTTATAGGTTTTGTATAAGTATTGACTTTTGCCCAATTATAAGTATTTCTTTTGATGAAAAATTTAAAGCTTCTATTGTTACCTCTTCTATTTACTTTTTATGCTTGTCTTGAGGATGAGACTTCTAAGATAAATTTAACGGATCAATCCCATACAATTTCATTATCCTACAAAATTACCGATGATAATAATGGGAGTGCATTCAACCCTCATTTAGATTTTAAAAAAGATGGTTATCAAATCACTTTAGAAGATAAAGACGGATTTATACAAAGTAAATCCGTTCAATTAACAGAGGATGGTAGGGTGAAAAACTTCAACAAAATCAATGGTACTTATTCCCTTTCATTAGAGAATAAGAAATTTGAAGCTATTTCTTCTGATTATATATTAGAATTAAGTGAAGTCAATTATCAAGATACAACAGCACAATTAGTTTTAGAAAACTTGTCTTATGCCTTCATTGATGTGTATCATGGTGTAAAAGAGAACGACAATGTATCCGTTGGATATTATAATTTAGATGGTGAATTTATCATAAAAGACCTTTATAATAATTCAGTTGAAAAATCTTTTAATGAAGATATTGGTGAAGAAGTAATTTCAGAATTTAGCAAATTTGCTTTTATCAATATCAACCAATTAAGTTCTAATGTTATTACTGTTTATATAAATACTTATGAAGGAATTTCTTATGAAAAAACATTTGAGATTTTATTAAATGAAAAATACCTTTTAAGAGTTCCGAATAATGAAGAATATACTTCAAATGCCACGATAATAATTCCAGGTTTCAGTAAAGTCATTAAAGAAATTGAAATTGAAGAGGGATACACGACTATAGATGATTTTCAATTACAATCAGGTTTAGGTGAATATCAGCCTTTGAAAAAAAATGGCAATTTATGGTCTATTACAATAGAAAAAAATAACTGGCATGGCTATATGTATAGTTTAAAAAACTTAGCTAGTAAAACACATTTTGGGCCTAAAAATATCGAAAATAAAAAACATGGTTTTCTTCAAAAAATGTCTGATTCTAGCCAAAATGATGCAGACGATTTTATTCATATACCTCTTGGAGCTACTTTTACATTTAATAGTGAAACCTATGAATACTCTATTAATATCCCAGAAATTGAGACTTTATATATTGCATCGGGAAACAATACTTCCATTGGTCTAAGTGATTGCGGATATATTAAAATGAAAGATGATGGAGAATACCTTACAGCTAATTTTAAAGTTTTTTCAAGTGATTTAGCCAATATTTCTCTTTTTTCTGGAACTAAAGTAAATGGAGAATGTAAAATCAATGCATATACTGATTATGGTTTTTATGAAAATAAAGTCAATAAAGGGAAATATAACGGAATAGATATTTATGTAAAAGGTAATTATACTTTAAAAATTAATAAAGCTACACATGTTTATAGTTTACAATCAGATCAGATTGCACAGTAAAAAAAGAGTCACAAAATGTTTGTGACCCTTTCTTGTTCAATATGAAATTTACATGGATATAATTTATTTTTTTATGAATTTCTTAGTAAAATGATTACCTTCTTTATCCATTATTTTTAAAATATAAAGGCCTTTAGAAAGTGTGTTAATTTCAATTTTATTTGTATTAAATAATTCAATTTCTTTTTGTCCATTAATGGTATAAATCTCTAATTTATCAATCCTATCCTGATAACTTATTTTAATGAAATCATGAGCAGGGTTTGGATAGATTGTCAGCTCTTTTTCTAGTTGAACAAACTTACGTCTGCCATTACTTTGAAGCGGAGTTAAACTAAGCCAATTTAAATTAAATCCACCTTCTCTGATGTTGATCGCTATTTCATCTAGTTCTTCTGGAATAGTCACTTCTGTTGAAATAGTTTGCCAATTTTGCCATCCACCCGTAGAAGGTATAATGGTATTAGAAAATAAAGTACCACCTCCAGCTTTTTCAAGTTGTAATTCACCTCCATCATTTTGTGATGCAATTCTATAATTAACTTGATAATTACCTGCAGGTATATTTGCCTCATAAACGATCCAATCGTCTCTATCTGTCCAACCAATATTTTCCCCACCTTCACTACAAGGTTCAGTCTGTATTCCTTCCATTCTTACAAAACTTTCTGCTTCTATATGGATTGGATCTAGTACTGGAATTTCTATCTCATCTTTTGTAAATCGAATCCAATTTACATTATACCCACCAGTAGGAACACCAATCGCGAAAGTTTGTTCTCCGGTATTCAATTGAACAGAGTGTGAGATCGTTTGCCAATTTTGCCATCCACCAGTATTGGGTACATTAACTGAACCTAATAAAGTATTTCCACTATTTTGTTCTAAATTAATAATACCTCCGTCTGTATTACTTGCTACTCTATATTCCACTAAATAATTGCCGGCTTCCAATACATTAATTTTATAAGCAGCCCAATCACCTGTGTCTATATATCCAATGTTTTGGCCACCTTCTGAAGAAGATTCTTTTTGAATTCCTTCAGATAAATAATAGTTCTCTGCCTCTACTGTACCAGGGATATTTACTGCTTCTACTTCTGTAGATGTAGAAGTTGGTTTGTCATATACTCTTACATAATCGACCTCCATTCTTTTAGGCCAAATACTAGAATCTACACCAAGAGCTCCTCCCCAATCTCCACCAACAGCTATGTTTAAGATAAGATGAAATCGTTTGTCAAAAGGCCATTCAGCAGAACCACCATGTTTAAAATGAGTAAAGTATAGTTCATCATCAATAAAGAAATCAATTTTATCTTCATACCAATTAATAGCATAAATGTGAAATTCTGTGTTGTAATTGTATTTTTCAACTTTACCTGCAAGTTGGGTATTTAGACGATGATTATAGGCTTCAGTATGTACAGTCCCATGGACAACATGAGGATCATAACCTACATTTTCCATAATGTCAATTTCACCACTATTAGGCCAACCTCCATATTCCCAGTCTGTAGGTAACATCCATATTGCTGGCCAAGTACCATTTCCTGGTCCAGGTAATTTTGCTCTCACTTCTACCCTTCCATATAACCAATCCCCTTTATTTCGTGTCACCATTCTAGCAGAGGAATATTCGATATTTTGATGCCAATCTCTTCTAGCTTCAATAATTAATCGACCATCTTCAACTCTTGCATTTTCTAATCTACTTGCCGTATAATTTTGTAATTCATTATTTCCAAAACCTCCATTTCCTGTGTCATATCCCCATTTTGATGGATCAGGTAATCCTGTATAATTAAATTCATCTGACCAAACTAATTGAGGATCATCTTCAGATTGTAATGAAGTTGTGATATGATTAAAATTAAAATCTCCTTGATCAATAAAAAAGGTTATTTCATTCTCACCTTGATTTAATGCAATATTTGAAATTGATATAGAATTCCAATTTTGCCATCCACCAGTACTAGGAACAGTGACAACTTCTGAAATACTCACACCATTTGCTTCTAAGTGAAATTGTCCTCCATTTTCTAAAGCTGCAATTCTAAAAGCAAAAGTATAGTTTCCAGTTTCATTGATAAAAACATTATATTTTAAGTACTCACCAGTTGAAGTCCATCCTACATTAAACCCTCCTTCTTCACATATTTCAATATCCACTCCATCGTTTTTATATACTCCGCCTTCATTAATATTATCCGTATCAAAATAAGCATTGTAATTTTCAGCTTCAATAATACCAGGTATCTGAATAGAAAGATTTTGTTGTGCATTAGACATTATGGAATGCCCCAAAAATAGTGTGGTAAACAACCAAAAATGCATTAGTTTTTGTCTAGTTTTCATTTCATTTAATTGATTTAGTTAGTGAGCCATTATAATTGGACTCCTCTTAATTTTTACTTTTAAATAAGATGTAGTGAAGTGATATAAATTCACTTGTATTGAATTTAAATTCCCTCATAGCTTTCATGAAAAACACTTAATGGACTGACATTAAGCAAGATGAATTTAACAATGTTTCATCTATTAACTCTAATGATTCTTTTAACAAAAAAATGAGATTAACATAAATGTGAAAAAATGTAGTAAAAAGAGATAATATATGTAGTAATAATTTGAAGGATAAATAGAATGAGTTCATTTGTATAAATGAACTGATGTTTCATAGGATTAAAAATGGGTGTGGCTAAAAGAATCATATGAATTGATTATCTTAATAGAAACCCAAATTTTATGAACTCAAGATTACTTACCTTATTACTGCTTATTAATTCAATTTCGATTGGTTTTGCACAAAATGTTTTTGTACCAAATACAAATAGGTTTTCATCTCTTGCAGATTGGCAAGAACCCACAAATTGGATAGATAAGAGTGGTAATACTACTACCTATCCAACGGGAACAGATATAATCTCTATTGAATATACAAATGACATAGATTCTTTAGTAATTGATTTTAATCTTGATGATGTTAGTACAGAATTATCCTTTCAATATTTAAAATATGGCAGTCATTTATTAGTCACTGAAAATGGAACGGCAAAACTTAAGTTTATAGATGTTGATGCCTACCTAATTCATCTTTTGGTATATGGTAATTTACATGTTAAAAGTGATGCAATATTTGTTTCAACTCAGATATTATTTGAAGTGAACGGAACTTGTACGATAGATGGAGATCTTACTTTTCAAAGTGCTGCAAATAACCTTTATATTCATGAAGAGGGAGAGTTATTTATTGGTGGAAATTTAAATTCTAATAATGGAGGAAGAAGTTCATATAGAAATTTTGGATTATTGAATATTGGAGGTGATTATATAAATAAAGGTGGAGCAGTAAATTATGTTGGACTTAATGCAACAACAAGAATAGAAGGCAATCAAATCTCTATGGATGGTGGTGGAGGAAGCCATGAAGTATATGGAGCATTAAATATTGAACAGACTTCTGATTTGATCGGTAATGAAACCATTTTTGTAGCAGAGTCAGGAAGTTTACATATTGGAGGAGATATAATTTTATCATGTTGGAATACTATTAACGTTGATATTAATGGTAAGTTTTCAGTGGATTCTCAAACATCATGTATCATTAGAGATGCTAGTTGTAGTGAATATTCAACTAATTATCAAATGTGCAAACGCGTGAAAAGTATAGATCTCCCTGTTGAAATGTCACAGTTTTATGGAAAAGTTGAAAATGGCTATAATACTTTATATTGGGAAACTTTATCTGAACATAATAGTGATCATTTTGAAGTAGAATATTCTACAAATCAAACTGATTGGATTACACTAGATACAATTCAAGGAGCAGGAAATATTAATACTACAACAAAATACAGTTACATCGATACTTTGTCAATTGGAAGATTTTATCGATTAAAACAGGTTGACTTTGATAATGGCTTTAGATATTACGGACCAATTGTTTTAGAAAACAATGAACTTAACCTTAAGGTTAAGGCCTATCCTAATGTCGTTTCTGAAGGTATCTTGATTAATTTAGAGGTTACAGGTGTGATTGATAATGAAAAAGTAACTGCATATTTAGTGAGTACACATGGTAAAATTATTAGTGAAACTGTTTTATCAGTTAATATTCAAGGAAGTTTTTTATCAAGTTATTTAGTACCTAGTGTACCCTCAAGTGGAATTTATATACTAAGAGTAATCAGTCATAATGCAAAAGCTGACACCAAATTATTGATACATTAGTCTATTTACCCATAAATTTCTCCATCATAGTTACATGTTTTTTAAAAGCTTGTACCTTCTCTTTACGCTCTTGAATTAAATCATTTTCCATTAATATAACTTCTAAACCATCTTCAGGAGCATTTCCACATGCTAATTTTTTTTCACCATCGATGATCACAAGACAAGATTCACAGGTACCAAATTTCCGTATTGTTTTGTAACATGGGGCTGTTATACCCTTCTTTACTCTTCTTATACTGTCAACTAATGTTTTATCATTAGTATCTATTCCTATTTCCTCTTTATCTAAAAAAAATGAACTCATTTCGATGTTATTAAAAATTTATGCAAAATTAATGTAAAAATCTATATTATAAACTATACAGTTGATTAGTATATAATATTAATAACATTTGAATAAACAATTTCAATTTAATATTCAAATTTTAAATGCATATATAAAGAATAATTAATATATCATAGGATATTTACTTCAATATTTTTATTTGTCTTTAAATAATGAAATCGTTAAATTCTAATAGAAAATAAATAATGATCATTATTCTATGCTTAAACTTGAAATCTACCCTACTACTTTACATCTCAAGCATACTTTTAAAATTGCTCATGATAAGAGAGATTTTCAGAAGTCAGTAATTATAGAGTTAACAGACGGTTTAACATCTGGTTTTGGAGAAGCAACAGAGAATAAGTTTTATGGTGTCAAAGCAGAGGATATTATTCATAATTTAAAGCAAATTCAATCGTCTATAAGTGCTTTTGATGCATTAAAACCAGAAGAATTTCATCGAGAAATAACTACTTTATTAAAAGACAATTCTTTTCCTATATGTGCTTTAGATGAGGCATTTTTAGACTTTTATGGGAAGAAAAATAACATTAAAACCTATGAATATTGGGGTTTAAAATTACATGAGAATTTACCGCTTTCTAATTACACTATTGGATTAAGTTCAATAGAAGAGATGGTATTTAAAATGAAAGAAATAAATAGCCCTATTTATAAAATAAAATTGGGTACAAATGAAGATGTAAAAATAATAAAGGAATTAAGAAAACATACAAACTCTTTATTCAGAGTAGATGCAAATTGTGCTTGGAATACTGAAGAAACAATTCACAATTCAATAGTGATGAAGGATCTAGGAGTAGAATTTATTGAACAACCCATGCATCCTGAAGAAGTAGATGGAATGAAACATGTTTATTCAAAATCTGTACTTCCAATAATTGCCGATGAATCATGTATTTCAGAAAATGATGTTCAGAAATGTGATGGACTTTTTCATGGTTTAAATATTAAACTCACAAAATGTGGAGGTCCTACTGTAGCTTTACGAATGATAGAAAATGCTAAAAAATTAGGTTTAAAAGTGATGATAGGATGCATGACAGAATCATCTGTTGGGATTTCAGCAATTGCACAATTATTACCATTACTAGACTATGTAGATATGGATGGTGCCTTATTGTTAGACAATGACCCAGCTTGTGGAGTGACAATAATAAATGGAAAAGCTAATTTTAGAGAACTTTATGGAAATGGCGTAACATTAAAAAAGTCACTCCATTCTCTATAATGAAGTGACATAATCTCTTTATCGAATAACAGTAATTGAATTTGCTTCTCGATGTTGTGAACCATCTAGTTCACTTATAAAATCGATGGTGTATGTATAAACCCCACCAGGTACTATTTTACCCCTATACATTCCGTTCCAACCATTACCTTCTTCTCTAGCTTCAGCAGAGTTTTGATATTCTCTACTAAAAATAATTTCTCCCCAACGATTGAATATATTTAATTTGATATTCAAAGCATATCTTGATCTAATCACAAATTCATCATTTAAACCATCATTATTAGGTGTCATTGCTGTTGGTGTAAATACTTGTGGTGGACAAAGATCAACGACTTGAATAGATGTATTGGTTTCGCAGGCAGTTTCAAAACTAGTATCAATAATTTTAACCGTATAAATACCTTCTTCATCTCTAAAAACAGACGAGGTTGTTTCTTCAGTATCTTCCCATAAATAGATGAAATTAGAGTTGTTTCCTGGAGCTACAATTTCTATTTCACCTCCAGTTCTAAAACAAAAAGTGGTATCTGAGTTTGAAAATTCAGGAGGCATTGGTCTAGTTATTACTGTAAATGTTCGATCAAAAGTACACTCTTTTCCACTTTCATGAAGTACTGTATTTGTCACAGTATAATTCCCAGCTACATTAACATCAATGGTTGGCTGAGTACTACCATTTGACCATACGAAGTTTTCAATTACTCCTTGGTATTCGCCAATTGTACCATCTAAAGTAATTTCTTCACCTTCACATATTTGAATTTCTGTAATTTCATCTTGAATTCCTGGTATCACATGAACAGTCACAGAATCAAAACTTTCACAGCCCAATTCATTCCATACTTTTACAATATATACTTCATCGACTTCGGGTGAAACATTGATCGTAGGTGAAGTTTCATCAGAATGTGCCCATTGATAAGCTACTCCTCCTCCAACATTTAATGTAATACTTTCACCGTAACAGATATAGGTATCTTCTGTAATACTGATTTCTGGTAATGGATGAATAGTAATTTCATCAGTATAATTTGTTGAACATCCATTTTCAGTAGTTACTTGAACAAATACCGAATACGTTCCTGCTGATGCAAAAGTATGATAAGGAGAAATTTCGTTGTTTGTGAAATGAGGTGTAGTTCCATCATAATTAAAATCCCATTGCACTGAAGTAATCTTATTATCATTCGAACTAATCAATATATTTTCAAAAGTTGATGTATTGACAAAGTGAGCAGGAATATTCAAACAAACATCTTCTGCAGTAAAACTAGTTTTTGGTAATTCAAATACGGTTACTGTCTTTGAAATTGTTTCTGAAGAACACCCTCCTACAGGTTGAACTCTGAGTTGTACATTATGAGATCCATAAGTTTGAAATGAATAATTTAATATAGGATCAGTCGTCACCGTATCTCCAAAAGTTCCCAATGTCCAATGATATTCTATGGCTAATTCTTCATTTTCTATACTAGAAATAGTTGCGTCTAAAGTTGTAAATTCACCTAAACAAACTTGAGATGCAGTAAAATCAGCCTTTGTTTCTGGGTCAAATATTTCTACAGTTGAAGTCGCTTCACATAAAGTAGGGTGAGTATTGTCAGTGATTGTCACAGTATGAATACCAACTTCATTTACGCTAATTGATGATGTTGTCTCACCGGTATCCCATAAGTAACTATAATTTGGATTTTCTTCAGCTTGAATTTTTAATGGTCCATCAATAAAACAGTGAACTAATGTAGTCGGTAATGCTTGTGGTAATGGTCTGAATTCAACCTGTATCTCTTTTGTAAAAGTACAGGTTTTACCACTGATATGGGTTACTGTATTTGAAACTTCATAGGTACCGCTTTCTGTTACCACAATCGAATTTGTTGTTTCACCTGTTGACCATAACATTTCTTCTGTTGTATTCTCATAGGCCAATAGAGTTCCATCTAATTGAATCGATTCGCCTTCGCAAGCTTCAAAAAATGTAATTTCAGACGAAAATCCAGGAATGACAAAAACCTGCACTGAGTCCAAAGTAATACAGTTATTTTCATTCATTACTTCTACATAAAAAGTACTATCAGAGGTTGGAGTTACAAGAGTATTTTGATTTGTACTACCACTACTCCATTGATATGCATTACCACCTGTAGCATTTAAAGTAATTGATTCACCAATACAAATAAATGAATCTTCTGTTGTTGTAACTTCAGGTAAGCTGTAAACTTCAATGTCTTTCACCAAAGAATCAAGACATCCATTCGTTGTATACACTTCCATCTTAACAGTATGAAAACCCTCTGAATTAAAAGAAAAAGTAGGAGAAAAATCTTCTATAATTACTTCATTTTCTTTATCTCCATAATTGAAATACCAAACTGTTTTTTCTATTTCGGGTGAAGAATTATTAATTGCCACCCCTTCATAAGTTGTAGTATTTGTGAAAAGGTTTTCCTCACCAAAACAAACATTTGAAGTTGAAAATGCTAAAATAGGTAATGGTTTAACAGTTACTGTTTTTTCAATTGAACTTGGAGTACAAGTATTTTCAGAAGTTACAGTTAATTTAATAGAATAATCCGCTGCATTCTCAAGATAAATATCAATAATAGGTGATGTTGTTAATGTATCTCCCCAATTCTCAATCTCCCAAAAATAACTATCAATACTACCCCTTGTGTAATCTCCAAAATCTGAATTAGAACCATCTAATACAAGAATGTCATTTAGACAAATCGCATCAAAATCGTTTAATTTAGCTTCAGGAATAGCATTAAAAATTACATTCAAAGTATCTCTTCTTATTGCGACTCTTTCAGTGTGATTGTTAGCACTATTAGCCTTATCTATATATTCAGCATCTATCCAAGATTCAATAATAAATTGTTTACCTTCTTCTAAATCTGGATTAACCATAAATGCTTCACCTGTTTTACCATATGTAAATGTGACCTCACTATTGTTACCACCTTCAACATTCGATATAGGATTTCCTTCTTCATACCATTGGTAAGAAAGTATTCCAGAATAAGAATAATTTTCATTATCGATATTGGCTACTGTAAAATCAGGATCAGCATAATCAATTGTAATATTTCCTTCATCAATACAGCGTTCAATATCTGATACCGTTCTTTTGGGAGCTGTTAGTATATTAATTTCACCTTGTGGATTGGCAGGATATCGACAACCTTCTTCATCAATAAAAATTACACCAGGTGTAGCAAGACGATCATTTAGTGGTAGGCTGTCATACACAAGCGTAAGTTCTCCATCTGTAGTTTCACTTCTACCATCACCAGAAAACCATAGATAATCAATATTACCAGAATTAACACTGGCATAAGAAGGAGTTCCTACAAAGTGAGTCTCAAATGGAGCATAACCAGCCCTTTTTGAAATGGTAAATTCCCCTCGAACACCACCTACTGTAATTTCAATTTCATCACTTGTAAAAGTACAATTTTGTTCATCAACAACCATTAATGAAACATTATAAATACCCGCTTCAAAAAAGTAATTTAAAATACCTTCATCTGTATCTAAATATAAATCAAGATCAGCATCTCTCGTGATATGCCAAACCCATTGTTTTATTGGAACTTCACTACCATCAACATATTTTCTTGGAGTAGAATTACCCACTAAACTATTTGCTTCATCTGTGAAATTTATAGAACCTCGACAAGCTAAAGCAGTAACATCGGGAGTAAAATCTGCAATACCTATTGGTAACTCTGGAACATCCAAAAGTAAAGCTTCTTCTATACTACAATTATTTTTATCTTCAATTTGAAGCCAGATTTTATGTTCACCAGCACTTAAATTATTGATGATAAATTTCACATTATTAGCTTCAGATTTATCCATAGTGAAATCTGTAATTTCTGTTCTAGTTCCATCAGTTAAATTTTCACTAAATAACTTATATGAAGCACTATGCGGTCGTTGTAACTTAGATCTATCTAGCTTGGGATCAATAGTAGTAACTACATAATCACATTCAAATGCATAATTAACATGAGTGTCTACATCTCCAAAATTAATAGTTGGTTCAGTCACAATGATGTTCTTTTGAAAAGAATAATCACAAGCATCTGAATTTAATCTAAACCTCACTTTATATCTGTCATTCTGATCATTTAATGGAGTATTAAAATCATATTCAAAATCTAATGCTTCAGCTAAATCACTTGGATCATTTCCTTCTTCGAAATGAAGTATATTATTATTATCACCTACTACTTCCCATCTCCAATTAAAAGTAGTAAGCGTAGTATAATCAATTGCATCTACTGATAAATCAACATTAAATTCTTGTAGAGATGGTGTACTACCGTCTAAAAGACAAATGGAATTAATACCCGTTATACCTGTAACTTGTATATCGAATACTTTAATATCATTTACTCTCTGAGTTTCCATACAACTTCCTGGAGTAGTAAAATTAACTTCTAATTCAACATCATAGCTACCAATCTCTGTGAAAATTATGTCTGGATTTGCCTCTGTAATAGGGCTTCCTGGAAATGTATAAGGATTTCCATCTTTATAAAAAGTCCATAAGAAAGTAGCATTTGAAGCATCAATTCCATCACCTGGATCAAATGTTATTGTTGTATTAGCACATAATGCAAAATCAATATCAGGTGACCAAGTAATATCTAATGCTGGGTTAGCTAATGGTGTATATTCTAATGTATAAATATCATAACATGTTGCATTACTAGCCGTTAGTTCAATAGTATATACTTCATTTGGTCTTATATTTTCTGCTAT
The DNA here is from genome assembly GCF_056161045.1 of Flammeovirga sp. AWQ4_249. NCBI lineage: Bacteria > Pseudomonadati > Bacteroidota > Cytophagia > Cytophagales > Flammeovirgaceae > Flammeovirga > Flammeovirga sp. AWQ4_249. The sequence goes on from NZ_JBSWYJ010000017.1 coordinate 54,457, forward strand.
CTTATCATATAATTTGAATGGTGTTAAATCAGAAGTTGTAAAATTATATTCATCTGTACCAACTGATACTCTCCATTGATAATCTTCGGTCGCTCCTATTGATAAATTTTCAATTGTCAATGAGTTAATTTGACATAAATCATCCATATCAACGGTAAATTCTGCAACTGGAGGAACAACAGTAATGATTTTAGATACAACTGGTCCTGTGCAACCATTATAAATTGCTCTTAATTGTACCGTTTGATCTCCTTCTACATTGGCATATGTATTTTCACCATTATAACTTCCTACCCAACCATTTCCATAATTCCATTCATACCTAACATCATTGGGATTAATTCCTAACGCAACAAAATCTGTAGTTGCTGGAGTTGTATTAGTGAAAGTCGCTAATTCATAATTACATACGGGTGATTTATCTACATCAAATGATGGAGTAACTTCATATCCTATTTCAATATCTTCTTCAACAGTAACAATACAACCCTTATTGTTTTCTAAATAAAATAGCACCTTATAATTACCGTGTGTATTAAAAGTGTGGGTATAGTCTTCTGTATTTGAATTATTAATTAAAGTACCATCACGATATAATTCCCAACGTACTGAATTAATATCACTTGGATCTATTGTAGTCCCGAAAAGAGTACTTATATGCGAAAATGTAGTAGTAAAGCCTACACATCCTCTAAAACCATTATTACTTTGAATAGTAGAAACGATAGGTTGACTTTGTACCGTAATCTCATCGATTGTACAACTACTACCATTTCCTGTTGCAATTAAACGAATCGTTTTTGTGTTATTTCCGTTAAATGTAAAATTAGCTGTGGGGCCATTTGCCGTTTGCCCGTCACTTGTTTCCCAACTTAATGTATAATCAATTGATAGATCACCTAAATTATTAACAGATACAGGAACAAGATAAGGATCTTCACAAAACTGTGTTTCGGCATTAATTGAAATTGAATTTGGAAGTAAATCAGGAACTATAAAACTTTCTGTTTCTTCACAACCATCATATTCAGCTGTAACCGTTATGTTTTCTCCACTATTCGTAAATGTTCTTGAAATAGTAGAGGGTAAAGTTCTTACTAATTCTGTCCCATCATTAAAAGTCCATTTAATTTGTTGTCCATCTAAAGATGAAGGTAATTGGGATTGAAGTTGAATAGTGTAGGTATTACAAAAAGAAGAAGGATAATTGATAACGAATAAATCTGTTCCAACATTTAAAGCCACAACAGCTTCTTGTTCAAATGTACAACCACCTTTTTCTCCAATAACTTTTACAGTAAATGTCTCTGCAGATGAACTATTAAAAGTATGTGTTATTGCTGTATTGTTGCTAACTTCAATAGTTCCATCTCCAAAATCCCACGTATATACTACATCAGTTTTACCATTTAATACCGTGAATGTTTGTTCTAAAGAGTTACTACAATCGTGCCCAACTTTAGGTGTAATATCAAAGCTGATATCTCCTGCAATATTAATGATGTTTGTTCTTTGCACATCAAAAGGACATCCATCGATTGTTTTGCCTTCCATCACAACAGTGTATGCACCTGGACTAGTAAAATTATGAAAACCTTCATTTGGAATTGTATTTCCATCCACTAGAAATCTAATTTCTTCATATTCAAAATCGGTACTTGCAGTAAATTGTATTGTTGTTCCAACACAACCTTCATTCGTAGATAATGAAAAATCAGAACCACTTGGTATACCTGTAACTTCAATAGAGGCCGAAACAGTAAAATAATCCGTTCCAATTTTATATTGTGCTGTTATTGTTTCTATTCCCTTATTTTGAAAAAGTAGCTCAGGATTATCTTCAATAGAAGTTCCTCCACTAAATGTCCATAATATTTCATCATATGTAACTCCTCTCAGCGAAAAGAGGCCACTAACATCTGTACATCCTTTTAAAGGTGTTCCAGAAGTTAAATTATATTCTAATCCGTCGGTATTACTCTTTATCCATATTTCTTGAGCGAAAAGTGTAGAAATATTAAAAAGTAAAGTGATTGTTAGTAGAGTTAATTTATTCATCGTTTTACAAAGCCTTTATTTATATTAAAGATTAGGAACAGGACATTCATCAGTTGGAACACCCATCTTACTTTTCTTTTTCTTTCGTCGATAATCAGGATAAAAATTAAAATTATAAGTAAGTGATAATTCATGAGAATTTCCTTCTGAGAATTGCAAACCTCCTATTGGAATATCAAAGCTATACCCCAATGTTAAACGCTTTAATTTAACGCCACTCATCACTGTAATTGCATCATGATTAAATTGATTAGGGTCTTCATTTTCTTTTAATAATAAACCTCTATACCAAACTCCAAAAATGATTGGATGATAATCAAAGTTGGCTCCAACGCTCAATTGATCATTTTTCCCTTGTGATTGATAATGTAACATGAAACTTAGATATTTATCATCATAGTTGGCTACACTGCCATGCCATTTATATGAAAGTGGTAATCGATATCCAGCCTGTAAACTGTAGCGCAATGGTAAGTAATCATTACCATTATTAAATCTAGAAATTGTAGGTTGATTAATATGATAAAAAGATACACCCAACCAATAGCCTTTACCATATAACATAGTTCCAGCTGAAAAATCAGGATAGATAATAGATTCCCTATCTACTCTATCTTGTGTGGGATTTCCAGTTACACCATCATCATCAATTTGATCACCAAACAATAAATTATAAAAGCCAAGTGAAGATTGTTCAAAACCCATTTGTAAACCAAAACTCAAAGTATATTCTTTTGATACTTTGAGTTTGTATCCACCAGTGACATTGACTACAGTTCTGTCTAAAATAGCACCACTATTTTGTGCCATGATATCTTGTTGAATTTGTCCACCGATTGAAAGTCTTTTATTTGCTAATGGTGTATCAAAGCCTCCTATAAATGTCATGTAATTAGAAGGCACTCCTGTCCATTGATTTCTATAATTAATATTTGCTCTTCCATCTCCTCCACTACCTACTAAAGCAGGATTTAAATATAAAGGGGCTGCATAATATTGTGATAACTGTGCATCTTGGCCGTAAGTATTTAAATTTAAACATAATGTAATTATTAACAGTACAAAACAGAATTGATAGTAGTATTTAATCAAAATATGAAATTCGTTAATAGATAGATTTAAAAAAATAATACTATTTATTATTAGCATTGTTCTATCAATTACAATTCTTATTCCGTTTTTATAATTACTATGTAATTATTTGAATTAAATATTAATTTAGTTGCAAGTTGCAACTTATAATATTATAATTAAACAATTACTAATGTTTAATATTTTATACTAAAAATCATAAAAGTTGATACAATTACAATAATGCCTAAAATTAATGAAAATCAAGTTGTAAGGTTTTTACTTTTGATGACTACTGATAACATTCCTATAGATAACAGAAGTGTAACGATGATGGATACTAGTAAAGTTGACATGTTTTAATTTATATTAAGGGTAAAGATGTTTCAATTTAAAAAAATAAGAGAAATGTAAAAAAAAAGTATTATTGTTAACTATCACTAAATCAGTAAATAATACAATTATATATTAATATGTGCTTTTTTCAATCGTTTAATTATTCGCTTACTTCTTGCTTTTAATGCAGGACTATAATAAGCCATGCCATCTTCTAAAATCATTAATAATTCATTTGCTAGTTCTTCATATTGTATTACATATTTTGAAAGAATTTCAATTGCATGTACTTTGACCGCTACATCTGACTCTGTTGAAATAACTACTTCAAATAAAAAATCAACCCACTCCCCTTCTTTATCAATGGAAAGACTTAATTTATCTACAGATCTCAAAATTGATCTTTTTATTCCTTGTGTTTTAAAACCGGGTAACCATTCAAGAATATCATCTTTAAATTTATCTAAAAATGTAGCATCGTTATCACAAATAGCGGAAAGTGCCCAAGCTAGATGATTACCATGTTGATTATCATTTTTTTTAATCTCATGATATAACCAATCTTGTTTTTTTTCTTTAATAATTGATTTTATAAATTCATTTCTATCGAATTTTGAACTAAAAAATTTATCCATTTCAATTTTTTGTTAAAAAGTTTAAGAGTTTAATTTCGTATTCAAGTTAATATTACTTAAAATAATATGCAATTTCTTAAAAATTCACTTTTAACCGTTAGGTGACGTGTACTCAATGTTCTCTTAGCGTATATTTGATACCGTAAAGCAAATTTGAGACACTTTTTACTTATTACTTGTTATCATTATAACGATTTAACGATTATGTTCTTTTTATTAAATATAGTGTTTCAATTAGTGGACTTAATTCAAATAATAATTTTATAACTAACACACTTTGAGAACTTTTGAAGAAATACCTGGCTTTCCAGATTATGTTGTTAATATGGATGGGCTAGTATTATTAAAGCGTGACTATGAGGAAGGAAATTTTAATTTTCTGAAAGCTTATAAATGTAATGTTACGCAAAAGCTAAAAGTAACTTTAAAAAAGGAAAAAGAAGGAAAACGTATTAAAAGTACTGCTTATTTACATACACTTATTGGAAAAACTTTCCTACCAACTTTCAATGTAAAAGGAAAGAAGGTTTGGCATATCAATAGGGATATTTATGATAATAGAGTAGAAAACTTAAAATGGGTACCTTTAAAAGGAAAACAAGAATTTAAATATGCTCCCAAGAAGTATATTAAAGATAATCGCTTGTACATTCCTATTCCCCAACTTCCATTTTTAAGTATTAATTCTAAAGGTGCTGTACTTTCATTTAAAAGTGGAACAGCTAAACCTATTAAACAAAGATTGAATGGTAAAATTTCATTCTTTGATACGGAAGATTATGAAGGAAAAAGACATACTGTTTATCCTCACGTCATTGTAAAACAATTATTCTCTAAAGAAAAAGAGAAAGAAAAAACAAATGACGAAACAGTCACTCAATAATGATAGACCACACTTCTAATTTATGAAGTGTGGTTTTCTTTTTTTAAGTCTTATCAAGGATAAGTATAACTTATTCAAAAAATAATGTAAATTTATTTTTATGAAATCAATGAGTTTTACTTTACTTTTTATTCTATTCTATAACTATTGTTTTGGTCAGTCTCCTCTACCAACTGTATCATCGTATGACCGTTTTGACTATAATGCTGGAAGACAAAATTGGGATATTATAGAAGATGAAAGAGGAATCTTCTATTTTGCAAACAACGAAGGGTTGTTAGTCCATACTTTTGGCACTTGGAAAGTATATCCAACCACACATAAGGATCAAATAATATCCTTACAAATTCAAAATGATACTTTATGGACTGGAGGTAATGTTGAATTTGGATATTATGCTAGAAATCAACAAAAAGAGTTAGAGTATACTAATTGTGGAGCTATCAATTCTGGTCAAGCATGGGAGATTGAACTTGATAACCAATATGCTTTTTTTAGAACTGAAAAAAATATTATTCGATTTGATAAAGGTAGTGGTGATCAAACTGTTATTTCTCATCCGTCAAGTTTTAGTAGATTAAAAAAATGGAATAATGAAATTTATGCCATTGATAAACGAAACAGAATAGGTAAAATTAAGGATGATCTATTTGTTGTTTTGGATTCATTGACAACCAATTCGAAAGCAAAACATCTTATTTCACATAATAATGAATTATATATTTTCACTGAGGATGGAGCATTTTTTTCTTTTAATGGAGGAATACTTCAGTCTAAAGGAAAACTACCTCAATTATTAAACAGAGAAGGAATTTTCTGTATCGAAAGTTACTCAAAAGAAAGCCTATTAATAGGTAGTATTTCTGGTGGTTTGTATATTTTTTCTATTTCTGAAAATAACATTTTAGAAAAAGTGAATGTCAGTGACGGCCTTTTAGACAATACTATTCTTAGTGTATTTATCGATAAAAATAAGAATATATGGTGTGCTTTAGATTATGGAATTTCAAAAATCGAAAGGAAACAGCCACTTCAAACTATTTTTAACCAAGGGGCTACTTATTCTATATTAAATCTTGAAAATGGGATATTAATAGGAACAAATAAGGGCCTTTTTTATGCAGATCATGGAAGTAAATTTCATTTAATTCCAAATTCTCAAGGACAAGTATGGAACATTAAAGAAATTGAAAACACAGTTTATATATGTCATGATAATGGAGTTTTTATCTACAATGATCACACAATCACATCTATTTATAAACAGACAGGTGTACTTGATATAGAGAAAATAACATCTCATTTTATTTTATCAACTTATCTAAATGTTGTTCAAACTAAGCTAGAAAAGAAACATCTTAAAACAGAAAAAATAATTACCAATCATTCTATCAAAAAGTTGTTTAAAGATGATGCTAATAATTGTCTATGGGGTTTTAATAACGGTGAATTACTTGAGAAATTCGTTTTGTCAGGAAAAGAAATTATTCTCGATGAAACATATGAAGATATTCATAATGTATTTAGAGATGATAAAAGTATGTTATTCCTGAAAAATGGAAAACTATATACTTACCTAAACAAAGCATTCATTAAACAGACCACACCACCCTATTCACTCATTGAAGGAGAACATATAAAAGCATTAGCCTTTTCTTCAAATAAACATAGCTATGCTTATATAGAAGATGATCAATTATTCCTTTATGTGAATGTAGCAAATGGAAAGTTTATTGAATATCAAAATCAATTATCTTCACTTCAAAATCAATTCTTGAGAGGACATGAATTCATATCTTTTAATAAAGAGGTATTACAAATAGCAAATGAAAGAGGGGTACATATTTTTGAACCGCACTCAAAATATAGAACTAACAGTTTACCTAAGCCTATTATAACTAATGTTGTTTTGCATAGAGAAAATGTGACTGATGAATTTAATTATCCTTATCAAAATTCACTATCAATAAAAAACAACTTCAATGCTATTACATTCCATTTTGGTATTAATTCATCGAAAAATGATATTATACAGTATAGAACAAAATTATATCCTTTAGAAAATAATTTTTCAGATTGGACATCATCTTCTTCAAAAGAATTTAATGGTCTCAAAGGTGGAGATTATACCTTCTTTATTGAGTCAAAATTTAATAATTCAATTACTCAAGCTGATTCGCTTACTTTTTCTATTCATAAGAAATGGTATGAAACTCCTTTCCTTTTTTTCCTTGTAGGTTTAGTATTAATATCTTTCGCTTTTATCATTCAAGTTATCTGGAAAAAACAACTCTATAAAAATGAATTAAAACAGAAAGAAATTCAGACAGCCTTATTTAATCAAAAAAATATTGCCCTTAAAAACCAACAATTAGTTGAAGTAGCAGAAGAATTGTCTAAAAAGAATGATTTTTTACGACAAGTCAGTGATGGGCTTTCTTTAATGAAAAATAAAAATGCAGAACATTGGAAATCGAAGATTGAAAAAGAAATGAATAACGATTCCAAGCATTTTGTGTTTTACAATTTATTTACCGAATTGAATAAGGATTTTATGGAAAGGTTAAACTTATCTCATCCCAATTTAACGTCTCATGATCATCGACTAATTGCATTAATTCGCTTTAACTTAACGAACCAAGAAATTGCCAATATTTTGAATATTACGAACAGAAGTGTAATCATGAACCGTTATCGTTTAAGGAAAAAACTTTCATTAGATAAAGAAATAGAGTTAGATAAATATCTCAGAGAAATCTAAAATTAACCATTATTAGGTATACTATATCATTTTTCCTTTTTGTAATTTTACAAAATTAATAGCTCACAAATAATTCCTACTATCATGTACAAATTTCTTATTGTCGATGATCATGAACTGTTTAGTAATGGTTTAATGAAGATTATACAAAAATTTTTTGAAGCAAATATAACTTTAGTTCATGACCCAATTGAGGCATTACAATTGGACTTTAATCAATTTGACTTAGCTATTGTAGATATGGAAATGCCTTCTATGAAAGGTATAGAAATGATTAAAAAAGTCATTGATAGAGATGAAAAAACAAATTATCTCATTTTATCTATGCACAATAAAATGTCATTAATTAAAAAGACATTAAAATTAGGTGTATTGGGTTATATGTTAAAAGATGATGATGTTGAAGATATAATTACAGCCGTACATAACGTCTTAAAAGGAAAAATATATTTAAGTAATAAAATTGATAAATCTTTCTTAACTCAAGAAAAAGTAAGTTTAGTGATTTCTCCTCGTGAAGAACAAGTGTTAAAATATATTGCAGAGGGTAAAACAATGAAAGAAATTGGTAACTTATTGAATATTAGTCCTGAAACTGTCATAACACACAGTAAAAAAATTAAGAATAAACTAAATATTACTTCTAAAGCTGGATTAATAAAATATGCCTACGAAAACTTGCTAACTTGATGAAATATCTATTTTATTCAATACTTACCCTACTTACTTTATTTAAAACATATGCGCAAGAAGCAGAAATGTTTACAATAGAGGTTTGTGATATATCAAAAAAGATTGATCATATTAATTTCAGTGATAGTAACTGCTCCTCTATTGATTACTCCCCTTTAGATGCTCAACTAAAAAAAATAAGCATTAAAAGTGATATAGAACAAACACTAATTCTTCGATTTAATAACGTGATTTTTGATGAATTTAAAATTTGGCAAAAACGTAAAAATGAATCTCTCACTCCTATTATGGACTTAGCTAATAATTTTGTTTCAAAGAAATATGATAGAAGCTATGGATTTATCCATGAAATAAATTTTAGTGCTGAAGAGGAAATAGAAATCTTTTATTATTTCAATAATAATGGATGGCCTTTTGAAGATGAATTTGAAGTATCAACAAAATCTGATTTTATCACATCAATCAATTATGAGCAAACACTTAAACTGACATGTCGAACTATCCTTATTTGTTTAGTTTTAGTGGGGCTTACTTTAGGTATAATGCTTCATAAAAAAGTTTATTATTTTTATGGCTATAGCTCACTATCAACATTATTTTTCCTAGAAACAGAATTTGGGGTTATCTGTAATTACTTTCCAATTGCTCATTTTACTTATATCAAATACATATTAGTGATATCCACCTATTTATTTACATATAGTTCATTTTATTTTTATGCATATCTGACTTTTTCCAATAAATATTTCATTAAGTCAAAAATAAAAAAGAGCATGAATATCATTATTTTAATTGGGTTAATTTCACTACTTAATCTTTATTATGATGGAGACTTAAAATTATATGTAAATAATAGCGTTGCCTTAATTTCTATGCTGAGTGTTTTCCTTTCAACTATCCTCTCATTTATTGTAATATTTAGAGGGATAAAAATAAAGGAAGAAAGTGCTTCATTAGTTTTAGGACTATTTATAATGGTAAATTTCTCAGTAATTATATTATCAATATTGCCTTATTTAGGGGTAACTACACGACTGAGTTACAGTAGAATATTAATCTATTTTGTTCATACTTTTAATAGTCTATTATTTCTATTTTTAATTTTGAAGAAAACCTCTATTTATTTTAAAGAACAGAATGAAATTCAAATACAAAAACAACTTATTCAAGAAAAATACTCTTTAGCTATAATTAAAGGACAAGAAGCAGAAAGAAATCAAATAGGGAAAGAATTACAGGATTACGTAGGCTTAAATTTACTTCAAATCAATCAATCAAATAATTGGTCATCAGATTATATTCGAAATTTAGTAAAGCATACGATTCAAAGTGTCAGAAACATGAGTCATGAATTAGTGTCTCCTGAGTATGAAAGAGAAGATTTTGAGGATATTATTTATGATTTATGTTCAAAATATAATACTACTGATTTAACAATACATATAAATTTCGCTTTAGAAAATCCTATTAATAGTAATAGTATTAAAAATCACTTCTATAGAATAATTCAAGATTTATTAAGAAACGCCTATGATAGTAATGAAATAAAAGAAGTCTATTTAGATTTAATTCTAGACTTTCATGGCTTTATTACCTTATTCTATGAAGACAAAAAAGATAGTAACAAATCAATAGATTTAGATGAAAATTTATTGCTTAAAAACTTGAGTTTCAGAGTAAATGCTCTTGGAGGAAAAATTGTTATTTCAAATATTAAGAAGAATACAATTATTACTATTAGTGAAATAAATACTAACCCAATTTTGGCTTAATATCACCCAAAAATTAGTAAAAATTATAATATAAGTAGTAAATTAGATCAAAATCCAATCATTTACTGTCCTGTTAGATGATATTTAGAAACCACTGATAACCAATAGCGTATATCAGTGAACGAACATATTATCATCCGACTTTTATGAAATATTTATATCTATATCTAACACTACTCACTCTTTTTGCTCAGCCCGTTTTTGGGCAGAAAATAGTGAAAAAATTTATGGAGCGTAACAAGGATAAAAAACAAGCAGCAATTGATGCTGGAAATCCTTGGTTATCACCTCTATTTGGCCCGGGCTATAATGCCGACGTAGGCTTTTTAGTTGCTGGTGGGATTCTTTATTCTTTTAAAACAGATAAACAAGATAGCCTTATCCAAAGATCTTCTATTCCTGCAACTATATTTGCAAGTACAACTGGTGCAATCGGTATTAACGCATCTGTGAATACTTTTTGGAATGAAGATAAATTCCGATTTATGTCAAAAGTTGCTATCAATAGTAGAGAAAATAATTATTATGGAAAGGGTTTTGATCAAATAGAGCAAAATTATCAATCTGATAGTACAACTTTATACAGTGAAACAAAGATTGACATCACCGTGGACCCAATGTTTAGGATAGCAAAAAACTTTTATATAGGTCCTTCCTTTAATTTCTATTATGCAAGTAATACAGATGTAAATCCCGTTATGCAAGCAGACCCTTACTATAGTCAATTCTCGAATAGTTATTTCATGAATGGTCTTGGTTTTAATATATCTTATGATAGTCGAGATATTACTGTAAATGCATGGAAAGGAATCTATTTTAACTTTAACTACTATTACTATTCAAAGTTATTGGGCAGTGATTACAATGCTCAACTTTACAACTTTGATGTAAGATATTATAAAACCTTTATCCGTAAAGGAAATGTAATTGCATCAAGAATTTATATGCGTGATATTATTGGAGAAGTTCCTATTAATATGCTTTCTGACTTCGCTGGTCAAAAAAGTTTAAGAGGATATATTGTTGGGCAATATAGAGACAACACAGCTGCTTTTTTTGAAGTAGAATGGCGTCATACTTTTATGAATAAAGAAAAAAAATTATCAAAAAGTGGTATAGTCGCATGGGTAGGTGCTGGTAGTGTAGCTCCAGATCCATTTGAATTAACAGAATGGTTACCTAATGCAGGTGTAGGATATCGTTATGAACTACAACCACGAATGAACGTAGGTCTTGATGTCGGATTTGGTAGAGAATCTCATGGTTTATATTTCTTATTTACCGAATCCTTCTAAAAATATATAAATATAGAAACACGGATGATATTAAAGCCCTTTCTCGATGAGATGGGGCTTTTTTAATTGATATTACGTCCTGAAAAATAAGTAAAAGAATTGATGTATTTTGACGTTGCCATATTTCTCTATTTATATTTTTACAAAAATAAGAAGGGAAAAGGAATATGTTTGCTTTTGGTGGAAATAATTCTTGGAGTATTTTTATCGAAACAAGCCAATCTAGGTGGGTAGACTGGCTTGGTATATTTTATAGTTTTAAGTTCGGAAACTTAAACAATGTTCTAGTTCGTAGTGATAACTTTCGGTTTAACACTACGAACAGTGGATTGTCATACTTAAAATTAAATATTCAGTGTATAATAGCACTTAATATCTAAAATCTCGATGTTTCTTCTTTTTCCATTTTCTAAGAATAGTATCAATTACTAAGAATAATAAAAAACCAACAATATTTATTTTAATGACTGTAGGACCATAATTGTTATCCATGTAAAACCTGGTACTACTAATAAGAAAAGCTGGATAATATGCTAGCCTTGAGTATCGAACTAAAAAATAGCCTTTATCTTTTCTTTCTAAAAAGAAACCATATAACAAGTAGATAAATAAGATAAAATACCCAATACTTATTTCTAATAAAGAATCTAAGTAGAAAATTTTCTTATATATAAATCCATTTATCGATAATATTGTTATACAAAATATTGAAAGGAATAATATCAATTTTAAATTTGTTTTCATCTCTAATAGAATTATAATACAGGTCCTAAATTGGTTACATTCCCAATTTCGATTGATGCTTTTTGATTCATGTATGTATCTTGGAACCAATTTACAGGTACTGATTGTGGTGTTGATGCTTGACTATTAATATTTTCCTGCATATTTTTTAATAACCCATTTAAATTATCCTCAGTATTAAGTATAATATTAAAATAATTATTCGGCACATTAATTAATTGACCAACTCCATCAATATAATTTTGTACACCTGCATCTCTTAAACTCTTTTCTAAAGAAAGTAAATTATTAGTCACAAAATTACCTCCTGAATTCCCTTTTTTCATAACATTAGAAAACCATCTACCTCCAAATCCACCTGTAAAACCAAAACCAAAAGCTATTGCTACACTCTCTTTATCAACTTCATTAAAATTAAAACCATTATATATAGATTGATCTAATATATTACCTGATGCATTAAGAACAGCACCACCAAAAATCCCAACATATGTTGAAGGTAAATACGCGGCAACCATTCCAGCTGTTCCTCCAGCACCAGCTCTTGCATATGTTTCCCAAGATGTAAAATCTAATTGTCCAGCATAATATTGACCATATAAATTCATAGAAGCACCTATTACAAAACCAGCAGCTCCAGGAATGAAAGAAAGATTACCATCTGAATCAATCATATTCACAGGATTATTCCCCATACCAACATAACCACTCGCATACTGCCTAACAGGATCATAAGCTCTAGCCTCAAAGAAATTCCAACCTGTTTCCTTATCTTCTTCAGCGAAATCACCTTGGTAACCAAATCTATAACCCTCTCCACTTTTAGAAGAAGCCATTTTGTGGCATAATGTTATTTGAGTGTATTACGTCTGTAGAACGTCTCTCTACTATTTCCTGAGTTAAAGATATCTTTTGTTGATTTGGAAACTATTCTTTGGAAACCTGTTTAACCTCATCAATAGTTAAGCCTGTTGCTTTTGCAATTTGATCAGTAGACAATCCCATTTGAAGTAAGTTCTCGGCAGTCTCGATGGCTTTTTTCTTTTCTCCTTCTTTCAATCCTTCTTTTCTCCCTTTCTCAACCGCAGTCTCTAAAGTATTTAAGTAATCTCTGAAGATTTTTAGATCTTCTTCATATCTCAACTGATCTTCTTTATCAAGTGCAGTAAATTCTGTAATGGCAAATACTTTTTTGAAGATATATTCTTGATAGAATTTAGGAGCTTCAGTAAAGCTTTCTAGTCTGTTTAAGATATAGATCCACTTATCAAAATGGTTGGATAGTTCACTTTCTGATTTTTTGAATTTTGGAAGTTCTAGATAGATAAATTTTAGTTTGTCGTAGAAAACTTCATTACGTTGATTTTTCAATTCAACCACATGATGAAAATCTTCTGATACATCAAATTTGAAATCCATCAAGCTAATAACATAGACGGCCTTTAATTCATATTTCCAACCTTTTCCGTCTGGTTGCCCCTTAGTGGCTTGTTCTTGAATGGGAAAGGTAGAGTAATAAATCGTTCTGTCTTTGAAAAAAGTTTGGTGTGCTCTTTGTAACTCAACGATAAACTTCTCACCTTTTTCATTCTCACAATATAGATCGAATATGGCTTTTCGATCTGTTTGATGTCCAGAAAATTTCTCGGATGACTTATACGTCAAATCATAAATCTTATCTTCCTCTGGTAAAACTGTATTCAAAAAGTCAATCAGAATGTCTTTATTCTGCTCTTCTCCGAATAACTTCTTAAAACCAAAGTCTGTAAATGGATTGATATATTTTGACGTTGCCATATTCTTTAATTTATATTTCTACAAAAATAAGAAGGTATTGGGAATATGTTTGCTTTTGGTGGAAATAATTCTTGGAGTATTTGTATCGAAACAAGCCAATCTAGGTGGGTAGATTGGCTTGGCTTGTTGTTTTAAGTTGGGAAACTTAAAGAATATACTAATTCGTAGTGACGCCTGTCGGCTTAACACGACGAACAGTTGCCGAATATTTTATAAATTGAATTTACACCCCATTTCCTCCGATAACTCCACAGCACTTTTGATATAATAAAAATACCTCTCAGGGTCCAATCTATCTTCTTTTGACGGTAGATAATCTATTAATATTTGAGGGTTTTGTAGATATAACATCAAGTCAAAGGCTCGTGATAAGCTATAAGAATGAAAATTTTCATTTACTCTTACAGAACCTTCTTCAAGGTCTAAATCTGTCACTTCAGTAAATTTCTCACAGTAAATACTAATATTAGTAATATTTTCTTTGTAAAAATTTATTAACTCATTTAAAGAGAGTTCGACATTATGAATATCAACTACTAACTGTCTTAGTACATAATTTTTATTTGTTTCGGTATAACTATATTCTAAATATTTAAATATTTTATCTTCTAAACCCTGAAATTCTGAAGAATTGATATACTCAGAAACTTTTTTATTTAACTCAAAAATTTTTGACATATATAATTATCATTTTACAAACTGTATAAATTCATATCCTAAATTTCTATTTGGATCAATGGTAGCATGTTCCCATGGCCAAACATCAATTAAATTATCTAATTTATTAGCCCCTTCAATTTGTCGACCTTCAATATGATGTATCTCTTTATAAACAGTTCTTATTTCATATTTACCTGTTTTAGTATTTAAAACTTGGACTTTTGCACTTCTAACTGGAGTACCAAGTTCGTTTGCAACTGCCCAAAATCTTTTCTTAACAGTTCCCCATCCAGGTAACTTATTGAATTTTGTTACCTTTGCAATATCAACAAATCTATCAAAAACACCATCTGTAGGATCAACAAATGTATCAGTGAATTCTATAAATAGATCACCAAATTCAAATAGTGCTTGGCTTAAGTTTTTGGTTCGAACACCTTTATTTAAAAAAGACATTAACTCATTCCTTTCCCAATCTTTTGTATACTCATTAATCCACTTAGCTCCATGATATCTTAACTCATGATTAGATAATACCATCATATATTTCACCATCGTAAACTAGACCAGTTGAACCTTCATCTATTGTTTCTCCTCTATATCCCCCATTTGTTCCATGAATTGGATTTTCCCCATCCCCACATAACCACTTGCATACTGCCTAGCAGGATCCACAGCCATCCATCTACCAACAATAGGATCATAAGCTCTAGCCTCAAAAAAATTCCAACCTGTTTCTTTATCTTCTTCAGCGAAATCACCTTGGTAACCAAACCTATATCCTTCTCCACTTGTAGAAGAAGCCATTTTGTGGCATAATGTTATTTGAGTGTATTACGTCTGTAGAACGTCTCTCTACTATTTCCTGAGTTAAAGATATCTTTTGTTGATTGGAAAGCTTATCCTTCTTTTGAGATTTCCTTTACCTCATCAATGGATAAGCCTGTTCCTTTAGCGACTTGCTCTAAGGATAAACCCATTTTTAGAAAGTTTTTTGCAGTTTCGATGGCTTTTTTCTTTTCTCCTTCTTTTAATCCTTCTTCTTTACCTACTTTCAATCCTTCTTCCTTACCTTCCTTTCTCCCTTTCTCTACAGCTGTTTCTAAAGTATTCAGGTAATCTCTAAAAATCTTAAGATCCTCTTCATATCTGAGCTGATCTTCTTTATCCAAGGCAGTAAATTCTGTAATGGCAAATACTTTTTTGAAGATGTATTCTTGATAGAATTTAGGGGCTTCAGTAAAGCTTTCTAGTCTATTTAAAATATAGATCCACTTGTCGAAATGGTTGGATAGTTCGCTTTCTGATTTTTTGAACTTTGGAAGTTCTAGATAGATAAATTTTAGTTTGTCGTAGAAAACTTCATTACGTTGATTTTTCAATTCAACCACATGATGAAAATCTTCTGATACATCAAATTTGAAATCCATCAAGCTAATAACATAGACGGCCTTTAATTCATATTTCCAACCTTTTCCGTCTGGTTGCCCCTTAGTGGCTTGTTCTTGAATAGGAAAAGTTGAATAGTATATCGTTCTGTCTTTGAAAAAAGTTTGATGTGCTCTTTGTAATTCAACAATAAACTTCTCACCCTTTTCATTCTCACAATATAAATCGAATATCGCTTTTCTATCGGTCTGATGTCCAGAAAATTTCTCAGACGACTTATATGTCAAATCATAAATCTTATCTTCCTCTGGTAAAACTGTATTCAAGAAATCAATAAGAATATCTTTATTCTGCTCTTCTCCGAATAACTTCTTAAAACCAAAGTCTGTAAAAGGATTAATGTATTTTGACGTTGCCATATTCTTTAATTTATATTTCTACAAAAATAAGAAGAGGAAAGGAATATCTGTGCTTTTTGGTGGGAATAATTGTTGAGATAAAGTATTCACTTTACAACAAGCCAATCTAGGTGGGTAGATTGGCTTGATTGTTTTAAGTTAGGAAACTTAAAAAATGGGATAGTTCGTAGTGGCGCCTGTGGCTTAACACGACGAACAGTTGGGTTACTCACAATTCAAGATTTAGGAATCTATACAGTTTGAGTAACACTCCCATATTTTATTAAAAATCAGGAGGGAACCATCTTGATTTATTAGCTACATTAATCAAATGTTGAATAGTAATCTTTTTTTTTTGGAAAAGATACATTTCTATATAGGTAGTTAATCCATGTTCTCCGTAAAAATAATCTTTTAACAAAAAACCATTCATATTGACTTTAAATTTATTTTTAAAATCAATCATCAATTTTTCTGCATCATAACCGATAAAATATTTATTCAAATTTATTTCCAAATTAGATACTTCAAATAAATTATCTGTTTCAAAAAATAAGATAACTTCTTTTCTTTTATCACTCATAATAATTATACATTATCTCTGTTGACCAAATTGTTCCAGCTCCAGTACCATACCATCTTCCATAATATGTTCCTAAATTCTTTGCAGGTCCAAATGGGGTCTTAGCAGATTTTATAGTCTGATTAATTCCCATCGATCTATACATTTTCGTAAGAATAGTAGAAGTGGTTAATGTTAATTTACTACCTCCCATAACAACTCTCTCTCCGACCCATTTCTTTGGTACCTTAGTAAATCCAGCTATTGTACCTATTTTTATTGGAACTGTATTCAATGTAGTTTCAACGAAAGCATCAGTTTTATCCCAACCTATTACAACTTCTCCATCAAGATGAGTATCATATTTATTAAATGTATTTAATGATTGAATCATCAAATACATACCATCAGCAGCTGTATAGAAAGATTTTTGGAATACATTTCCTTCTTTTTGATTTTCCCAAAAACTATTTTCATGTTGAGATAATTCTCCTGTATACCTATTTCCATTAATAGATTGATTACTATTCCAAAAGAAATTTTCTGAAACTGGGTTAAATTCGCCAAAACCATTACTTACCCACTTCTCATTACCATGCCATAAGTTATGCCAAAAGGTATCGTGTGAAGTATGTGACCAAGTGCCATCTGAATTATAATGCACTCTTTTTCTCCCATCAGGATCAATTCCATTCACAGGATTATTCCCCACACCAACATAACCACTCGCATACTGCCTAGCAGGATCCACAGCCATCCATCTACCAATAACAGGATCATAAGCTCTAGCCTCAAAGAAATTCCAACCAGTTTCCTTGTCTTCTTCAGCGAAATCACCTTGGTAACCAAATCTATAGCCTTCTCCACTTGAAGAAGATGCCATTTTGTGGCCATAAGGATAGTAATCTGTCCATTGGTTTCTTTGTAAGTTATTACCACTCCAAGCAGCAATTGCACGAACATTACCTAAATGATCTTTCAACTCATATACCTCCTGACTATTTGCATCATCCTCGGTATCGACTTTAAACATGCCAAGTCGAGATGCAGCGTAAATTGGTATTTCTTTTTGGTTTGTTGATGAAGGGTCAAATTCACTATTTTTGTAATTACCTTCATAAATACTTACAATATTACCAGAGGCATCACGTACGTAGAACGTCTTTCTACTATTTCCAGAGTTAAAGATATCTTATGTGGACCTGAAACATAAAATGTTGTTGTTATTTTTTCTAAAGTAGAGAATCCTATGATATAATCAGTGATTTCTCCATGAACATTATATGTTAAATCATGAGCTTGCAATTGAATAAGGTTTGTGATTACATCTGACTTATTTTGTTGAAGGAGTAACTTGTATACTTCCCTCTTGTAAACTATTCTATTCTTGTTAGAATAATTTAGCCTCATTATCATAGAATTGATACATTTTAATTAGCCAAAAAAGTATAATGTTACTAATAATATAAAAAATTCATTAATACCTAATAGTTGTATAATGCCAAAAGCCCCAATAATTATTCATTAATGAGGCTTTTAGTATTATGTAATTGACTTAGAAAGAATTACTCCCTCCTAATTGTCTTATTTTTCTTTTTTTATACAAACCAAATCGGTAATTATATGAGAATACCGCATTTACAAAGCCGCTCCCAATTGCTGTTTCTGCCCTAAACATATGCTTATTATTTAAGAAATAGGATACACCAATTATTGCTGCAAAGTTACTTTCCTTGTATTTATTGAAAGAATAGTAAATTTTATCTATTGACTCAAAACCTGCTGTTTTGTCTTGAAGTACGCTTACTGCTTCGTCAACAACCTTTTTCTGAGGGAATGATAAGTCACCATACCACTCATTATAACGTTCTTCAAGGTTATGTTTTGCATTTTGTACAGTTTCATTATTCAAGAAATTTTTAATTTTATCAGTTTTAATAGAACCTAGAGTATAAGGTGACATATGTTGGTATTGCAGACCAAAAGTAGGTGCAATATGTCCATGATCTCCTACCTTAAAATTTCTCCCGAATCGTACTGATATAATTTGTGATTTTGTAAGGTTTTCAACTGCTTTACTATCAGACCAACTAAAGTTAAAATTAGATGCCATAAACCAATTATTCCAGCCATAAGCAGTCGTAAACCCAAAACCATATGTTTCTGTTTCTGGCTTAGTATTAATAGGAAAATTTAATGGAGCGGTAATTTGTGTGGAACTATTCGCAAATGAATAGGCGTAATTACCATAGATATTTAAAAAAGGCAAAACCCAAAGGTCTAAACGTACATTATAGGCCATCACTTCTGAATGAGTTGGTGAAAATCCAACAAATGACATATCCTTAAGGTTATTAGGATCAGTACCCATTTTAAAATTATCGATATAGATATTATTTTGTTGGTAGGCATAGTTAAACATTAATCCTGTTGGTATAGGTACACTATGTCCTGCACGTTTAATTTTTCCTGCCATAGCTGGAAAAAGGTACTCTGTGCTATCAATAACTGAATGTTTCGTTGCAACAAAATTATTTTGAGCGTTTGTCCTCAGTGTAGAAAATAAAATAACTAATAGTAAAAAGATTGTGTTTTTCATTGTGTTAATAACTTAATTGTAGATGATAGATTAATCATTACAAAAGTCGTTGAAACTCAATCTTTTTTGTGGTAAATATTTTATTTGAATTAGTAGATTTTCTTTTTTATGCGAATAAACACTCTTTCAAGTGTCTATTCGCATTATATTATTAAGATAAAGGTTATTCATATTAGAAGCTAGAGCTTCCACCTAGTTGTCTTTTCTTTCTTTTTTTATATAATCCAAAGCGGTAATTATAAGTGAATGCAGCATTTAAATAACCGTTACCTACCGCTGTTTCCACTCTAAACATATGTCTGTTTTTGTAGAAATAAGATACACCTACTAAACCAGCAAAGTTATTTAATTTATACTTATTGAAAGAATAGTAAATTTTTTCAGGTACTTCCACATTTTCTAATCTACCTCTAACTGCACCAATTGCACTATCTACAATTTTACGTTGAGCAAATGGTAGATCATTGTACCAGTTATCATATTTATTGTGTAGATTTTCTTTAGCACCTTGAACAGCATCATTGTCTAAAAACTCATGTATTTTAGCAGTTTTAATTGAACCTACTGAGTAAGGTGACATATTTTGGTATTGTACACCTATTGATGGAGCAATATGACCATGTTCCCCTACTTTGAAGCTTCGACCAAAACGAACAGAGAAGATCTGAGACTTAGTTGTTGTTTCTAAAGCTTGGTTATTAGACCATGTAAAGTTAAAGTTAGCTGCCATAAACCAGTTATTCCAACCATAAGCAGTAGTAAAACCAAAACCATAACTTTCTGTTTCAGGATGTGTAATTACTGGAAAATTTAATGGATCTGTAATTTGCACCGAACCATTAGTAGTACTATACGCATAATTACCATATACATTTAAAAATGGTAAAACCCACATATCAAGTCTTACATTATATGCCATTGTTTCTGAATGCGCTGGAGAGAAACCTACAAAATCCATATTATGCATATTGTTTAGATCTGTACCCATTTTAAAATCTTCTAATCTAATATTTGATTGTTGGTATACATAATTAAACATGATGCCTGTTGGCATCGGTACTGTATGTCCTGCTTTTTTTACTTTTGCTGCCATGGCAGGAAATAAAAATTCAGTACTATCTGGATCGTAGTTACGATGAGATGGATAAACATTTTGAGCAAATGAAATTAGATTTGTCAAAATAAATAGCGTTAATAAAGAAAGCTTTTTCATAATTGTGTGTTGTGTTGTTGTTTTAATGTGATACAAATGTCCGCCTTCTTTAAAAAAAATATTGGTAAAAAAAATTCTATAGTTAGTAAATAAGCAACAATGTTGTATAAACCTTTTGTTTTTTTGTATAAATATATCTTTTTCATCAAAATTCATTCATAACTTATTTTTTATTAAGTTCACATTGGTGTCAAGAACAAACAACCATTTATAAATTTTTAAAATGAAAAAAACATTACTCCTCTCCCTATTTTTGGTATTAGGGAATCTAACTTTTGCGCAAACTCCATTATGGATGAGATACCCATCAATTTCTCCAGATGGTAAACAAATTGTTTTTTCTTATCAAGGTGATCTTTTTATTGTTGATGCAATAGGTGGAAATGCAAGATCTCTTACACAACATGTAGCACATGATTATGCTCCCGTTTGGAGCCCAGATAGTAAAACGGTAGCTTTTGCTTCTGATAGACATGGTAATTTCGATGTTTTTAGTATCGATGTAACAGGTGGTATGGCTAAACGTCTTACCTATCATTCCAAAAATGAGGTTCCATCCTCTTTTACTCCTGATGGAAAAAATGTATTATTTTCTGCTGTAATTTTAGATGCTCAAAAAAGTGCTCAATTTCCATATGGTCGATTACCTGAATTATATAGTGTAGATTTAGAAGGAGGAAGACCTAATCAAATACTTACCATTTCAGCGGTTAATGCTTCTTATAATTCTGATCAGTCAAAGATTTTATATCAAGATATTAAAGGGTACGAAGATAACTGGAGGAAACATCATACTTCATCTGTAACCAGAGATTTATGGGTGTATGATGTTAATACTAAAAAACACACACAAATTTCTACTTTTAAAGGAGAAGATCAATATCCTAATTTTTATAAGGGAGATGATCATTTTGTATATACAAGTGAAGAAGATGGGACATTAAATGTTTGGATGGCAAATATTGATGGATCTAATAAAAAACAATTGACAAAACTTCAAAAGCACCCTGTCCGATTTTTGACTGTTGCTAAAAACGGGTTGATGTGTTTTTCATATGATGGAGAAATCTATACTTTAAAAGAAGGAGAAGAACCTAAAAAAATTGAGATCAAAGTTTTAAACGATACTAAAGTCAATAATATTACTTTCCAAAAAAAATCCAGTGGTGGTCGTGGACTTGCTGTAAGTCCTAATGGTAAAGAAATGGCTTTTATTCTAAGAGGTGACGTATTTGTAACTTCAGTAACTTATGGTACCACTGTTCAAATTACTAAAACTCCAGAACAAGAAAGATCAGTAAGTTTCTCTCCTGATGGTAGAAAATTAGTTTATGCTGGTGAAAGAAATGGTTCATGGAATATTTATACTTCTGAATTAGAGAATAAATCTGATTTGTATTTTATTAATGCTACTTCAATAGTAGAAAAGGTAGTTACTGATAAAGCTGAAGAGGAATTTCAACCAATGTGGTCTCCTAAGGGTGACGAAATAGCATTCTTAGAGGAACGTACTACTTTAAAAGTTATAAATCTTGATAGTAAAAAAGAGAGAGTTATTTTACCTGGAAGCTACAACTATTCTTATTCAGATGGTGATCAAGCATATGATTGGTCTCCTGATGGCAAATGGTTTGCAGTGCAATATTCTCCTAATTTATGGACAAGTACTGACATTGCTTTGGTAGATGCAGCAGGAACGCAAAATATTATTAATCTAACACAAAGCGGCTATAACTCTAGTAATCCTAAATTTGCAATGGACGGCAAAGCTATCATTTTTGCTAATGACCGATACGGTTACAGAAGTCATGGTAGTTGGGGAGCCGAAGATGATATTTTTGCTTTATTCTTAACAAAAAATGCTTATGATGAATTCCAATTATCAAAAGAAGAATATGAATTGTTAGAAGAAGTAAGAAAAGAAGAGGAAAAAGCAAATAAAGAAAAGGAAGACGAGTCTAAAAACAATAAGAAAAAGAAGAAGTCTAAAACGGATGATGATAAAGAAGAGGAAAAAGATTTAGTCATAGACTTTGATGGTTTACAGGATCGTATTTTAAGATTAACCATTAATTCTTCTTTTACTTCTGATATGTTACTCACAAAAGATGGAAGTAAACTCTATTATATGTCAAGTTTTGAAGGTGGTTACGATTTATGGGCTAAAGATATTCGTAAAAATCAGACAAAATTAGTATTAAAATTATCTGGATATGGAGGTAACCTTCAGTTTGATAAGGATCACAAGAATATCTTCTTTAATTCCAATGGCAAATTTGCCAAAATGGACGTAAAGAGTGATAAAAAATCAAATATATCTTATTCTGCCTCTTATTATTTAAATGCATCAGCAGAAAGAGCGTACTTATTTGAGCATGTTTGGAGACAAGTTCAGAAGAAGTTTTATGATCCTAATATTCATGGTTTAGACTGGGGATATTACAAAGAATCTTATGCTAAATTTTTACCTTATATTTCTAATAATTACGACTTTTCAGAGATGTTGAGTGAAATGTTAGGGGAATTAAATGCCTCTCATACAGGTTGTAGATTCTATCCTTCGAGTAGTAATGGAGATAATACGGCAACTTTAGCAGCATTTTATAATCCAAATTATTCTGGAGATGGATTAGAAATCATCGAAGTTGTAGAAGGTGGTACTTTACAAAATATTGAAAAAGAAATCCTTCCTGGAATGATTATTAAAGCTATTGATGGTCAAAAAATTACTTCTGGAGCGGATTACTATCAATTATTAAATCATAAAACCAATACTCCTACTCATTTAACTATTTTAGATCCTTCAACTAAAAAGGATTTTAAGGTTATAGTAAAACCAATTTCTCAAGGAGCATTATCTAATCTTTTATATAAACGTTGGGTAAAACAAAGAGAAAAAGAAACAGAAGAGGCTTCAAATGGAAAAGTGGGTTATGTACACGTTAGAGGTATGAATAGTTCATCTTTCAGAACTGTCTATTCAGAAGCTTTAGGTAAAAATTACAACAAAGAATCATTAATTGTAGATACAAGATTTAATGGTGGTGGTTGGTTACATGACGATTTAGTGACTTTCCTAAGTGGTAAAGTATATGCACAATTTGCTCCAAGAGATCAAAAATTTGGTACAGAACCTATCAATAAGTGGTCTAAACCTTCAGCTGTATTAGCTTCGGAAGGTAATTATTCAGACGCACATGCATTCCCATATGCTTATCAGACTTTAGGCATTGGAAAAATTGTGGGTATGCCTGTTCCAGGTACAATGACTGCTGTTTGGTGGGAACGTTTACAGGATCCTTCTCTTGTTTTTGGTATTCCTCAAGTAGGCGTAAAAGACATGAATGGTAAGTATTTGGAAAACCAACAAATTGAGCCTGATGTCAAAATAGCACAGGACAAAGAGATTGTTGTAAATGGAATAGATCAGCAGTTGAGAAAAGCTGTAGATGAACTTCTAAAATAATCTAAAATATTTAATTTTTCATAAAGGTTACCTTAATTATTGATTTAGGGTAGCCTTTTTTTGACTTAATGGACAATATTATTTGATTCACAATAAGAATGCTATATTTTGTGTGAAATATCCAATTAGAAGACTTAACAAACTCTATACAAGTGAAAAACTATCGACTACTTGGGGGATTAACCCTAATCTTGTCTTGTCTATTTTTATTTAGCTGGGACAATATTACCTCTATCGATCAACTAATAAAGACTATCAATGATAATAATGAGATCAAAAGAAATGATGCCATTTATGTGCATACAGATAAACCTTATTATATCGCTGGTGAAAATTTATGGTTTAAGGTATATTTAAGAAAAAAATATACTCTCCTACCTACAAAATGGAGTAAAGGTGTCAATGTTGAATTAATTGATCCAAATGGAGAAATTATTGACAAAAGAAAAATTTATGCTGTAGATGAATACAGTAATGGAGATTTTAAATTAAGTACCAAATTAGAAGAAGGACGCTACCGCTTAAGAGCCTATACAAACTGGATGAGAAATTTTGGCGATAGTACATTCTTTAGTCAAGAAATCAATGTTTATCAAATCAATCCAGATTCTTTAAGACAAGATCAACCTATTTTATCAGGTGAAAATAATACTGATACAAATGATCAGGTGAGTAACCGTCGTCAAAAATATGATCTGCAGTTTTTCCCGGAAAGTGGCCAATTTATAAGTGGTGTTTCTACTAAATTTGGTGTTAAACTTGTTAATCAAAGTGGCTTCGGTGAAGAATTTACTGCAAAAGTATTTAACCAAAATGGCAATCATATTTCTGATGTAAAAGGAAATCATTTAGGGATGGGTAGTACATTTATCAATGGTGTTGTTGGGGACACATACTATGCTATTCTTGATAGAGATACTGTCTATTCTAAACCTGAGAAGTATGCTCTACCTCAGTTAAAAGAAAAAGGCACAACATTATTCGTCATTAATAATAAAAAACTTTACATAAAGATTATTTCAACGGATGATGCATTAAAAAATGGTGGTCATTTAATTGCTTCTTCGAATAATAAAGTAATTTATTCATGGAACTGTCCTCCTAATGCAAAGTTAATTCCGATTAAAATGCCGTTGGATAAAGTTTCAAATGGTATCATAAAGTTGACTTTATTGAATAAAGAACTTAATCCAATTGTTGAGAGAGTTGTTTTTAATTATACACCACAAAATATCGATATAAGTTTAGACAAGGATACATATAAGAAAAGAGAGCGTGTTGAATTAAATATTAATTTAAAAGATACAGAAGGTAATCCTCTTACAGGCGATGCATCAGTGGCTATTGTAGATAAGAAACTTGTTGACTTAAATCAAAAGAAAAATAATATTATTACAGAACTTATTTTATCTGATGAATTAAAAGGTCATATCGAAAACCCTACTTGGTACTTTGAAGATTTTTCTACAAAAAAGAAATTTGCACTTGATGAACTTATGTTAACGCAAGGCTATCGAAAAATTGATTGGATAAAAGAAGCTACGGATAGTCTTGATATTAATTTTATTCCTGAACCAGGTATTTCTATCAGAGGTAAGACAAGTAACTTCTGGAACGAAGATAAATTATTAAAGTCTGAAATCTCAATGACTTCTTTCGATAATAATTTAATTCATGAATCTACTTTAACGGATGATAAAGGATCATTCACTTTTACAGGAATGGTATTTTTTGATACTACAAACTTCTTTTTCCAGGCAAAGAAATACAATGATAGACGTAAAAAGGTGACGAATAATAATTCTGTAAAGATCTCATTATTTGAATTAGAACCACCAATGATTTCTCCACTAGCGGATGAAAAAATCAATACACCAAATGCGAATTCACTCGCTGATTTTGAGAAAGAAATCTTAAAAATAGAGAAAATTGATAGAGCTTTTAATACAAAAACGATCATCTTAGACGAAATTGAAATCACTGAAGCTGCTGAAGAACCTGAACAGTTCCAACATTCTTCAAAAGTTCATTCTAATTATAGAGCTCGATTTGTCCCTGATTCTTTAGGATATGCTCAAGGTATGACTGTATGGCAATTTCTTCAACAAGAGTTTAGAACAGCTCAAATCCTAAGACGATCTGGCAATATTAATGGTACAGTAAGTGTTGATGAAGAAGGAAATGACATTGTATCTGATCCAGATGAACTTCCTGTAATCCTTGATGGTTTCCAAGTTGACATGACAATTCTACAGTCGATGCAAATGTCTCAAGTTGGTTTTATTGATGTTTTAGATATGTCAGAAGGAAGTATGTACTTGCCAAATTCTACCAACGGTGTAATTGCTATTTATACTCAGCAAGGTGGTGGCGGTTCTTATATTGTAAAAGGAATTGACAATATTAAATCTCCTGGCTTCTATACTAGCCGTGAATTTTATCAACCAAAATATGATGTTGCTAAAGATGAACATGCTAAACCTGATCATAGAATTACATTATTATGGGAACCAAATGTAACTTTTGATGCTTCAGGAAATGCTAAATTATCATTTTACACAGATGATAAAAACACTGAATATCAACTAGAAGTAGAAGGAATTTCTTCTAATGGTACTGCATTTTCTAAGAAATTGACATTTGAAAATAATTAATGTGTTAACAGATTGAAATGATCTCAACTTAAATTAAATGATGGCGTCTGTTAAAAAAGATAAACTAGTCTTTTACTATAAAAATATTAAAACAATCGTCATGAAAGATATTTTAGATATATTCAAATCAGCTGTCGTTATCGTTGGAACATTAACTGTAATTTTAGCAGGTATTCATTTTGGATTAGGTCAAAATAGTAATCCATTACATGAAGTTCCACAGACACATGTCTACACAGGAGAATAGTTTAAAACAATAGTGTATATAAATTAAAAGCTATATCATATTATATGATATAGCTTTTTGTATTTATTTACATTTTAAGAATTTATGGAAGTAAAAGTTTGATGTTTTTTTGAGATATTTACAACCTAAATTTTTAATAAATGGAAAAAGCAGAATTACTAAAGCGTTTTGGTGGTAAAAAAATTAATATGGATGAAGTGAGTTCTTATGAACAATGGTCACTTGATTTCTTTCACCAAAAAGATATTGTAAGGGAACCAAATTTACAAATGACCCTTCAGGTAAATATAACGAAGGGACTTCAATATTATCAAGGAAATCTTAAGCATTTAGAAGGAGCATCTTTTACAGCCTATTTGATGTGGGTACTTGTAGAAGCGATGAAAAAACATCCCTATTTTAGATATAGAAAAATAGAAGATGAATGGTATATCTTTGATAATCTACCCGTATTCTCTCCTATCGCTGTTGGTGGAGCAACACGTTTTACGGAAATAATGGTAGAAGATCCTGCTAAATCTGATATAGCTACATTTTTCAAAAACTATAGAGCACATGTCGATAAAGCATTCAATAGAGATGCTGACTTCGCTCCTCTTCCTGTTTTAGTTTGGGCTTCAGCACATTTTATTGGTAATCTTCCAAATTTACAGTTTACCAGTTTTCAATTACATGCGTCTGCATTAGATTCTGCTAGACCTTACTTCTATTTTGGAAAACGATATCAGCAAGGTGATGATTCTCTTATTCCATTGTCAATAACATTTGATCATTCAAATCTTGATCCATTTGTACTTTCAGCTTTTATGGAAGATTTTGAAAAAATATTAAATCAACAATAATAATAAAGGTAACATTTATGTTACCTTTTTTTACGATATATATCCATGTGCATTATGTTATATGACATGTGTAAAATCTTTCTTTATCGAATTTAATTAAATTTTTGAAAGAACAATTAGTACTATAAGTATGTATTTGATGTAACCCTATAGAATATTCATAACTTGCTGATACAATGTTTATTAACTAGTTAATTTTTAGTTATGAAAAAGTTACTATTACCAATTTTATTAATCTCATTTTTTGTTTTTTCATCTAATTTTGAAGCTCAAGCCCAATCGTTTAGAAT
Organism: Flammeovirga sp. AWQ4_249; assembly: GCF_056161045.1. Taxonomy (NCBI): domain Bacteria; kingdom Pseudomonadati; phylum Bacteroidota; class Cytophagia; order Cytophagales; family Flammeovirgaceae; genus Flammeovirga; species Flammeovirga sp. AWQ4_249. The sequence goes on from NZ_JBSWYJ010000017.1 coordinate 82,822, forward strand.
TGGTGGCGGTGTAGGTAATACATTCGCAGACATCAATCTAAAGAATGCTACTGATGACGTAGAACTTAGCGATAATGCTCTTGCATGGAAAGTCTATGCCGGTATTGGAAAGAAATTTTTAAGTATCGAAGGTGGTTATCGTTCACTCGGTAATATCAAAGGTAAAGATGGTGCAAATACCATTGAGTCTAAAATAACAGGTTGGGATGTTGCCTTAAGAGGTAAGATTCAAATTGGACCAATCTTCGGTTATGCAAAAGCTGGTGCTTTTTGGTCTAAATCTGAAAATTCAGGAGGATATGAAGATGAAAAAAGTACTGACTTCTTATGGGGTGTTGGTGCTGGTATAATCTTAGCAGAAAGACTTGAACTTAAGTTAGAATGGGAAGCTATGAATTTAAGTAGCGACCGTCATTTATCTACTTTAGGTATTACAGCTGGTTTATATATCGGCGGTGGAGATGATAAATAATAAATCTTCATAGAAAATATTCTATTGGCCTGTAATGTAAAAAATTACAGGTCTTTTTCATTTTTAAAAATACTCATGGAAATAGCTTTAAAAGTTTTAAGTAATTGGAATAAATTCTTTAGCGGAAAAATTGAAGGTAATACACTTACATTTGATAATGAAATCGGAAAAGGCACTGTAGATTTTCATAGTCATTTTCCATCTGTACAAGTGATAAGAATGAGAGTCAATTTAAAAAATGACTTGGAAATTATAGGAAATGAATTTGATACGGATAGAAGTTATTTACCCATTTTCATAGGTGAGCCATTTAATAAAAAAGAAGTAGGCATAGATTCTTATGTGGAAGATAATATTACGTTTACTTCAGGAGCAGCATTTACAACAAATGATGAAAATAATTTATTTGTGAAAATCAGTAAAAATAGAGATGCAAATCTGATGATTATTCGTTTGAAGGACGATTATTTTTATCAATATGTCAATAAGAATGAGAAGCTTAAAATTCTTTTCCCAAAGGATAAGCCATTCTATGTTTATGAAGAATTTAGTGCCTCAATGAGTAGTGTCTATATGCGATTTATCAATATTGATGATGAATACGATTATATTGAAGAATTAGTTCATTCTATTGGAGTGCACATCGCGGCTTTGTTTTTTTCTATTATCGCTAAAAGACAGATTAGTGGTGAAGAAAATAAATATCCAATGCACGCTAAGCCCGTGATCAAAGCAAGAAATATATTGAGAGACAATCCAACTTCAAATTATTCAATTGATGATATTTGTAAAGAAGTGGGTATGAGTAGCAGCCGATTAAGATCGCTTTTTAAACAAATTTTTGGTGTCACTATACATCAATATATCTTAGATTTAAAACTAGATGTAGCAAAGCAGTTATTATTAGAAAATGAGAAAGCGAATTTTATGATCGCCACTGAATTAGGATTTTCTAGCTCTAGCCATTTTACAACTGCTTTTAAAAAGAAATTTAATAGTACTCCAAAAGAATTTAAGAATAAGTATAAAAAAAAATAAACACCTAGAACTACGAATTCTAAGTGTTTAAATTTTATTACTACTAGCAATAATTAGGAGGGCAACATCCTGAAATTTGACTGCTATCTATATCAATTTTATTCAATGGAGTAGCTTTAGGCTTACAAGCACAAGAATCTACTGTTTCTTTAGTACATTCGCAGGTGCATTTCCCCTCTTCGCATTTGCAATCACAGTTACATTCTTTACCATCTTTTGTAGTACAAACACATTTTCCATTTTCATCACACGTACATGTACAGCAATCGCAATTACAGTTGCACTGATTATTTTCACAACATTTTACTTCTTTCTCACTCATGATAACTTTATTATTAGTGGTTTAAATCATTTTCACCCCTATAGACGGAGTGTTGAAAAAAAGACGCAAAATTTAAATAGTATTTTTAGTGACAATTACCTGATTTACAATCAAAAGAAATATTTCCAAATCCATCATCAATTTGAGTACAACAAGTTTCAAAAGAATATTTTAATTGTTCCCTTCCTCTTTGTATTCTAGATTTAACTGTTGAGTAGGAAAGTTTATTTGTTAATGCATAATCTTTTTGAGACACTTTATTATAAGTGACTTTCATCAAAATATCTTGATATTTTTCTGGTAATTGTAATATAAAAGGTTTGACACAGGCTTCACAAGCTTGAAGATTTTCTTCTGTGTCATCATATTCGTCTGGTAAATCACTTTTTGCTAAATCAATAGAAACATCTTGTTTTCTTTTACGATAAAAATCTATGATAGCATTTCTTGTAATCTGATAAATCCAACTCCCTAAAACTTTCTCATTCTTAAGCGTATCTTTCTTTTCATGTATTTTAATAAATACATCCTGTAAGATATCATCTACTACATCCTTTTCATTCACTTTTGATCTGATAAAACCATGAAGTTCTTGATGAAAAGCATTCCAAATTTGTTGTGTCTCCATTTGCCTTTGTCTTTTCCACTATAGACGAATATACTTTAAAAAAGACGCAAAAAAGAGGTAGATTAAAGTATATTAATTGAATAATATCTTCTATCTACCTCTTTAACTGTGGATTATATATTTAAATCATTCCATTATTATTAAAAATTACAACCGTTTCAGGTGTAGGGTACGTTTTCAATGGAGAAAAGTCTTTTTTCCAAAAATCCATATCTAATAGTTCGTTATTCTCATTTATAGTAAGACTAATAACCATTGGTACACCATCACTATCTTTATACAAAACCTGTACGTGATCTTTTTTATATGGTGCCTTTTCCGGTGAAGTAAAATTTATACTCCCCATATTGACGTCTCCATATTCTTCGACCAATGTTGGAATCTCAAATGTTTCATTATTATCACCACCAAGTGAAATTAGATGTTTTACTAGAACCAATTCTTCTTCTCTTGCTTCTCTTCTCTTACTCATAATCCTAAATTTTTACGAAAGATAAAAAAATAACCTCTTGAAGTAAATTCCAAGAGGTTATAATTATGAGATGTTAAAAGACTTACTTTGTTTTTAAAACTTGTAAATCTTTTTCTTTTACATTTTTTCTAGAAAATAAGAAGATCACAGCACCCGAAGTAAAGAACATAATTAATGAATATACTCCAGCAGCTATAGATAGATCGACTCTACCCATAATACCTATTGCAATTGTAATAGCCATAGTACCATTTTGGATACCAGTTTCAATGGCAATAGAAGTAGCTTGTGGTGTTTTTAGTCTAGCCAATTTTGCTACGACAAAACCAAGACTCATTGTACATACATTTAGTAAAAGCGTAGCAATTCCTGCTTGAGAGAAGTACGCAATTACATTATCTCTTTCTTTCACAACGATTCCGACAATCATGACAACCAAGATGACAGCTGAAGCTATCCTAGTAGGTTTAGCCATTTTCTCTGCAAAATTAGGTAAGAATTTACGAATGCTCATTCCTAAAATGATCGGAATGATAGAAACAATCATAATCTTTTTTATTGTTTCAGGAACATCCAAAAGAATTGATTGATCCTGACTTAAGAAAAATTCTGAACCTAAATTGATCACAAAAGGGATTGTAAGAATTGTTACGAAACTACTAACAGCAGTTAAAGTAACCGATAAAGCGGTATCTCCATTGGCTAAATGTGTAATCAAATTAGACGTTGGACCTCCAGGACATGCCGATAAAATGATTAAACCTAAAGCAATAAATGATGGTAAGGCTAAGTAATAAGCAATACCAAAAGCGATTAGTGGCAAACAAACCAACTGTAAAACCAAACCGATTAATACAGCCCAAGGTTTCTTAAGAATACGTTTAAAATCTTCTGGAACTAAAGATAGTCCCATTCCCAACATAATGACAGCTAATGCTAGTCCCAACAGCAGTGTACTAGTTTCATTCATAATAGTTCGAGTGAGTAGTAGTTAAAAAAGTTACATTTCAACCCGAATACTACAAGTTTATCTCCTAAAAGAAAAGTATTTTATTATTTAAATTAACTATTTAGCAACTGCAACTCTGACTTTCACCTTCTTTACTTTTTCTTTATTGACTACATCTGCTACTTGTTGTGCTTTATTTCTATCAACAGCGACAAAAGACATAAAATCCTTTACTTCGATTAATCCAATTTCATCCTTGGCTAATTTTCCTTTTTTAGCCAATAAACCTACAATATCAATTTTATTAACCTTATTCTTTTTACCAGCAGAAATATATAAAGTTTCCCATTTTGGTAATTCAGGTAATTGACCACTTTTAGGTAGATGTATTACTTCACCTTCTTTTTCGATGTATTCAGGAATTTCATCTTCTTCTGATAGTACCAAATAAGTTACCCCTTCTTTATTCATCCTTGCAGTTCTACCATTACGGTGTATAAAAGCATCTTCTTTTGGAGGAAGTTGATAATGAATTACATGTTTAATTTCAGGAATATCTAAGCCTCTTGCTGCTAAATCAGTCGTTAGAAAGAAATGAACTGACCCATTTCTAAACTTCGTTAATGCTCTTTCTCTTTGTTCTTGATCTAATCCACCATGAAATAATTCATGAGGTACTCCCCTTTCTTTTAATAACTCACCTATCCTATCTACCGCTGCACGATGATTACAGAAAATAAGAGTAGGTTCTGCTCCAACATAACATATCAAGTCCATTAGAGCTGATAATTTATCAACACCATGAGCATGCACTTCCTTTAATTGTAGTTTTGCGGGTAATTGATCCCCTAAATAATTAAATACTTTAGGTGAAGGCATCTTGACAAAATCAGGCAATTCATCAGACTTTGTAGCAGAAGTAAGCATTTTATAATTTAAAGACCTTAATTCCTCTACGATAAATTCCATATCATTTTGGAAGCCGAATTCTAAAGCTTTATCAAATTCATCTAAAATTAAAGCTTCAACACAACTAAAATCAAATGATTCTTTATCAATATGATCTGCTAAACGACCGGGAGTCCCTACTAATACATGAGGAGGATTTGATAAGTTCTGTTGTTCTATTTTAAAAGAGTGACCACCGTAAGCACTATTAATTTGGAAAGGAGTACCCATACTTTTAAAAACACTTTCAATTTGTAAAGCTAACTCTCTTGATGGTGCAATGATCATACATTGAACTTCCTTCAAATCAAAATTTAGCTTTTGAATAAGTGGCAATAAAAAGGCTAATGTTTTCCCTGAACCTGTTGGTGCTAAAAGTACAATTTCATTTTCTGTTTTAGCAGCTTCCAAAGCATCAGATTGTATTTCATTAAATGCTTTAAAGCCTAATTTATTTTTAATCTCCTCTAATGAAGGAATATTTGTATTCATATCTATCTATTTTAATCCTACAAAGTTAGTCGAATTATCCTGCCTAAGACTACAAATACCTTATAAATCCTACCTTTTATCAAATGTTTAGTAAATACAACTGTAAGTGATCGTTAATCAAACTCAACAAAATTAAATTTTGAAATCATATTAAATTTTTTGGGGTTTAGAAAGGTAGTTAGACAAATAAATACTAGAATGATGACAAGAATATTAGACAAAGATTTATGGTTTTTAGATGAACGATCAAATGAAGAATTAGAGATCTTATTTAATATTCTATGCTTTGAGAAAGACGGTTCTCCAAGAAAAAGAGGTCATCTATTACACAGTCTAGAATCACAAATTTTCGATAGAGACTATTATAAATTTAGTGATAAAATAGGCGAAGAACTTCAATTGATTTCCAATTCAAAAATTGGTGATTTTCTAAGAAATAAGAAAAATTCATACCATGAAGTAATAGCATTAGTAATGAATGCTTTGGGTTTTGAATTTGATAATTCTTTGTCTGCCCCGGAATTAGAAAAAGTATTATTACAGTTATTAATAGATAAAACGGTTGGTTTAAGTAAGTCTGGTGTATCAACTTTACCTTTTGAAATCTTAGTAGATGAAGCTTATACAGAAGAAGTAAAAGCAGATCCAGTGCTAAGATGTATTATACCGGCAACAATTTATATTTCTTTACTTCGTACAAGTTTGGAAAAAGACAATTTCCAAGAAGGCAAAGAAACTATATTGAAATAGATTTTAATTTACGAATCTATATAATGTCTAAGGGAACCTCTAAATAGGGGTTCCTTTTTTAATGTAAAAAAAGCCTCTGTAATAGAGGCTTAATTGTATATTATTCAAAGAACAAAACAAACAAGGTTAATATTACTCCACCTGCTGTAAAATAAAGTCCTTTTTTAAAGATATTAGTACCTGGTGCAAACATCCAAAATGTAGAGAGCACAAAGAAAAAGAGTGATACTCCAAAGAATATATTCAAAAAGAATAATGGATCTCCCGAAGTAGCTTTGTGCATGTTATTCATCTTACCTATAAGGTATGGAAGTGTTTTTTTGGTATACTGTGCCTCACCAGTTGCAACATTATAAGTACCTTCTTTGTAATGGTAAATATCCCCTTCTACTGTAGTGACTTTCAACCTTTTTACACCAATTGCTTTTCCTACCTCTTCTTTAGATAAGCCAGCTTGAACTGTTTTCTCGTACAGTTTTTCTTGTTTTAGGAAATCAGTATCTCTAAAAATTAAAATGATACCACTGAATGAATAAACGGCCATTATACCAGCCAAAAAGAATCCTAAGTAGCGATGGATAATTCTCATCCAATAGGGAGTTGTTCGTTTCTTTGCCATTGTAGCTTGTTATATAGAATTGGTCTAAATAAAAGCAATAATACAATTATTATCTTAAATAAAAAAATTGAAATACAATGTTTTTCAGACAACAAAAAAGGCTAAAAAGAATCTACATCTATTTTAGCCTTTTATCTATTCAAATAGTTTAAGAATTAATCTTCTTCTACCCAATTACCACCTAAACTCTGGTATAGATTGATGATTTGACCCAATAAATTAGCCTTAGTTTGTACTTCACTATTTTCTGAAGAAAGTAAAGCTTGTTGACTATTTAATACAGGTTGATAATCAATTATACCCTCTTGATACTGTTCCATAGAAAGATCAAATGCTTCTTGAGAAGATGTAACAGTTTCTGTTATCCAAAGTTTTGATTCTTTTAATTCTTTAATGTTTGATAAACTGTTTTCAATTTCTTTGAAAGCTGTTATTACAGTGTTCTTATACGTTAATTGTGCCTGTTGTACTTGAACTTTTGCAATTTGTTTATCTCTTTTCTTGTAAAGACCTTGGAAGATATCCCATCTTAATGTTGGTCCTACAAAGTAATTTAATCCATCTGAAGTAAACCATTCAGAAGCTTCTGCTGATCTAAATCCTACTTGACCTGTAATTGCTAAAGTAGGTAACATTTCAGCACTTTTTTGTTTTTCAACTGAAACCAAAGCCATCATCCCTTTTTCTGCTGATCTAATGTCTGGTCTTTTACGTACAACATCTGCTGGAATTAATGTTTGCAATTGACCAGGTATTTCAGGTAAGGGTTGTGTATTTATTAAAGCTTGACGTAAATTTTCAGGATATTCGCCTAAGAAAATTTGAATAAGGTTAATTTCACTAATTACTTGAGCTTGTAATGTATTAATTGATGCTTTTGTAGAGTAAAGTAAAGTTTGAGCTTGTAATACATCTAATTTATTATTGACACCTGATTGGAAACGATCATTTGCAATATCCAATGCTCTTTGTTGTGCGACAATATTTTCTTCTGCTACTAGTACTTGGTTTTGAAACATTCTAAGTCTCATATATGCTGAGGAAACTTCGCTTAGAATACTTACCATTACACTGTTTTTATCTTCTTTTGCTTGTTGGTACGAATATTCTGCAGCATCTACGCCTTTAGAAATACGACCAAAAACATCAATTTCCCAGTTCATTTTGATACCAGCATTATAGAATATTGAATAATCCTCATCTTCTGCTACATTATCAACACTTGAAAATGACGCTCCAATATCAAAGGCTACTTGTGGGTAAAAACCTGCTTTAGCTTGGCTCTGTACTAAACGTCCTTGTTCGATACGTTCAATTGCGATTTTAATATTAAGGTTTTTATGAACTGCTTCTTCACATAATTCATTTAAAACAGGATCATCAAAAATTTTCCACCAATTGGCAATTGAATCTACTTCTTCAAGAGAGTCTAAAGAAGTGGTCCAATTTTCAGGAATTGAATCCAATGAATGAGCAGTTTGAGCATTAACGGAGATACTTAATGGTAAAATAAACAGTACCAATGATAATATCTTTTTCATATTGAAAGTGTTAAGTATGAGTATATTTTGAATAGATATACTTAAATAAACGACATTAAGGTAACAATGTTACGTTAATGAATATGAATTTGAGATATAGTAAAAAAATATACTTCATAGTTTACAATTATTGGCAATTCTAATATGAAATTATAATGTGACTTTGATACTTATTTGTACCTTTAACCTGTTATAAGAAATCAAGCTTAACTAAAAGCTAAACCATATTTATTTAAGTCTCTTTTACCAATTTATGAGAGTTAGTCAGGAACACCTTATGTTTGTAGGGTGTTTTTTATTACATAATATTTTTATATATTGATGAAGAACAAACCATTTTTTTATGAGACATCAATTTCTTCTAAATCTAAAACTAGTAATACTATCCTTAATAGTAAATTTTACTTCTTGTAACGCTCCATCTACTACACCTGATTGGGAAAAGGAAAGACTTAAAGGACAAGTAAACTCAATTTTAAGTAAAAGTTATTATCCTCACCAACAAGATAAACCTTATTCTATTCAAAAATTTGTTTATGATGAACAAGGGTATAAAGAAAGGAAAATAATTTACTATGAAAATGGTTCAATTCATGTTAATTCAGAATATAAAAATGGCTTTGCTATAGACGAAAAACAATACTTTTCGAATGGTAATCTATTGTCTACAATGGAATATACTTACAATGATGCAGGGTACGTTACTTCAGAAAAGGAAATTGATATAGATAATGAAGTATATGAAATTTTAAAATATGAATACAATGAAAAAAATCAATTAATTGTATATCAAAGCTTAAGCGATAATAATGAAGTAATACGCAGTAATTCATTTACTTATGATGAAAAAGGTCGAATAGCTGAAAAGAAAATAGACTCTGAATTTCAAAATATCAAACTAGTTTACACATACAATAATAAAGATCTTTTAAAGGAATCTTATTGGTATGATAAGGAAGGGAAATGTTTCCAAAAAGTCCATTATAAATTCGACGAATATGATAATATGGTTCAAAGAATTTGGTTTGATCAAGAAGAGAAATTAAAAAGAACAGAAACTTTCCAATATGTGTATGACGTAAATAACAATTGGACTGAGAAAAAAGAATTTAATGACGGTATTTTAGTTCAAAAAATACATAATGAAATCACTTATTTTTAATAGAAAAGGCCTCAAAATAATGAGGCCTTTTTTATTATTTATAGAGGAGATATTTGATATTTACCTCCTTCAATTTTCTCTAAATCTAAAACTACATATTGATTTGGCTCAATCATAAAATCATATTGACTCATTTCAGGTTTATCATCCTCTTCAAAAGTAAATACTATTGTCCACTCTGCCCCGTGGATAGTGTTAAGGAAACCTGAAATTGATTTTTCCTCTGAACCTTCTAAGGAAACCATTACAAGATCTACACCTATATCATCTCTTCCTTTAGGGTAAACTTTTACAGAGCTTATCTTATCAAGGTTTGCTCCTTCTAAACTCACATAACCCATGTATTTATTATAAGCCTCTAGGACAATCTCTGGATTATTTTGATCCAAATTAGCTGGCTTTAGCCCCAACGGATATTTACCATTTACAGCATCTCTACCATTATAAGCTATAGCTATAACTTCAATATTTTTATCAGTTACAGTCGCAGAACCATTGACATCATTAAACCAAAATTCGGGCTTCTTTCTTAATTGTTCAGCATGAAAAGTTTGTTCTTTATCATTTTCATCTTTACAGCTAATAACGATATCATTCTTAAATGCATCTCTAGGGTCAAATAATGGTTTAACTTCTTCTTCAGGAAAGATTTCTACTTTATTAATGACTATTTCACCATTGATTACATAAGTTTGGTTTTTCTGTTCTTCTTTTTTACAAGAATTGCCAAATAGTGCCAACAGCAAGGCGGAATATATATATATGTTTTTCATTAAATTCAATTCTAATTTTACTTCTATATATATGGTTTCCAGTGTAAAAAGATATATGAATTTAAATTATTTTTTTACATAAATCGATTATAAACAATAAAGTTACCTTGCTTAAAAACAAGGTAACTTTTCTAGAGTAAATATTTGTAAGTAAGAGCTTTAGTTATTATCAATGATGTAAACAATTTGAACTATACCCCCAATTTTTGCTTTAAAAATGGAGAAAGTTGTACGTAAACATGTTAGGGTAAAATAAGTTAAGAAATTAACTTATGAGGTGTACAGCATTATAAAATTGTTAGATAATAAAAAAGTACCAGCATTTAATAATAAAAAATTATGTTATTGTCCTAATACTTAACTAAGTTAAAACTAAAAATCAAAGAAATCATTTTTGTATTCTAAATTCTTCCAATTTTAACATATTTTTTGTTAAAGTTGAATATTACTAAGCCAAATGAATGAATTTATGAACATTACGTTACATAATCTTAATTTTTTAAGTTTTAAAGAATGTTCATTTATTAATTTATACAAAAAAATAACCCCTACTTTTGTAAGGGTTATTTTTTCTCTGACAATCTTATTAGAAACTAAATTGTCCAGAAGCAAGAATATATATTCCAAAAATTGATAAAACTACTAAGCAGCCTAATACAACTTTTTCAAAGGGTAAAAATATTTTTTCATTTTTAAAATCAGCACCAAGTTCTTTTCTTGCTTTTAAATAGAAAGGTAATCCTGCTAAATAAAATAACATAGATAATAAGAGGAAATTTAAACCTGCTGCATATATCAACCATAAACAATACAAAGATGATAATGCACTGATGACTTTAATTTTTGTTGAATAGTGATTTCTAATACTTTGTTGGAATAAGAATAAAGCACTTAGTAAATATGATGGGAGTATCATTACCCCTGCAATATCTACAGCAGCTAAATACACATCTTTTGCCATTACAACGACAAATAATGCTAACTGAACAATAATACCAGATACCAATAAAGATATTCCTGGAGAACCATGTTCATTATCTCGACTAAACACTTTAGGTAAAACACCATCTTTTGCAGCGCTATATGGAGTTTCGGCCACTAGAATAGTCCATGCTAACCATGCTCCACTAACAGAAATAATTACAGCAATATTTACTAATAATAATCCCCAATCACCTACAGCAGCTTGTAATAAACCACCTGTTGAAGGAGAAGACAAAGCTTGAAGCTCTTCTTGTTTCAAGATACCAAATGCTAGAGCTGATAATAATAAATACATTAATAATGCTCCACCAAAACCTATAATTGTTGCTTTACTTACATCTGATTTCTTTTTTGCCTTTCCAGAAACAACGACCGCTCCTTCGATACCTATAAAACACCAAAGAGTAACCATCATTGTACTTTTGATCTGAGATCCGATTCCACCAAGACCTAATTTCCAGACATCTTCAGTAAATAAATCAAGATCAAATGAAGCAAATAAAATTAAAAAGATGACAACTAAACTTAAAAATTTAGCAACAGTTGAAATAGTATTTAATGCACTCGCTTTGTTAACACCAAACCATACAATAGTAGTCATTGCCCAGACTAATACAGAACCAAATATTACGGTTTGCCATCCATGATTTAATAATACTGGGAAAAATATACCCAATGCATCATTTAACAAAACGGCAAATGCAACATTACCAAAAACTGCTGCAATCCAATACCCCCAAGCTGAACTGAAACCTATAAAGTTACCAAAACCTCTTTGTGCGTATGCATATATACCTGAATTCAATTCAGGATGTTTTTCTTCAAGTGATTTAAAAACTTCTACAAGAAACCAAATTCCGATACCAGAAATGATCCAAGAGATAATTACTGCTCCTAATCCAGCGCTAGAAGCCATATTTTGGGGAATATTAAAAATTCCGCCACCTATCATAGATCCAAAAACAATGGCCACTAAGCCACCAAGACCTACTTTTTTTTCTTTTTCCATAATCGTTTAGCAAATGTTTGTCTTTGTTTATTAGTGTATTCGTCAGATAAAATGTACGTTAACTAACATAATATGTTACTTGATTACCTTTAATATTTTTTAACTCCAAAACGATAATTCACTCCTGTCATTAAAAATTTATTATTTTCTTCAATTCCATATTCTCCACGGATCGATAAATGTTTTGTAAGTATTATTATTGTTGTCTTTGTTCTGTAATGCACCAAATATTTTAAAAGTTAAGTCCCTAGTAATCTTTTGAGAAAGCGATAAATTACCAGCAAAAGTATTACTCTCTGTATTTCTATTGATCTCATCTGATAAATAAACAGGATTTCTTAATACAGTCGCTCCATATCCTTGGAAACCAGTATAATCTCCAGTAGAAGCATCAAACACTGATAAATTTGGAGACCACGCTGTAGCTGCTGCTACAACATTACTTCCTCCTTGTTGTCCACCTTGAGATGTGTTTAGCCCCTTTTCTTGTGTAAATGAGCCATTAAAATTCAATTGAGTAGAAGGCGTCAAACTATGTGCGACAGTTAATCTAGAGGTTTATCTTTTATAATTGGTATTTCTTAAAATACCTTGATCATTTAATAACACCTGCCATCTTACCTTGAAGCATAACTTGAACGCCACTTTTAGTACCAATCCAAATCGTACTATCATTTTGGATGTACAACCTTTCAATGTTCTCATTTTTAAGGCCTGTATATCTTAGTGAAGGCCTTTTCACTTGAAAATTCTTGCTTCAAAAATCACTAACCCACTATTTGTAGCAAACCAGAAAAGCTTATTGTGATCTTGGCTGATTTTATATACATAATTGGTAGGAAGGCCATTAGATACATTAAAATATTGAAATTGATAAGTATCTTGTTTAGTTCCTGATATAGCAATGTTTATTGATAAAAAATAAAAATAGAACAGTAATAGTCTTTTTATCATTAGATGTATGTTGATAAAATGTAAAAAGTAAAAAAGTGTTATTTTGGCAATGATTAATGGAATATAATAAATTCTTAGAATACTACAATAATGAATATGTGTTATTTATTTCGCTAAAAAAAGAAAAAAGTTCCTATTAAATAACTCAGGAAATATTTTGTAGATGAAAAACATAAAGTAGATGTTTAGTAGCAAAAGCAATTTATAAAATTTCATATCTGATTAATAGTTGATATGTTTTACAATTTCAAATTTTCATCTCTATCAAAAAGGGGGTAAAATCAGCAACAAGTATGACAATTTTGGCGAAATCAGCCTATTTGTGCTATTTTTTATTGGTTTATTAGATTAATTCATAAAAAAAACCTGACACTTAAAGTATCAGGTTTTCTAAAAATGGAATGTGAATATAAACTAAATATTATGCAAAAGCATACTGTGGATCTCTTTTAAAATCTTTTGGTGTGATGTTAAATCTCTTCTTAAATACCATTGAGAAATGACTTGAACTTGAGTACCCTAGATCAGAGGCAATCATGGACATCGTCTTATTACTTTTTAATAATAATTCTCTTGATTTATTCAATCTAACATCTTGATGATATTGATGAATTGTAGTACCAAATACTTCTTTAAAAAGTACTCTTAATCTACTTTCACTTAGTCCTACTTCTTTAGTTAAATCATCGATAAGCACTGGTTTATCGATAACATTTTCCAAAATTTCTTTTGTTCTTAAGATAGGCTGAACATTAAATTCATATTTACGTTCAGTTTGTGCCTCATCTCTTTCTGCTAGCTTACGGAAAAACTCAGAAGATAAATATTTTGCATATACTTCAGACATCTCTGTTGCAAACATATCATCTTCTTCAATGCTGAAGAAACGTTCGAAAATTTCAATCATTCTTGGTGTGAAATTCTCTTGAACATAAAATGTCTTATCAAATCCATATTTATCAATTAATGTTTCAGATTTTTTGATGTATTTCTCAAACATTGATCTTTTAATACGAACAGAAATCATTTTTCTTGATTTTGACTTATCAAAACTCCAACTTAAGTCTGATTTAAAGTTGACTAAAAATGCTCCTAGTGATGATAATTCAAAAGTCGATTGTAAGTTCTTTTCGTTAAGATTAAGTTTTCCTGATAATGGGTTTCCAAGAATAATAGCGATATAATCTTCTTCTTGATTCTCTGCCTTCGTTACAAAATTAAAATCTGTAAATAAGTCGAATTCAAACTTGAAGATTTCAAGATAATCCGTGCATTTATAACCTTTAATTGAACCTTTAGCATGGCTATTATTAAAAGTTACTTTGTCACCTTTTAGAGTTCCATCGAAAATATCAGCCCACTGATTTAATGTATTAATTAGGGTAGAATTATTCATATGCTCTGATCTATAGTTTTTGAAGTTTTTTAATTCACACAACAACAATCTCAAATTGTGAAGTTTATTCACTTTTTATTTTCGAGACAATAATAGTAACGGCAGGTATCATTGTTACATTTTATAAAAAACAGCTGCAGATTGTCATATTCCGATTATGAGCGTTCATTTTGACATTTATTTACTAAAATTGGTGATAATTCTTACTTTTTGGCTAATAATTAATCAGTTTTTACCAAACCTAAATCAGAATTTGAAAGAAAAGAAGTCTTTTAATTACATAAAATTTATTAAAAAAATACATTCTGATGATTTTATATCAATAAATACTTGTTTATTTTTGACCAGCTATCAAAACTATATAAAATGACTTCTGTACGATTTATACTCTTATTTTTTGGTGTAATTATATCTAATTTTTTGAATGCCCAGATTTTAAATGTTGAAAAATCACGACTTGATGAAGGTGATTCCATTCAGTGGATAGGTAATATTGCTGTGAATTATCAGCTTATCAACCAACAGGTAAAAACACAAGGTGGTGGATTAAAGACAAATTTTGCTCGAGTGGGTAAGGTGAATGATATTGTTCTAATATCTGATTTATCATTTCTAAACTCTGAAGGTTTTAATTTATTACAAAATGGTTTTGTCCATGGACGTATGGAATTCTTCAAGAATAAAAAAATATCATATGAAGCGTTTTCACAGTGGCAATTTGATCAGATAAAAGGTATGAACGAACGTTTTTTGATTGGAGGAAATTTAAGATACACTCCTATTGAAAATGAAAATACATTATTTGCGATTGGCATAGGGACTTTCTATGAAAACGAAAAATGGTATTGGGAAGAACAAATAGATGAAACTTTGGTGATCACAGAAGCAGATCCATCTATTGCTCGTTGGAATTTATATTTCACATTCAGATCTGATATATCTGAGACGGTCTTTTTTAATATTACGACCTACTTCCAATCAAAGTATTCTCCATTAGATGAATATAGAATAAGTGCTTTAGCGAATCTTAATTTCAAGATCTCTAAAAACTTATACTTCAATAATAATTTTACGCTTTGGTATGAAAATAATCCATATGTACCTATTGATAAATTAAATTATACTATCAAAAACGGTATTGGATATAATTTCTAACACAAAAAAAAGTCATTCTCGGTAAAAAGAATGACTTTTTTTTAAAAGAGTTAATTTTAGTTTTCTTGAATGTAAAACCTAACTACCTCTCTTTGTTTATTGATATCAGCAGATCCTCCTGAAATACTATGTGATTCATATCTTAATAATAACCCTTCTTTTGAAAGAATAAATTCAATCCAATTATCTGACATCATTGTATCTGAAGATCCTTTTAATTGGACTTTAACAACATATGAAGCCAAACCTAAATATGTTTTCTCTTCAATGCTTACCGTATTTCCCTGATCTTTGATGTAATCCATTATGTCTTTACGGATTTTACTTTTAAAATAAGGAAGTCCCATATAATCATCATTAGCATTGAAAACTTGCATGCTCCAATCTTGATTTAAAAACTCAATTGCATAATAATTGTCTTTTGCGTGTACAACTCTTGCGTCAATATTTACATAATCTTGAGAGCCGAATGCTGTAGATAAAACATCAACATTGTAGGGTAAATAATCTGAAGAAGAATTTTGTAAAGTTTCCTCAACATCTTTAATAGATGGAGCTTCGTATAGATTAAAAAGTAGTGTAAGAATAAATAAAAGTTTTAACTGCATGTCTATAGTATATTAAAGTAATTTGTTTTCTAGTAATAAATTAATCCAATCTATATTTTTTCCCTTTCCATTTAAAAAATAAAACGCCTGCATCTTCATAAACAATAACTTCTAGTTTTTGATCCTTTTTATGTCTCCAAACTATTTCTGTTTTGCCTTTGACTACATAAGCATCTAAATTTTCTAATTCATCTGAATAAGGTTTTAGATTGTCATCCACAAAATCCAAACGCATTGAATTCTCATTTTTTATATAGGTAAGAACAGCTTGGTCTGTATGAATGTTCTCACCATCTAATACCACATCTATCATCTCTTCTGTTGTTATGACTTTACCTCCTTCAAAATAGAAGTCCATTATTTTTTTTTGTGCTGAAACAGTATGAGTCAATACGAAAATAAAAATGATAGTAAAAAAAGTATTTTTCATAGTAGTAAAGAGAATAATAAAATTTTGGTATCAATAGACAAACAAGATTTAGACCATTTTAGTTTAATCTTAAATTTTATGTGCTTTCTCTCTCAATTAATGAAATCGGTAATTTCTTTAGAATAGACATAGGTATAAATGGTTTCCCTTGATTCTTAGCCTCTTTCATTGCATTCATACGATCAATTAATAGTTGTGCAGCGACAAAACCCATTTCTTGAGCAGGTTGATTGATCGTTGTTAGAGAAGGATAAAATAACTCTCCCATATCATCACCAGAAATTCCCATCACGGCAATTTTCTTCGGAACTTCAATTCCTTTCATTTGCAATAAACGAAGAACTCTAAAAGCAATTGGATCATTTAGAGCAATTATAGCTTCAGGTTTTTCTTTTAAAACCATTAATTTATCCAATGCTTTACCTACACTTCTTCTAAGATCTAAAGTAGGAACTATCAAATCTCCAGAAGTACCAATTCCATTTCTTTCCATGGCTGTTCTGTATCCTTGAAGACGTTGTTGAGAAATATACATATCCTCAGGGCCTGAAATAAACGCTATTCTTTTATATCCTTTATGAATTAAATGATTGGTTGCTTGATAACCTGCTTCAAAATCATCTACAATTACTCTAGGAATGGGTAAGAAAGAATTAGGTAAAATACGATCAAATACAACAATAGGTACTTCCTCTTCCATTGCCCTACGGAGGTGATCATCTGTTTTGGTATTAAATGATAATGAAATCAAAATTCCATCTACCTGTCTATCTAGTAATATATCAATACAATCTTTTTCCTTTTGTTCTTGTTCGTCACTATGGACTATGATAAGATCATATCCTAAAGGTTTAAGGAATTCCTCAATACCAAGAATTACCCTTCCAAAAAAAGGAACTGTGAGTTCAGGAATCACGACGCCTATTAAATACGATTTTTTACTTGCCAAGCCCGCTGCAAGTACACTTTTCTTATAACCTATTTTCTCAGCAAGTTCTAAAACTTTTTTCCTTGTACTTGGGTTTACGTCCTCTGCCCCTCTAATCGCACGTGATACAGTAGATACAGAAATATCTAATCGACGTGCAATATCCTTAATTGTAGGTTTCCTTTTATTCATGCACAAAAATAAAAAAAATGAATAAAAAAACACGTCATAAAATTTCCGAGAACGTTACCGGTAACGCTATTTTCAGAAATCATTAAGTGTTTGTTTGCCCTTTAAATTTTTTCCTATCATGTTTGGGTCATTGAAATGAATCAAGAATTTTTTAACTAAAAGAAAAACAACATGAACGCTAAAGCAGTTGTAGCAAAGTTCGAAGAACTATTTAACAAAGAGCCACTAGTATCAAGAGCTCCAGGTCGTGTAAATATCATCGGTGAGCACACAGATTACAATGATGGTTTTGTGTTACCGGCATCTATCGATAAAGAAATGGTTTTCGCACTTGCGTTAAACGGTACAAACGATGTGAACGCTTATGCATTAGACTTAGAAGAGTCTGGTTCATTCAGCTTAGACAGCATTGTTCCAACTGAAGGATGGATCAACTACATCAAAGGTGTTGTTGCTGAAACTGCAAAGAAAGGTTTAGAGCCAAAAGGTTTTGACGTAGTATTTGCTGGTGATGTACCTCTAGGAGCTGGTATGTCTTCTTCTGCAGCTTTAGAATGTGCTTTAGCGACAGGTTTAAATAAATTATTTGATGGTGAGTTATCGAAAATTGATATCGTACTTGCTTCTCAAATGTCAGAGCATAACTATGCTGGTGTGAAGTGTGGTATCATGGACCAATTTGCTTCTACTTTCGGTCAAGCGAACAAAGTAATCAAGTTAGATTGTCGTACAAAAGAGTATGAGTACCATAACTTAGATATCACTGGACACAAGCTAGTATTATGTAATACAAACGTAACTCACTCATTAGCTTCTTCAGAGTACAATACTCGTCGTGAGCAATGTGAAGCTGGTGTTGAAGTAATCAAAGAAACTTATCCTGAAATCATCAACTTACGTGACGTTTCTGTAGAAATGATCCACGAATTTGAAGGTAAAATGGATCAAGTAATCTATGACAGATGTTCATATGTTGTAGAAGAAAATGACCGTTTAACAAAAGCATGTGAATACATGGATAACGGTGATTTAGTAAACTTAGGTAAAATGATCTACGGTTCTCACGAAGGTCTTTCTAAGAAATATGCTGTTTCATGCCCAGAGTTAGACTTCTTAGTGGAGCAAACTTTAGAGGATGATAGCGTTCTTGGTGCAAGAATGATGGGTGGCGGCTTCGGTGGCTGTACAATCAACCTTGTAAAAGAAGATGCAGTTGATGCATTCGTTGAAAGAATGACTAAAGCATACAAAGAAGGTATGGGTAAAGATCTTTCAGCTTACGTTGTTGTTATCGGTGACGGTGCAAGAGTTGAAGAATCTGTAGAAGCATAAATAACTCTTTACTATGTGTAGGGACTTTCTCTACACATAGTTTTGATATTAAATTGACAAGCAAAAAATTGAATTGAAGATGGAAGAATTTAATTTCGAAGATCATCCACATAGACGATACAATCCCCTAACAGACGAATGGGTACAAGTATCTCCGCATAGAGCGAAAAGACCTTGGCAAGGACAAGTAGAAAAAATTGAAGAAGAGCAAAGACCAGAGCATGATCCATCTTGTTACTTATGTGCTGGTAATACTCGTATCAATGGTGAGGTTAACCCTGAATACACTGATACATTTGCCTTCCAAAATGACTTTGCTGCTTTATTAGAAGATGCTCCTTCTGGAGAAGTTAATGAAGTAAACGGTTTATTTAAAGCGAAAAGTGAAAGAGGTCTTTGTAAAGTAATCTGTTTCTCTCCACGTCACGATCTTACTATCCCAGAAATGGAAACTGAAGGAATTCGTAAAGTGGTAGATCTTTGGGCTAAAGAATATGAGGAACTAGGTTCTCGTGATTATATCAACCACGTTCAAATTTTTGAAAATAAAGGTTCTGTGATGGGTTGTTCTAACCCTCACCCGCATGGTCAGATTTGGGCTCAAGAGTCATTACCTCAAACACCTGAAAGAAAACAAAAAAACCAACAAGCTTATTTCGAGCAATATGGTAACACTTTACTTTCAGATTATATTGCTGAAGAACTTAAGCAGCAAACAAGAGTGGTTTATGAAAATGAGCACTTTGTAGCTTTAGTTCCTTACTGGGCAGTATGGCCATTTGAAACAATGATTATCCCTAAAAGAGCTGTAGCAAGAATTACAGATCTTACAGATGATGAAAGAACTGCTTTTGCTGATGCTTACAGAGCATTAACAATCAAGTATGATAATATTTTTGAGGTATCTTTCCCTTATTCTGCTGGTATTCACCAAGCACCAACTGATGGAGAAGATCACCCAGAGTGGCACATGCACATGACATTCTTCCCTCCTTTACTTCGCTCAGCAACTGTAAAGAAGTTTATGGTAGGATATGAAATGTTAGCGAATGCACAAAGAGACATTACAGCTGAAACTGCTGCGGCTCGTATTCGTGAACAATCATTAGTGCATTACAAAAGTGCTGTTCTTGAAGAGCAAAAATAATCAAATGATTTAAGGTTAGATCATAGACATAACAGGGTTAGAGAATAAGTTGTTTTCAGTTTAATTTCTAACCCTTTTTAAAAATAAACAAACAATGAAAATTTTAGTAACTGGAGGTTTAGGATACATTGGATCTCATACTTCTGTTGAATTAATTAACAAAGGTTTCGACGTAGTTATCGTTGACAATTTATCAAATTCAGAAATCACTGCTTTAGACGGTATTGAAAAAATTACAGGTACAAGACCTAAATTTTATGAATTTGATTTATTAGATTTCAATCAGTTAGATCAACTTTTTGCAACTGAAAAATTAGACGGTATTATTCACTTTGCGGCTTCTAAAGCAGTTGGTGAATCAGTAGATAAGCCAAGTTTATACTACAGAAACAACCTTCAATCGTTGTTAAACATTTTAGACTTAATGGTGAAACACGATGTATCTAACTTCGTATTCTCATCATCATGTACTGTTTATGGTCAGCCAGATGTATTGCCTGTAACTGAGCAAACGCCTGTACAAGCTGCATTATCTCCATATGGAAATACTAAACAAGTAGGTGAAGAAATCATCCGTGATATCGTAAAGGCTGAATCGAATGTAAAAGCCATTGCATTGCGTTACTTCAATCCTGTAGGTGCACATGAGTCTGCATTAATTGGTGAATTACCTTTAGGTGTTCCTCAAAACTTAATGCCATTCATCACACAAACTGGAGTGGGTATGCGTAAAGAATTAAGCGTATTTGGTTCTGATTATGATACAAAAGATGGTACTTGTGTTCGTGATTACATTCATGTAGTGGATTTAGCGCAAGCTCATATTGTAGCATTAAACCGTATGATAGAAAGCAAGCAAAAACAAGATTATGAATTCTTCAACGTAGGTACAGGTACTGGATCTACTGTTTTAGAAGTAATTCAATCTTTCGAAAAAACTTCAGGTGTGAAATTAAACTACAAAATTGTAGATCGTCGTGAAGGTGATATCGAAAAAATCTATGCTGATACTACTTACGGTAACCAAGAATTAGGTTGGTCTTCTGAAAAAACTTTAGATGACATGACTTCTTCTGCATGGAAATGGCAAGTACAGTTAAAAGAAAGACAATTAAGCGAAGCTTAAGAAATAATACACTTCGGTAAATGACATACATTGATTAAAATTTATGTCATTTACCAAAAACTTTGAATGAAATGATTAAGACAAATCAATTAGAAAAAATCTCTTGGGGAGAAGTAGAGGGTAAAGAAGTACATCTTTACACACTTACGAATGCTCAAGGTTCTCAGCTTCAAGTATCAACTTACGGTGCAATCATGGTAGGTTTTACGACAGCTGATAAAAATGGTGAAATGGCTAACGTAATGTTAGGTAAAGATTCTTTAGAGGATTATTTAAAGAACGATTGTTACCTTGGTGTTATCGCTGGTCAAGTGGCCAACAGAATTGGTAAAGGTCAATTCTCATTAGAGGGTGTTGATTACCAATTAGCAACAAACAACGGTCCTAACTTCTTACACGGTGGAGCTAAAGGTTTCGATCAAAAAGTTTGGTCTGTAAAAGAAGAAATTACTGAAGAAGGTGCTTCTGCTTTAGTATTATCATATATCTGTATGGACGGTGAAGAAAACCTTCCTGGTAACGTAGAAGTGACTGTGAAATTCACTTTAAATGATGAAAACGAAGTAATCTTAGATTACACTGCGACTACAGATAAAACGACAATCATTAACTTGACTTCTCACCCTTATTTCAACCTTAAAGGTGAAGGAACAATCAATGATCATGATTTAGAATTAAACTGTAAATTCTTCACTCCAGTAGATGAAAATAGTGTTCCAACAGGTGAAATTCACTCAGTAGTAGGTACTCCATTTGATTTCTTAGCAGAGAAGAAAATTGGCCAAGATATCGATGCTGATCATCCGCAAACAGTAATTGGTATTGGTTACGATCATAACCTAATCATCAACAAAGCGGATGGTGAATTTGGTTTAATCGGTACAGCTTATGAAGCAACTACTGGTCGTGCTATGTCAGTATATACTACTGAACCTGGTGTTCAATTCTACTCAGGTAACTGGCTAGAAGGTGATATGGGTAGAAACCAAACACCTCATATCAAACGCCAAGGTTTCTGTTTAGAAGCACAACACTATCCAGACGCAATCAATAAGCCTCACTTCCCTAACATTGTATTGAAGGCAGGTGAAGTTTATACTCAAAAGACTGTACACAAATTCTTCGTGAAGTAATTTGTAACGCATATAGGTAAAGAAAGTCCTCAGCTTAATTGTTGAGGACTTTTTTTGTATTTGAATATTTCTTTGATTTAATTGTTATACAATTTTTGATATCAAACACACCAAACATGACAACACCTTCTAATAGTATAACAGAGCATCATGATGCTATAGGACCAACTACTTTTACAGGATTAAAATTAACAAAACCACCATCGTATGCAGCTGGTGTTCCTGCCGTAAAGGTTGCTTTGGAACATGCAATGAAAGAGATGGGACTTGCAAAATCAGTTGCTACATTATCAAAATTAAATCAAAAAGAAGGAATTGATTGCCCTGGTTGTGCATGGCCTGATCCTGAAAAGAGATCTAATCTAGGTGAGTATTGTGAAAATGGTGTCAAGGCTGTTGCGGAAGAAGCAACGAATAAAAGAGTCACTCCAGAATTTTTTCAGAAATATAGTGTAGAAGAAATGGCTAATTGGTCAGACTTCAAAATTGGAAAAAGTGGTAGAATAACTCATCCAATGGTTTTGAAAGAAGGTGCTACACACTATACTCCTATTTCATGGGAAAATGCATTTGCAATGATTGGAAAACAATTACAAGATCTAGAAGATCCTAATCAAGCTATATTTTATACTTCAGGTAGATCAAGTAATGAAGCGGCTTTCCTTTATGGACTTTTTGCAAGAAAATTCGGCACGAATAATATGCCGGATTGTTCCAATATGTGTCATGAATCAAGCGGTGCTGGTCTAGGACAAACCTTAGGAATTGGAAAAGGAAGTGTGACTTTGGAAGATTTTGGAGATGCTGAAGTTGTGATGGTAATTGGGCAAAACCCAGGTACAAATCATCCTAGAATGTTGACTGCTTTAGAAAAATGTAGAGAAAATGGAGGAAAAGTAGTCAGTATTAATCCTTTAAAAGAAGCAGCATTAGTACGATTTAAAAATCCACAAGAAATAAAAGGTGTTATTGGAAATGGAGCACCTATTTCTGATCATTATTTACAAGTAAAAATCAATCAAGATATTCCTCTTTTAAAGTATATACTAAAAGAATTAACAGAATTAGAACATAATAGAGGAAATGTTTTTGATTGGGATTTTATTAAAAATAAGACCAATGGATGTGACGAACTCCTCTCCGATCTTGCACAATACTCTAAAGAAGAATTACTACAAAAAACAGGTTTAAATAGTAGTGATATACAACCAATTGTCAACTTATTAGCCGAGAAGAAAAGAATAATTATTTGCTGGGCAATGGGTCTTACTCAGCATAAAAATGGTGTTGAAAATATTCGTGAATGTGTCAATCTTCTCCTTTTGAAGGGAAGTATTGGTATTAAAGGTGGAGGAACTTGCCCTGTAAGAGGACATAGTAATGTACAAGGTGATAGAACCGTTGGTATTATGCATCATGTTTCTCCTAAACTAAATGCATCACTAAAGAAAGTTTTCCATTTTAATCCACCAACGGAAGAAGGGTTAGATGTCGTTCATTCTATTAAAGCTATGTATGAAGGTGATGCAAAAGTATTTATTTCCTTGGGAGGTAATTTTCTTTCGGCAGCTTCTGATACAAATTATACTGCTCAAGCCTTGAAAAATTGTGATTTGACGGTCTCAGTCAGCACAAAGTTAAACCGAACGCATTTAGTTACAGGTAAAACTTCATTAATCTTACCAACTCTTGGTAGAACTGAGAAGGATGAAACAAATGGTCAAAAACAATTTGTAACGGTTGAAAATAGCATGGGAAAAGTGCATCGCTCAATAGGAAGAATTAGTCCAGCATCAGATCAATTAATGAGTGAACCTCAAATAGTAGGTCATATAGCTTCCTCTTATTTTAAAAATTCTGACTCTATCAAGTGGTTGCAATTATCAACTAACTATGATTTAATTAGAACAAAAATCTCAGAGGTTTTTGATGGATTTAATGACTATACAAATCGCACACAAAAAAGTGGTTTTGACCTCCCCAATAATGCACGTGTTGCTGATTTTTCTAAATTACCAGGTGGTGTAGCACAATTTTCAATCAACAAATTACCTGAACACCACCTTGAAGAGAATGAATTTTTAATGATGACAATTCGTTCGCATGATCAATACAACACTACTATTTATGGTCTAGATGATCGCTATAGAGGTATCTACAATGAACGTAGAGTAGTATTGATAAACCCTAAAGATATTGAAAAACTAGGCTTGAACGGTAATGATAATGTTAACCTTAAAAGTCACTATAATGGGATCACAAGAACTGCAGAGAATTTTATTTTAGTTCCCTATGATATTCCTCAAGGTAATCTCGCTTCTTATTTCCCTGAAGCTAATGTTTTAATTCCTAATGATCAATATGCTGACATTAGTAATACACCAATAAGTAAATCGGTGAGGGTTAAAATTGTAAGGCAATAATTATTTATGCCCATGACTGAAGTCATGGGCTTGAGTGTGGATAGTTGTATCTAATATTTTAGAACTTTATTAAAATGTTCAAGCTCTGTTGAAACTCCTATCTTTTCATGACGTGACCATTGATTTTTTATGTAGTTAATTACAGTTTGTAAACGGTTCGGGCTAACAGAATAGGCATAATATCCAACCTGCCATTCAAAAACAAAATCAAAAAGATTCATTTCGTTAATTCTTCTTGAAGAGATTCCTTTTAATATTTTGACACACTCTGCAATATTCTGGTTACTCTTCAATTGAATAAGGCAATGGATATGATCCTTATAACCATTTAATATACAAACCTTTATCCTATTTTCATCACCTATTTTATATAATAAAGGTTTAATATGCTGATAAAGTAAATCAGACGTAAAGTAATCTTGTCTTCCTTTTGTTGTCCAAATAACATGAACCCATAATTGATAGTTTGAATGAGACATAGTTTATTAATATGATGAATCGTAATTAAAATTATTTTTTAAACCCGAAATAGAGAGATACCCACATTCAAGCCCATGACTTCAGTCATGGGTAACTTTTTATATACCAACTTAATACAAAAACCACACATCCACCTACATATTCCCCAGCAAAATCTTCCCAATTTCTGGGTCTCCCATTACCATTTTTACAGAATTATTTTTAGAAGTCATCAAGTCTTGTAACATAGTTAATCGGATATCATTGGGAAGGAAATCTATTTTAATAAAATCTTTTAAGTTGTTGAGTTGCTCTTTGTTTAACGATGTATCATTTAATTGAAAATGATGTACCAATCGAGTACATATTGTTGCTAAAATATCAACTCTTAATGTCTCTTTATATACCAAGGTTTTTATGGTTGAATAAACATCCTTTGTAAAATCTTTTGAGCCCAATATTTCATCAGAGGATATTAGTTTTTCAAGATTTTGACTGACAAATGATATAAAAGTAGCTCCAGCATTTTCATCTAAACAGGAATCCGCTAACATTTGTACTAAGCCTAAGTTTTGTGATAAATCCTCAATATTAGCAATGGCTTCAAAAAACTGAACAAGAGTTCTTGGTGTCGTTCTATCTCCATCTACAATTTCAGGATAGGTCAACACAAAGTTAATTCCTCTTTGGTCTATCCCATTTTTTTCTGCCCATAATGCCCAATCTTTAGCATCAAATTTCATGGTGATATGCATCATACGTGTCAGCATTGCATCATCCATTGGTGTAACAGAATAATCACCACCATCAGGATTTGCTGTCAAGATAATTTGCCAACCTTTTGGAAGTTTCCAGCTCACTAACTCAAAGTTTTGTAGTAACTGCATTATGCCACGAAGAATTCGATCATCAGCTCTATTGACATCATCAATTAATAATATTCCTGGACCTTCTTCCTTTGGTACCCATTCAGGTGCTTTAAAAATAGTTACATCTCCTTCTATTGTCGGCATACCTACCAAATCACCCATTTCTTCAAATTGGGCAGGTGCGATATAGGTCCATTTATAGCCATTTGATTTTGCTATGTGTTCTACAATTTCAGTTTTACCGATACCATGTCTACCCCAAATACATACAGGAGATTGCTTTTGTCCTTTTTCTTCAGCAGTTTTATTTGCTTGTAATAGATGTTCTATAAACTGAACGACTTCTTTCGCTCTAGCTTTTGTCCCGTAATAGGTATAATTGGGTTGATATTTTCCTTCGCTCATAACTTTTTAATCTCTCATTCTTATAATTCGTCCTGGTAATTGTCTCCAATAAGCATCATTTTCGATGATGCCATCACTTGTAATCAACCATAAGATTGGTTTTCTAGGAAAAATTTTTGGTGCATCCGCAAATCCATCTGTAAAGTAAATGATTGCATCTGGTTTGTATACTTCATTTGCAAATTCAATTGGAGCATAAAATGAGGTCCCTCCTTTTCCATTAAGTAATTCTGGAATTTTACCTCTGTAGGGATAATGTTTTCGAATTTCATTATCACATTCGACAATATATAATTCTCCACCTTGACGCCATATATGATAAATCTCCATAAAGAAAGCTTCAAGATCTTTTTTTAAAATACTTCCTGATGTATCAATTGCAATTAGCAACTTATGTTTCCTTTTAATTTTGATACCTGGAGTTGTACCATACCTTTTAGAAGGTCTTCTTAACGTATTTTGTA
The DNA here is from genome assembly GCF_056161045.1 of Flammeovirga sp. AWQ4_249. NCBI lineage: Bacteria > Pseudomonadati > Bacteroidota > Cytophagia > Cytophagales > Flammeovirgaceae > Flammeovirga > Flammeovirga sp. AWQ4_249. The sequence goes on from NZ_JBSWYJ010000017.1 coordinate 110,002, forward strand.
ATACTGTATTGGCACTACTTGAGGTAAACATTCGTATGATTCTTCTCCAATTGACTACAGGTTCAAAAGTCTGAAATAAGGCATTCATATAATCTGTTAGTCCTTCAGGTAGTTGCTTTTCCAAATCAAAACCTTTCGCTTTTAATCTTTCTGAGGTCTGTTTTAATATTTCATTTATATTACTATCAATCACTTTGGTCTCAGCATCAGATAATTTTGAGGCTTCTTCCCAAAACTGATGCTTTTGTAATTCAGCATGATAAGGATTCGATAAATCTCCTAATTTTGTTGGTATAGGTCTTCCATTGAAATCCTCCTCTATTTCATTTTCTAATTCACTTTCTTCAGAATTTGAAGAATTTTCATTTCCTAGACTACGAGTTGAAGTGACATCATCCATTAGTTTTTTCAAGGCTTTATAATAATAATAAACATCTCTATTCCTTTCTAGTTTAAAAGCATAGGTCTCTTCCAATTGCCAAAGTTTTTCTAATGTAAACCCACCTTCTGGCAATTGTTGAGGTGAAATGTATTGATTTACAACAAGATCTGCAGCTATATTAAATAAGAATTTATGTTCAAATGATTTCGATAATGTAATGTGTTTTAAAATCAAATGCAGCAATTCATGTTTAATCAGGCCATACTTCTTTTCTTCATTTTCTAGTGTATACCAATAGTTTTTGTTGATCATCAATTTTAATCCATTCAAACCATTTATCCCTACAGCTGCAGTCTTTACGTCTTCTGAAATTTCTTTGACTAAACCAGTGAAAAAGTGCCCATAAAAAGGTTCTTTAAGAATGAGTTGAATACTGATTTTAGAAACTTCATCTAAGAGTGACATCTAATTTTATCTTTTAGATTAGTGTTATGATTAAAAGCGATAATTAAGATCTGCATTTTATTTTAAATATCATTTCAATTTTGAAGAATTTAATGGAAAAATGCATCTTTAAAGGATAATAACGCATTACCTTTCAATAATCATTTATGGGATTTACGGTTTACATTCAAAATAGAAAAAAGTTTCCTTTACGAAGACCTGACGCAGTAGAATGTATTGTTTTACATGACAAGGATAAAGAAGGAAATCCGTTAACATGGAGTTTAAATGAAATAAAAGAAAATTTAAAGGCATGTAGTCAATTACAAAAACTGACCATTGAAAACTGTTCTTCTACCATTTTAAAAGACGAATTAGATAGTTTAGGTTCATTAAAAGAACTCGAAATTAAAGGAGGGAAGATTGAAAATATAGATCAATGTTGTACACTACTTTCACAATTAGAATACCTCAATATTAGCAATTGTAACTTTCTTGACCTTTCTATTATTTATGAAAAATGTAAAAATCTTAAGCATTTAGAAATTGTTAATTGTAAAGTAGAAAGTATTCCAAATGAAATTGAAAACTTAAATCAATTAGAAAGGCTTGTTGTTGTAAAAAATAAAATTAAAGATGTTTCCCATAACATCTCAAAACTACATTATCTAAAATGGATTTTATTAGGGCAAAATAACGTTTTAGAAATTCCTCCTTTACCTCCTTCATTACTCACTTTTGCAGCTTCAAATAATAAGATCTATCAAATACCAAGTTTTGTAGAAGAACTACCCGATTTGGTATTCTTAGACATCAGTCATAACCCTGTAAAGGAAATTAATCTCGCCAAAGCCCCAAAACTCCAACGTTTGTTTATGGGACATGTTACGCTTCAGAAAGATCCTATTTTACCCAAAAGTCTTACATTTCTTTTGGCCGAAAGTATGCAATTGAAAAACCTCGATTTTATCAGAAACCTAGAAGAATTGAAGTTTATCAATATCAATAACAACAAATTACTTACTCCTGAGATTATTGATACGATTGCTTTTCTTCCCGATCTGAAATCGATCAATACGGAAGGATTGGATTTTATAGGTATGCAAAACATGTCGCTTTTCAATGACTTTTTAGATTTTTTAAAGAAGGAAAGAATTACATATTCATTACAGAATTCTTTACTAAAAAAGCAATTATTAGATCCTCCGATCCGACTGATGCAACAATTAACCAAGGAAGAGCTCTTTGTAATGTTCAATTTTAGTATTGATGCCTTTAGAAGAAATTTTGGTTTTAGAAGTTTAATTAATGAACCTAGGGACACAATAAATCCTTTTGAAAAAGAGGCTGTCGTCTATATTGGTAAAGGTTGTAGTTTAGAAAAAAATATACTTAAGCAAAGGTTAGAAAAATTAAAAGTAAAGGTAACTGAAGTATTAGATGAAAAGGTTTCACACATCATCTTTGGTTTCTTAGAAGGTCCACAATGGTTTAAAAATATTGATTACAACAACATCACTTTTTATGTAGAAGAAGTGATAAGAGAATTTGTATTTTCAGAAGACACTCCTTTTTTATATTTTAAAGAAGAAGGATTTGAAGTTGATAATTTAATGCAACTTCTAACGAGCGATAATCAGTCTTTTTTGATTGCTTTGGAATTAATGATGACCAATGGAGCACCAATGCCTGCAATTAGACAATTCACTCAATTGTTAGAAGAAACAAAACAAGCAGGTATGGAAAAACATCATGAATTGGTAAGAAAACTAATACAACTTTATGCTCCTTTATTTTAATAAAAAACTACAACATTATAAGTAATTGCAGTTTACAACTTTATCATGTAAGTTCTTCTGTTTAGGAATTTCAAGGTGAATATTCCTATTTTTTACACTACAGAAATAAGTAATTAAAGAGCTGAAATTGGAAAATTTGTACACCGTTTTAGTAATTAAGTTCGCATTATTTATTTTTGTAAATGCCTTAGCACTGTTACTTTCATTTTATTATTTGTCCCTGCCCTTTCGATGGCATTTGTCAAACTATCTGAAGATACACTGCCTGCAACAGGATGAGATAGTTCATTAAAGATATACGTTGTATCTAAAATGGATGCGTTTCTTTCCAAAACATTTAACGATACCTTTGGCTTAATAGCCATAACATTGAATAATAATTGATTACTCCATTCAGAATATTCTATATTTTCTTCACAAACATAACCAAAGCTTTCAAAGAAATTAAAAATTGTTTCTTCATCTAAACGAGTCATATTTTCTTCTACAGTAAATAAGATTTCTTTATTACATTTTATAGGATCATAGTTATTGGTATCCTTATAAAACTTATTTCTAGTTTTAAAATATGTTCTAGGTTTACCATTGATATCTAACTCAATCTTATTTCCTTTAATTACACCTTTGTATTGAAGTTCTTTGTAACCACTAAATTGAATCGCCCAACTTTCAAATGAATCATTCAATTTTACTGAATCTACTATTCCAACAGGAAATCGTAATGCATAACATTCATTAGTATGAACAGAAAGTCTAAAAGAAATTGAGTCACCATTAGATTGGAAATCTTTTATTTTGGAAACAAAGTAACCTGGTAAATAACCATCTCTTTTTTTATCAAATTCATCCGTCATTCCATAATACCAACCTTCTATTTGATAATTATGTGTTTGGAAGGCAATGTATTGGTTTTCGCTTTGTTCTTCGGTATCGTTTTTTTGATCAAATTCATAAATACCTACTAATCTTAATTGGTCATGAGCTTCCTCGTCATCATCATCTTCCTTATCTTCTTGCACGATAAGAGATTTCAACTCATCATCAATTTCCTCCACCTTATGAATATCATCTTCCATAGATTCTTTCATTTCTACTTCCTCAGTTTGAGACTCGGAATTATCATTATCTGTTGCTTTGGGGGCAGCAGTACATCCAATGACTGTGATAAAAACTAGGTAAAAATATTGTTTTAACATGATAATTAAACAAAGAAGGTGCTATTGAGAAAATCTAAATTAAGTTTTTGATAAATCAATGCTTACAAAAATACCATTAGAGAAGAATTGACATAGACAAAGATAGGTATTATACCTTGTCTTAAACAACTGATTTATAGTACATAGATGTTATGTATAAGGAATTAAAAGGAATTTATAAAAGTTAGCTTTTAAAGATAATAAACTGAATTAGAAAACTTCATTAATGTTCAATTTCAAGAAAAGAACTTGATTCAAATTGAAATGATTTATAATAATGTTTTTTAGGGTTTAAAATTGTGATTGAATAGATTATTCCAGGGTAAACCGTAATATTATTTTCCTGTTGAGGAAATTCATTCATTAACTTATTTTTCAGATCATTATATTCATTATTTTCCGGCTCATTTTTCTTGATTTTTTTTAGATGATTTTTATCGAATACAGCAAATACTTTTTCATTAATATTTATCCAAAGGACAGTATGCTTACCTAAGCCATTATCATCACTATATTCTATGATTAGTGATTCATTATTTTCAAAATCAAAATCAGATTTATTCTTTAGTTTGTCGAAATAGAAAAAGAGTAAATCATTTTTAAAGCTTTTCCTAGTATATTCTATACGCGTCTTTAGGCTTAAACTATCAAAAATTTGACAATTCATTTTATCTATTATCCAACGATCGACAACCTTTCTAAATTTAAGTTTTACAGTGAAATGATTTACTTCAAAAGTAATTTCAAAGGATTTTTCTTGTAGAAAAACATCTTCGATATGAAGAACTTCGGATGAAACTTTATTTGTGAAATTAAGATGAATATCAGGATTAATATATTGATAAGAAGAATCGATTTTAAAATAAGCGTTTAGTAGAAGACTATCTTTATCATCTAGTGCTACTAAGCGATTTGCAATTAAATATTGAAGAGATAAATCAAAAACCTTATAAAAAGATTTAATAGTAATAGAATCTGTATCATAATGTGGATAATTTAATTTAGCAATTCTCTCACCACATAGTATAAATCCTTCTTCATCTTCTGGATAATATTCTAGTTTACAATATTGAAATCGTGTAGCGAAATCTGTAATACACGAATCTTCATTTATCATGAATAATGTATAATATTCATTACCTTCTTCTATTAAAATTAACGTATCACCATGTATCTTATAATTTCCAAAATAAGTAGCAACATCATGATGACCATTAATATTATAGGAATATTTCCCCTCTTTAAATTCATAGGTATAGGAAGTCCTTAAATGGCAACCGGTGTATTGACCGCTAATATTTTGAGCTAAAAGTATAGAATTTGAAAAGAAAAATATGATTAAAAAGAAGAGATTATTCATACCAACAAGATAGTACAAAAAAAAGAAAACCACCTAACTTTCATTAAGTGGTTTATATCTTATGATCTGTATTTTGAAGGCATTTTACTTCGATCTTGTCTTAGACCTTTTACTAAGGCTCTTGTTTTTCTTAAATGATTTTGAATGATCTTCCAATCAGAATATCCATCTCCTTTTAATAAAGAACTTTCAACTTCAGCTGCATCTGCAAAAATTTTACAACCTACCCATTCGGATGCACATTCTAAAGTAAATACGCTACCATCGTAATCATAAACAGGCATAGATGAAGGTGTACATTCTACATAAAGTTGTTGATCAAAATCTGGGAAATGCTGACTCAAATAATCTTCGACATGAATAAATAGATGTTCAAAAGTAATCAGCATCATACTTCTATTGTAGTAATTATCAGAGATAATATATTGCTCTACATTTTGTTGAGCATTTTTACAGAAAGATACTAATTCCTGAATCTCTTTTTGTTGTGGTTGTTTTGGCATCATTGGGTTGTTTATCTGTGAAGTAAGCAATTGCAATTTAAGATCATTTTTATTGGAATCAAGTGATTAAGATGTATTAATTATATGATTTACGCTAAATTTATTTAACTATAAATTCATTTTAGATATTTTATAAAAAAAAGGCTGCCCGATCAAAAACCGAACAACCTTTGCGAATAATACTGTATTAAATATTTTATTCTTCTACCCAATTACCGCCTAATGCTTGGTATAAAGCGATAATTTGGCCTAATAAATTACCTTTTGTTTGCACTTGCTCATTTTGTGCACTTAATAATGACTGTTGAGAGTTCAATACAGGTTGATAATCTACCATACCTTGTTGATACTGATCCATAGACATATTTAATGCATTATTAGAAGCTTCAACTGTACGAGAAATCCACTGTGCTGATTCTTTTAATTGCTTAATATTCGATAAACTACTTTGTACTTCTTGCATTGCTGTTAAAACTGTATTTTGGTAGTTTAATTGAGCTTCTTGGAATTGAACTTTAGCGATTTGCTTATTTCTTTGTTTGTACATTCCTTGGAAGATATCCCAACTTAATGTTGGACCAACAAAGTAATTTAAGCCATCAGAATTAAACCAATCTGAAGCATTATGTGATTCAAAACCGACATTACCTGTAATGGCTAAAGAAGGAAGCATTTCTGCTCTCGCTAATTCCTCATTAGCTACCATGCCCATCATTGCTTTTTCAGCCGAACGAATATCAGGTCTCTGCTGTACTACATCTACAGGAAGCAACGTCTGCATTTTTTCTGGGATATCAGGCAATTCAGCAGGTGTCAATAATGCCATCTGAATATTTTGAGGAAATTGACCAATATATACTTGAATCAAATTTATTTCATTGACTACTTGTGCTTTTAAATTATTGATAGAAGCCTGAGTATTATATAAAATAGATTCTGATTGATAAATATCTAATTTAGATTGCATACCATTTTGGTATTTACTTGTCGCTAAATCTAAAGCTCTTTGTTGAGAAGTGATGTTATTTTCAGCAACAATGATTTGGTTTTGATACATTCTCAATCGAATATATGCTGAAGATACCTCTCCAAGAATACTTACCATTACATTGTTTTTATCTTCTTGAGCCTGTTCGTAAGAATACTTCGCTACTTCTACTCCTTTACGTACTCTACCGAATACATCTATTTCCCAGTTTAATGAAACACCTGCACTGTAATCTCCATTGTGAGATTTGTTGTCTGTTTCTGTAGAAGGAATAGCACTTTCATACATTGATGATATATTGAAAGCTAAAGATGGATAATAAGAAGATTGAGATTGTTTATAAAGTAAACGCCCTTCCTCAATACGCTGCACTGCTACTTTTACATTAAGGTTCTGTTTTACTGTCTCTTCTAGTAAAGCATTTAATACTGGATCGTCAAAAATTTTCCACCAATTAGAAACACTTTCAACTTCTTCATAATTTACCAGATCTCCATCCCAATTAGCTGGAATAGAATCCATAAGATGTGCTGTTTGAGCATTAACAGAAAAAGTAATACTCAATATCGCAATTATTGATAGTAACTTTTTCATGATTATCTTAGTAAAGAGGGTGAGGAAACTAATTCAACTTCTTTTGAGGGATCTATTTTTTCATCTGTGTTCACTAAAACACTTGCTGTTTGACCTACTCTTAAATGAATATTTTTAGGAACATCAATCAGTTTAACTCGAACTGGAATACGTTGAGCTAAACGAATCCATTCAAATGTTGGAGCGATTGAAGGTAAAAGATCATTCCCTGTACTACCGTCGTCTTGAGATATACCCCATCCTAAACTTTGAACATAACCTTTAATAGGTTGATCACCATTTGACATCAATGTTACCACTGCAACATCATTTTCTTCGATATCCTTAATACTATTTTCTTTAAAGAAACCGTAAACCCAATAGCTATTTACATCAACTAATGCTAAAGCCGGTTGATTTGCTACAGTTTGTGTTCCTAATCTTAAATTTAAGTTCGTAACATATCCATCTACTGGGGCTACTACTTTTGTAAATTCTAAGTTTAATTTTGCTTGCTCTAACTGAGCTAACGAAGCTTGGTACTGGGCATTTTGTTCTCCATGAGCACCTAAATTAGCGATATCTTCTGCTAAAGATGCTTCCGCTTTTTTCACATTAGCTTTCGCTTGTGTAAGTGAACTTTCAGCTTCAGCCAATTGCTCCATGATTACTTGATATCCACTTTTAGCATTATCATAATCGTGTTGTGAAGCAGATCCATTGGCAAGACCTTTACTTTGACGATCGTATTCCGCTTTGTAAGTAGGAATTTGTGCTTTAATTTCTTTTATATTACTTTCTGCAACTTGAACATCTGTTTTGGCTACAGCTACATCAGCTCTAGCTACTTTAATTTGCTCTTCCATTGCATTTACATTATCAAAAGTACCTCTCAATGATGCTTTTGCTTCATCATATGATGCTTGAAAAGTTCTAGGATCTATTTCGAAAAGTACATCACCAGCATGTACAAACTGATTATCATGAACTCGTAAATTAACTATCGGTCCTGATACTCGAGGTGTAACTTGAATGATATTAGCCTGTACTTGACCATTTCTTGTCCAAGGATGTATAATGTAACTTCTATATTTATAGGCTACAGATAAAATAGCAACAAGTACTATTGCTGTGGTAATTATGTATTGTTTGTTTTTCATGATGAATAAATAAAATCGTTAATTAAGCTTCTATTGTTAGAGAATTTCAAATAAGGTGTCAATCCATACAGTATAGATAACAAGCATACATACATATACTAAAGGAGCATAACTAAAATATCTACTTATTCTGTATTTGTTCATTAATTTTGCAGAGACTTGTGTCACTGCTAACGCTACTAGAAATGAAACTAACATTCTAGGGAGAAATAAATCTCCAAAGCTGACTTCATAGGGTAACATATTTTATGCGTGTTATTGTTTCTTAGAGAATCGTTTAATTTTTTACATTACAAAGGTAATGCATGTAGAAAAATAGAATTGGTAAAGAATTTTCTTTAATTGGTAAAAAAAAATTAAGAAAACCTTTCCTCTTTCAATTTATCCCAATTGACTTCCTTTGCATAACTTGAATATTCTATTATTGACTTGGTCAACATTAAGTAACTTGCAACGACAGGGTAAAACGCTACTTGCTCTACTGGATTGTCATTAATTATATCTAATACTTTTCTATATTTTTGTTTGAAAAGTAATTCTAAAGATTGGGGTTCTTCTTTTTTTAATTTTCCCAATGCATTCAATAATACAAGAACTTCATCTTTCCATTTGTAAAATTCCACCATGAAATTCTGATAATCCCCTTCAGGTTGGATAGTTTCTTCCATATACAAATTTAATTGCATACTAATTCTTCTTAATCCAATAATTAAACCTGTAGTTTCATGTGGCTGTGACAATGAAGAAGGAATAGCCTTACTCCAATTTTCTACACTTTCTGGAAGAGTTAGAATACTACGTTCAGCAATTTTATATTTTATTCTTTGAAGGAAATTTAATTCAGTTGACGAATGATGTTCCAATAAAAAGCTACAGCTTTTAAAGAAACGGTGAATTTGATGAATCAATGCTTTCTCTGGGCGTGTATTCTGAATCAAGTAGGCTGACCAGACCACTAAACCAGTCACAAATACATTGGCAAAATCAGATTCAAGCATATGAGCAAAATCATATGACATTGGATTGGTGATACCCATTCCCATAATTGCAAGGGAAGCTGTAAGATAAATGACACCATTAAGAAAATACCTAACAGCAAATACCATTACAAATATGACAATGCCTAACCAATAAAATGTAGATAGTGCAGGTAAAACGAAAACATAAACTATTAAAATAATAAAAGAGAAAAACCCTAAGCCTTTTATTAAGTCTTTACTGTTCATTTGTGGAGTCGCCGAAATAGCCATAGCAGACGGTCCTGCCAAAGTAAACCACATTGTTCCACCAGGAGGGTTTACAAAAATCCAAACTAGATAACCTAAAAATGTTGCTACACCAGGTAATAAAGCCCTCTTTATTAAATCTAAATCATAAAGAGAATCTATTAATCTGTTATGCAAAAGTTTTTTCTGTTGCTCTAAAATCACATGTTCTTTTCCATGCAATACTTCCACTAATTCTTTCGTGTATTTCTCTAATTCTCTTAATTCGTTGATGATTAAAGAATATCTAATTTTGTCTGAACTATTTAATTGATTCAAATAATTTCTGTCAATATCTAGATCAATTGTCTTTGCAAGAGGAGAAGTTTCTACTTGTTCAATATATCCTTTAATTAATTCATACCTTTTATTAATCTGAGAAATTACTTCATCAGAATTTAAAATAATGCGTTGGATATTTTCCCCACCGAAGCTATTGAGAGCAACAACTATCCTATTCAAGGATCTTACTGTCAATAGTGAAGTTTCATAAAAAGAATCCCATTTTTCTTTATTCATGTGCACTTTGTTATCTTCATAACTTGCAACATCAATTGTTTCTTGTAATTGGTTGATGTCTTCTAATAAAGTTTTAGGTTCTTTTATTGATTTCGTATTATTATTTTCTATTGAAGAAAAAATACTTGACAGTAAATTTTGTTGTGCATTGATTATTTTAATACTCAATCCTTCAGGTCTTCTTGCATCCAATAGTGGCCAGATTAATAGACTTACTAGTGTATATGAAGCAATTCCCAATATATTTTCTATGGAACGATATAATGCATGGTTAAAAGCATCACTTGAAGAAGAAGGATCAGCAATAATAACCATTACCATGGTAAACCCTATTACATTATAAAAGTAGGCATGTCTTTTATCTGCAATCATCAAAAATGTGGTTATCACAAGCCAAGCACTTACAAGAAAGACAAATAACCATCTATCCTGCCCTGCTACTGCTGATATGACTAAACCCATGATACTACCAGGTATTGTACCACATAATCTAAAGAGTGCCTTACGCATACTCATTCCAGTATTAAAACCAGGAAAAGCAACCATAGAAACTGCAAACCCTGCCCAATACGGATTCATCCAATTATATTGGAGGGCTATTGCATAAGCAATGACAAATGCCAATGCCGCTTTAATGGCTTCTCTAAATTTTCTAGCATCCATAGAAATATTAGTTAGGTATATTAGTGTGTTAGTACTAATTCAAATGAAGAAATTGATTGAACGTCACAAAATTACTATCTGTAAAAAAGAGGAATTGGTAAAAAAAAAATTTCTAGTGGTAAAAAAGAATTTAAAATTAGTAGGAAACTTCTTTATTCTTAATATCTTTTTAAATACATATTTTAAGAGAAGATAAAAAAACATTAAAAGAACATATTTAAACCGGTTGCGATAGTTATTTTGAGAAATATTTAATAATTTTACTGCGTCGATTAACTTAATAACCTTCAAACATGAGAACATCAATGACTATCAGCGAAAGTACCCTAAAATGGGGCTCAAAAAATCTTTTTGGCAAAAAGGAAATTCCTAAATCGCCTCCCAAAACTAAAAAGAAAACTAAGGATTCTGTCAATAGATAAGAATCTCAAAAAGTACTATCATACCCTATTTTAACTTATTACTTTAAAGAGAGGCATTCGTCTCTCTTTTTTTGTTCTTTATCCGTAAATATTTCTTAAAAGTACTTTATAGAGTTAAAAAAATGTTGTTGGTCGAAAATGTAATGACTTTGAATGGATAATATTGACATTTGTTATGTGATCAATGAAACACAGACATGAAAACCATATACTATATACTTTTATGCATTCTATTTAGTTCTTGTATAGATGTCCATAAGGCACCTAATATTCAAGGTACATGGGAATTAGTTTCTGCTGTAACTATTAAAGGAGATTCGGTTCAACATATGAACTTAGAGGGGAAAAGAATGATTAAAATTATCAATAAAGATCATTTTGCATTCTTGAATCATGATGAGAATAAAGGTTCGGACTCAACGGCACATTTTATTGCAGGAGGAGGAGCTTATAAGTTAGCAGGAAATCAATATAAAGAAAATTTAGAATATTGTAATAATAGAAACTGGGAGGGTAATGATTTTACTTTTACAGTGACATTAGAAAAAGATACACTTATCCAGGAAGGTTTTGAAGAAATCGAAGCATTAGGTGTACAACAAAAAATTATAGAGACATATGTTAAAGTGCATTCTGGTCATACAGCCAATGTTTATGCTTTACCATTAATGTAAAAAGAGACAATAAATAGATTCATATAATTCATTTCATTTCATTAATTATTAAATTAATAGCGGTAGACAATAGTTGGGAAACCATCCTTTAAATAAGAGGATGGTTTTTGGTTTTCAGTATAAAATATTTCACACACAGTATACTAAATCAGCTATTTACATATTTTTCATTATATAGAATAGTACATGTAATTTAAAATAGTGGCACCATTAGTGGCACCTGAATATGAAAGTAAATCTAATACTTAAAAGTAAGATTACTGATAGCTCATTGATCACGTTAATTTGTTTTTAGGCTGTCTCCTGTTTTTTGGAATTTTGGCAATTCTAGATAAACAAACTTTAGCTTATCGTAGAATACCTTATTGTTCTGGTTTTTTTAGCTCGACAATATGTTGGAAATCTTCCTCCTCTTCATCAAAAATAAAGTCCATGATCGAAATTACGTACACGGCTTTCAGTTCGTAATTCCAAGACATACCCTTCTCTGTTTGCTCTTGAATTGGGAAACTAGAATAATAAATAGTCTGGTCTTTAAAAAACTTTTGTGAGACACGCTGTAGCTCAACGATAAATTTCTCTCTTAATTCATTTTCACAATATAAATCATAAATCGCTTTACGGTCTGTATCATTTTTGGGTAAATGTTCTGTTGGCTTGTAAGTCAACGTCTGGATCTGACTATCAGCAGGAAGTACTTCTTCAAAAAGTATATAAGGATATCCTAATTGTTTTCAACTCCAAATATTTTCTTATAACCAAAATTCGTAAAAGGGTTGATATATCGTGACGAACACATAACAATGTTTATTTCTACTAATGCAAAGATACTATTCTTAAAGTGAAAATCTGTTAGATGGGTAGCTTTTATGGAATTGCGGATGGGTATATTGGCAGAATAACACCATAAGTTTTTTGGTTTGTGAGGGTTGGGGGTTTGTTGTTTTAAGTTTCAAAATTAAAAAAAATATGCTAGTTGGTAATGATACTTATCGCTTAACATTAGGTACAGTGGAGAAATCCTTGAAGTTTCAAAATTCGATGAGGAAGATAAAAAACATATCTTCTCTGTGATTGATGCTTTTATTGCAAAAAGAAAGATTCAATCTATAATGTAATAAACGAAACAAGCCAATCTACTTGTGGGGTAGATTGGCTTGGATTGTTGTTTTAAGTTGAAAACTTAAACAATGATATAGTTCGTAATGACGCTAGCACTTAACATTACGAACAGTGGGAGTAGGTGTTACATATTATATTCAATCATATCTTCAATTGCATGTCTAAACCAATTCCAAAAATCTTTATATTTTTTAACTGTTTCAAATCCTTTAGAAGCGTAATCATGAACAATATAAACTGTTTCTAAATCTCCTATTACCCAACATGCAACATCATCTGAATCACATTTAGTTGCAAAAGGTATTAATTTTTTCTGAGGATAGCGTTCTCTTAAACCTTTGTACTTTTCCTCTAACTCTACCCCCTCTAATAAATACCAAGGCCAAAATTTAATTGTTCCTTGTTCAATTAAAATTAAAAATTCATCAGGATATGAAAACTTTTCACTTATTTTTTTATCTAATAAATCCATTATTATATTTTTTTTCCATCTACTTTTTCTAATGTCGGAGATCCCTTTGGATATTTTTTACCAAACCTTGCAGCTTGATTTTTAATTCTAAAATCATAAGCCTCTCCCCATGTTTTTGGTAATTCCTTTGTTTTTTTATTCATAAATCGTCTTGCTTGATTTTTTGGTATTATATCATCTGGTTTATATACATAAGCTTTTACTTGAGTATTCGTCTGTTGAGCTGCGTAAACTCTTGTATTATCAAGTGTTCCATACTTTCCATTACCCAAATCAATAACTTCAATAGGAGTACCTTTCCAACCTTTTGACTTCATACTTTTAACAATGTCAGCTGCACCATTTACACTAGTTTGACTAAAGTTGATATTATCTGCATTTAAAGTTTGAGGTTTACCAACTTGCTTTATTCCAAAATTTGATAACGCTTCGCCAATGGTCCCTAAAGTTTCACCAGTTTTAGCTACTGAATTAACAAACATATCCTCCATAACAATGGAGTTTCTTACATTAAGCCCCTCAAAATTATTTTTTGACGCTTCTATAGCTTCTTTGTAAGAGTTAAATCGATAACCAGTTGGTACATTATTCTCATTAACAGTCCAAACAACATGACTCTCATCCAGTGGTTGAGTTAATGTCATAGAAAATAACCCAAAAATTATTGGAAACGTGTCTGATCTCGTTTTTTGTGTTGATATGTATTTAAGTCTAGGTTTTCCATTATCAAGAGTATAAAGATAATGATATCGTTCCAACCCATCTAAATCAATAGCCTGAATTGGAGTGTTAGAAGCAAACTGATAAGGCGTAAGTTCTGGATAAGATTTAGTCAACGGATCCACACTCAGAAACTTTCCAATCACTGGATTATACACCCTAAAGCCATAATCCTGAATCAGCTGAGAACTGCTTAAATCCCTATCGTTTTCTTTACCATTAAACCCATAACGATAATTATCTTTATTGTCAGACCAAGATCTTTCCTTTATTGTTAAACCAAAAGGATTTGTATGGATTATCCAAGAGAATGACTATAATTTTTATCATATTCTACACCATCTCTCACACATGCAAAAACTCTTTGAATTAATTT